>CADBPM010000081.1 GCA_902796595.1 uncultured Lachnospiraceae bacterium | reverse complement strand
TCTATCCTCTATTATTTTTTCGCTTACTATAAATTTAAGCTGTCAAGAAAATTAAGGCGGCTTATCGAAGGATTTTAATTTTTTTGAATTATTACAAATTTTGAGTCACAAAAATGTTGTTTATGAGGAAGGTAAGGGCAGGGGCAGGAAGTATCATCTGTAATTTTTTCTTGTACTGGGTCGGCAAAAGAATTATAATAGGGATTACATTTGAACACTAACAAAGATTTTGGGAAAGAGAGGGGTAAATATGCTTATTTTACCAAAGGGATATGACCCAAGGCTTTCTGTCAGAGAGACGCAGGAGGCAATCAAGTACATAAGAGATACTTTCCAGAAGGAATTTGGAAAGGAAATGAATCTCTACAGAATATCTGCACCGCTTTTTGTAGAAAAGAGTTCTGGTCTTAATGATAATCTTAATGGGTATGAAAGACCTGTAAGCTTTGATGTCCCATGGAATGAGGGTGAGACTATAGAGGTTGTTCATTCTCTTGCAAAATGGAAAAGAATGGCATTGAAGAGATATGACTTCAAGCCGGGCGAGGGTCTGTATACTAACATGAACGCCATCAGACGCGACGAGGAGCTCGACAATCTTCATTCTTGCTATGTTGACCAGTGGGACTGGGAAATGGTCATTAACAAGGAAGACAGGACCACAGAAACCTTATATACAACAGTTAGAAATATATTCCGCATAATCAAGCACATGGAGCATGAGGTGTGGTACAAGTTCCCTCAGGCTGTAAAGAAGCTTCCGGATGATATTTTCTTTATTGATTCGGAAACTTTGCTTCAGATGTATCCGGATAAGACAGCAAAGGAGCGAGAGAACCTTATCACAAAGGAACATGGCTGTGTTTTTGTTTCAAAGATAGGAGATAAGCTTTCAAATGGCGAGCCGCATGACGGAAGAGCACCTGACTATGATGACTGGAGTCTTAACGGAGATATTCTTTTCTGGTATGATACTCTTGACTGTGCTCTTGAAATAAGTTCAATGGGTATAAGGGTTGACGAGAAATCTCTTGATGAACAGTTAAAGAAGGCTGGATGTGAGGAGAGAAGGACTTTGCCTTATCATAAGATGCTCCTTAACGGAGAGCTTCCATACACAATAGGCGGCGGTATAGGACAGAGCCGTTTGTGCATGCTCCTGCTTGACAGGGCGCATATCGGCGAGGTTCAGGCAAGTCTCTGGCCGGAGGATATGAGAGAGGCATGTGCAAAGGATAATATTATCCTGCTGTAATAAAAAAAACTGCGACTTTGTCGCAGTTTTTTTATTACATAATATCACTGACGAATGGCAGCGGTAAGAATATATGCTGAACTTTTGGCCCTCATATCAGTATATTTTTTCAAAATCTAAATATCCCTGAAGCCATATATTTCCCTTAAATCGACGACCTGGCCTTGCTTCGCCCAAAAGGTCGGCATCATTTATGCAGATAAGTAAAGAAAGACCGTTGCAGGTTATATAAAGTTCTGTGACAGCTTCATTCGTTATGGAATTAACCTTATGCTGAACATCCAGAATAGTTCCTAAAATGGTGTAATTATCACTTTCTGAACCGTAAGGTATAAATGTACTTTCGACAATAGAATAGACATCTTCTGTTTTTATGCGACGGTTTATCATGGCATAAGTATCTAATTCCCTCATCGTAAGGTCGGTGATAGCATCCTCGCTGCCGATATGAGCAGCTTTTGCTAGTATTTCATACTTGGATCTTTCTGCAAGAGCAATCTTCAAAAGTGCGGGTGTCTTCTTTATCGGAAGCAGTATCTTGCCGGATGATGCAAGGGCTGTAAGCGTAATGGGACAGCCGGTGATGGTGGAATGGTCGCCTCCCTCAGCGTTGCGCAGATAATCAAGGCTGTTTTGCAGGTAAAATATTAAGGAAGTGCCAAACCTGTAATCTGAGCACATACCTGTGTATGCATCCGAATCTACGCGGTGATTGACAGCTACATCTGTTCTTACGGTGATCCTGTTGCCACGAAGGTAAGGAAAGTAGTGGGTCACATGAAAAAAATTATTGCTGTCATATTCACCGATCACACTGATACCGATATTTTCAGAAAAATCCATACTCTTTTCGCAGAGCTGGCGAGTCGGGTCTAATGGTGACTGAACATAAACCTGTTTCCCTGGTGTGGTCATGACAGTACCGAGAACTTTTTCGAGATCCGTTTTTCTTCGTATAGAAGAAAAACCTATTGATCTTAAAAAACTGTGAATAAATAATCCCTCCATTACTGGTTTTGTCCTTCACATGTTTGAAATTCGAGTCTAAATGTAGTTCCGGAAACTTCATCACTGGTAACTTCCAAAATTGCATTATGCTTGTCTGCAATATTTTTGGCAATAGCAAGCCCAAGACCAAATCCGCCGGATTTTCCATTACGTGACTCATCGACGCGATAAAATCTTTCAAAAAGATGTTTTAACTTTTCCTTTGGTATAGGGTCTCCTGTGTTATTTATCGTGACTATGGCTCTGTTTGACTCCAGATAGGCTCTCATAATGACTGTACCGCCATCGCCGGCATATTTCAACGCGTTTTCAAGTAAGGTTGAAATAAGACGTTTCAGCATATTTGCCTCACCCTTTACGCAAAGCGAGTCTTCGATATCGGCATTTATGTTTATGCCGTTTTCGAAGGCAAGTGATTCGAAAGGAAGATAAACTTCAAAAAGAAGATCGGATAGGCAAAGCGGCTCATTTGTATTCTCATCCCTTACGGCATCCGTCTTTGCAAGGTAGAGCATATCCTGGATCAACTCTTTCATTTTGCTGGATTCATCGTCGATATAATTTATCCATTTCATCTGCTCGCCGACAGTCCGCTCAGGGTGTTCCTTAAGTATATTCACATTTGCCTTTATTACGGTGAGCGGTGTTTTGAGCTCATGGGAGGCGTCGGAGGTAAATTGCTTCTGTTTTGTAAGAGACTCATCAAGAGGCCTCATAAGCCAGTTCACTTCGGCACTGGAAATTATCGCCACAATTACAGTAACACTTAAACCGATGATGATCATTAAAATATTGAAAATAAACTTGTAGTGCAGGAAAACGCTCATATCAAAAAGAGCTATCCGGTAAAAGGGGTCCTGCCTTATGATGCAATATTTGAATTTGTAGTCATCAAGATAACCATATATCGTACCATTGCTTATGCATCTTCGCACTATTTCCTGTACCTGATTATCGGTCATGGCATAGCTGCCTAGATAATAAGCTTCGATCTTGCCATTGGTATCGGCAACGATACCGACGGTGAAATTACTGGTCACATCCTGCTCGTCGCTGTCGGGCACATTTCGCTTGAGAGGATGGCTTGGTGACATCCATATATTATCGAGATTTCTTGTATTTACATAATCCATCAATCCGTCATCCACATGTGAATTGAAGGAAATAGTAATAACGATCTCTATTATAAAATATATAGATAAAACAATAGCGACCGCAGACAGAATCTCCAAGAGGATAAACCTGTCTTTTAGCGGCCGCAGCATAGACTTGTTACTTTTATCAGTTTTGTTCAACATATCCTAAAGTATAACCAATCTTACGGATGGTCTGAATTACCACACCAGTTTTAAGATACTGAAGTTTTTTACGCAGGAATGATATATAAACTTCTACATTGTTGCCGTCGACACCTATATCGCCACTCCATACTTTGTCAATGAGTTCGTCCTTTGAAATAGTAGCAGAAGGATCGGCAAGCATAAGACGCATGATCTCGAATTCTTTCTTTCCGAGAGTGACGTGGCGGCTTCCGCATGAAAGCACAAACTTAACAAGATCAAGTGAAAGATCCCCGTAATGAAGAGAATCGACAGCTACAGGGCTCTGACGTCTGCTGAGTGCACGCATGCGGGCAAGAAGCTCCTCAGGCTGGAATGGCTTGGTGAGGTAATCATCGGCACCTGCATCGAGACCTTGAACCTTGCTTTCAAGACCATCCTTTGCGGTAAGAATGATAACAGGAACGTTTATGTTTTTCTCACGGATCTTCTTGAGGACCTGAATACCATCAAGCTTAGGAATCATGAGGTCAAGAATGACAGCATCATAAACAGCAGGACCGGCAAAAATTGTATCAACAGCCGCCTGACCATCGTTGACAGCAGTTGCATTATAACCCTGATCTTCCATTAATTGAACGAGGGTATCAGCGAGTTTTTCTTCATCTTCAACAACAAGTATTTTCATGATTTGTACTTTGCTGCAGGCATGGTGCCCATCGGTGCCGTGCCTGTGGCGACCCCGATGAAAGCCTGGTTTTCAGACTTTATTTCATTGATAATACACTCTGCCGACCATAAAATATGGTCGGATAGTCGTTTATATAAGCGTTACAACGTAGTAATAGATTGACTCACACTAGTATCTTATAATAATTTAAGCTTTTTGTCAATAACTAACATTGGAACGTACCGAATAACCATTATGCCAAAATTTTATAGGTTTTTCAAGTCTAAATGCTTGACTTGACTGAATATTTTCTATATTGTAGCCATATCGTAGACGGTCGGAGCGAATTCAAAGATAAACGTCAGACAGTTTATATCAAAAGGAGGGTCTGAAATGATCGAGGAAGCCATAAATGAAGTGTCTGCGGGCAGGAATCTTACTGCTATGCAGGCGCAGGAAGTGATGGAGGAGATAATTGAAGGTGAAGCTACAGACGCTCAGGTAGGAGCTTATGTTACAGCACTGAGCATGAAGGGTGAGACTGCAGATGAGTTAAGTGCATCAGCGGAGGTTTTGAGAAAACATTCAAAGGATATCGATACTAAAGGTGATATCATGGATATTGTCGGTACGGGTGGAGATGATATCAACACCTTTAATATTTCAACTGCAGCGATGTTTGTTGTGGCGGCAAGCGGCATCAGTGTTGCAAAACACGTTTCAAGAGGACCGGGAAAGACAACGACATCCGGAGATGTGCTTACAAAGCTTGGGATAAATCTGAGTCTTCCACCGGAAAGAAGCGCAGAGCTTCTTGAGAAAGAGGGAATGTGCTTTCTTTATGCAAAGGAGTATCATAGTGCCTTTGAAAGGATAAACAAGGTGAAGAAGGGGCTTGGTTTCAGAAATATGTTCAACACTCTTGAAGCACTTTGCAATCCTGCAAGGGCAGATATGCAGCTTTTAGGAATAACAGATAACAGTAAGCTTGTTACTATGGCAAAGGTACTTTCAAAGCTTGGAGTGGTAAGAGGTCTGGTTGCATGCGGAAATGATGAGATAGATGAAGTGACGCTTTCAGGGCCTACATCAGTGTGTGAAATAAGATATGGCGGAAAACTTGTTACTTATGATATAAATCCTGAGGAATATGGATTTTCCTTTTGCGAGCTCAAAGATCTGATGGGCGGGGATGCAGAGCATAATGCAAGGATACTCTATGATATCTTATCAAAGCATGAGGACGGACCAAGAAAGGATGTAGTCATACTTAATGCAGGTATGGCGATCTACCTTGGTAAAGATGGCTATGATATGAAGCAGTCCTTTGATGAAGCAAGGGATATTATTGATTCTGGTAAGGCACTTGATAAGCTTGAATCGTTCAGAAAGGCGGCTCCTTTATAAAATACCCTGTAATCTGCACAAATTGTCGGCTTGAAAACGCCGTTCGAGCCGACAATTTGCACAAAAAACAGATTTTTTGAAAAAAAGTGAAAAAAAGGCTTGCAATCTTCGTTCAATCGGTGTATACTACATATCGTTCCGTTGCGAAACACAAAAGCTTCTAAGAAAGCAACAGAGCGAAGAAAACTTAATAAATGCGCTATTAGCTCAGTTGGTAGAGCACCTGACTCTTAATCAGGGTGTCCAGGGTTCGAGCCCCTGATGGCGCACGCAAAGGTCCTTGTTTGGCAGACTGGAGAGCTGTTGGGTAGGGGCTTTTTTTGCATTCTAAAATCTTTTGCATTCGTAATTTTTTGTTTATTCACTCTTAATCTTCCTTGTGATATAATCTTATGATAAAAGGGCAGGAAGGCTGGATTATGCGTTTTAGTAGTGACAGCATATTCTTGCCGACATGTTCTGTAAAACAGGGCAACCTATATTTTAAGGGGGAAATATGAAATTTAAAAAGGAATGGCTTGAAAAGAGATGGGTGGCATATTCTGTGTCATTGTGTATCGTAGTTCTCTTTTATATGATGCTGCAGAACATTCCATCTATACTTAAGGGAGTGGGCTACTTTCTGGGTTTTGTTTCACCAATCATATATGGACTTATCATTTCTTATGTTCTGAATCCGCTTGTAAAGGTGTTTGAAAAGCATCTTTTCAGCAAAATGAAGAGTAAACGGGCAGCGAGAAATATTTCAATCCTGTTTGCCATAGTAGTGATAGTATTGTTCATCGTGCTCTTACTTGTAGCGCTGATCCCTCAGATTGTAAAGAGTGTCCAGACGCTTATCGGTAACATGAGCACTTATATAAGCGGTCTGCAGGCATTGCTTTCAGAGCTTACAAAATTCGCCGCATCCAAAAATATTGATATATCTGGCGCCACAGGGCTTGGTGACAATCTCCTTACTTCTCTCATGAAGATCATTCCGTCTGATACCGGCAATATAATCAATGTGTCGATGGATATAGGCAAGGGAATTTTCAATGGAGTAATAAGCATAATACTTGCCATTTATTTCCTTGCAGATAAGGTAAATCTTCAGAAGGGTTTTAAAAGGCTTATGCATGTTGTTCTTTCCGACAAGACATACAAGGCAAGTGCTGAGTTTTGGTCAAGATGCAATGATATTATCATACGTTACATAGTATTCGACCTTTTGGACGGTCTTATCATAGGCATTGCAAATTATGTTTTTATGCTCATAGCCGGAATGCCATACGGTTCGATAATATCGGTTGTTGTCGGTGTTACCAATCTTGCTCCTACATTTGGACCTATCGTGGGCGCTGTGATCGGCGGGTTTATCCTTGTTCTTGTAAATCCGTGGTATGCTTTGTGGTTTATCATATTCACGATAATCCTTCAGACGATCGACGGCTATGTACTTAAGCCAAGGCTTTTTGGAGGAAGTCTCGGTGTATCGGGAGTATGGATACTTATCTGTATTATCGTTGGCGGAAGAATGTTTGGAGTCGCCGGCATCTTACTTGCTATTCCTTTTGCGGCAATATCTGATTTTGTATATAATGATATACTTATGATGATAGAAAGAAAAAAGACGGAAATGGAAGAACGAAAAGAAAAGAAGTCGGGCAAGGTTAAAATAAAAGAACATTCGGAAAATAAAGAAAAGTAAATAAAAAATACGTCTATCGCTTTTGCGGTAAACGTATTTTTGCTTATTATGACATTTCGTCTTTCTGAATTTCATCCGGAAGGTCTGTTTCAGGAAGATAGGAAGTAATGGTAACTGCTAAGGCCCCATGACCTATATGGCAGGAAACTGAAAGTGAGAGCGGTTCCATTACGATATTGTGACCGGGGAAGGTTTCTTTCAATTCCTTGAGCCAGTCTTTAGCTTCTTCAGGGTTGCCTGAATAGGAGGCTGCTATGTGAAGGCGGCCCTTCTCGGCTTCTTCCTTGAAACGTTTATCCATATTTGATTTTATGGCGTTTATCATAACCTTGCGTGCCTGAGCCTTTCCACGACATTTCTGATAAGCGTCCAGCTTTTCACCTTGAATCTGAAGAACAGGCTTAAGGTTTAATATCGTGCCTATTGCGGCAGCTGCAGGAGTTATACGGCCGCCTTTTTTGAGATAGGAAAGTGTTTCAAGTGAAATATATATGGATGATTCCTTCTTGTGCGCTTCAAGGATAATGCGTATCTCTTTGGCTGTCTTACCTGCGGCAGCAAGATGGATAGCATCTATTACCGACTGACGCTGTGTAACGGATATACGCTGGTTGTCTACAACTTCTACTTTGCCTTCATAATCCTCGGCCAACATCTTTGCTGTGTTGCATGAACTTGAAAGTCCGCTTGACATAGGGATATATACAAGTTCATCGTAATCAGAAAGAACCCTATCCCACATATCTATTGTATCGCCGGGAGCGGGCATGGATGTTTTGATATCAGAGTTGCCTTTTAACTTTTGATAAAATTCATCCTGTGTGAGTGTTATATCCTCGAGAAAGAGTTTTTCATCTATAAAGAAAGGCATTGGTATAACGAATATGCCAAGGCGCTTGCCTTCTGCCTGGGTTATACCGCTGTTGCTGTCTGTTACTATGGCTGTTTTCATATAAAAACCTCACAGTCTGTTATGTTGAAATGACTAGCCAGCCATTGATATTCGCCTGCGCGAAGGCTGGCAGAGTGGAGTACCCTGCTACGCAGTGCACTTCATTAACCATAACTTATTTTTTTTAAATAGTCAAGAAAACGCTATACAAATCGGGATTTTTGTTTTATCATTTAACGGATGAGAAAATATACAGAAGACGAGCGCTTTATGAGTCAGGCTATTACTCAGGCGAGGAAGGCAGAGAAACTTTGCGAGGTTCCGATAGGCTGCGTGATCGTATATGAGGGAAAGGTTATAGCACGCGGTTACAATAGAAGAAATACAGACCACACAGCTCTTGCCCATGCAGAGATAATGGCAATAAAAAAAGCCTGCAGGATCCTTGGAGACTGGAGACTTGAAGAATGTACTTTATATGTTACTCTTGAACCCTGCCAGATGTGTGCGGGCGCAATAGTGCAGTCGCGGATACCGAGAGTGGTTATCGGTGCAATGAACCCAAAGGCGGGATGCGCAGGGTCTATTTATGATCTTTTAAATGATAGCAGATTCAATCACAGGTGTGAGGTTGAAAGAGGTATTCTAAAGGATAGGTGTTCCGAAATGCTTAAGGTCTTTTTTAAGAAACTTAGGGAAAATAAGAAGTAGAGAGTGGAAGAACGCATGTCATGCACATTATATCAAGATTCGGACGGGATAGCGGGTGTAGCGTTACACCCTGCTATAGTAAATGCGGCGTAGTACGAGGACGCATTGAATAATAAAATTTAATATCATCTGTTATTGAAAGTTGACTTCGTTGATATTAAATGTAACGTAGAATAACTGTAATCTGAACGAAGTTCAGATTACTGGGTCGTATTACTTCGTAACACGACAAGTCGTGCGCCCTTCGTTGTAATGGCTTCACGAACGGTACCTGAGCGTTTGACTCAGCCAAGGTAACCCCGCGGCACATGAAACATTCCTCTTAGTGCTGCTTCATTCCTGACCTGACACGGTTCGGGGGGCCTCATTGCGCGGGACCCGGACTTCAACATCAAACAAACACAGGGCGGCTTCGCAAAGACCACTCCGCGGTCGGGCATCACCTCTGCTAAAGCGGATTGCAGATGCAGGGCACCGCTATCTCCCCGGCTGCACGATATTTTAACTATACAAAATCTTAAAGATATTGTCAAGTAAAAAGAAAGGACTGTTAGGTTAGACCTTTTATTGAGGGTTTATACAGAATGAGTAAAATGACAGATAATAAATTAAAGAATAAAAAACCGGATAAACATCCTGATGTAACAGAAAAAGAAGACTTTAAGGCAGGTAATATGCTTTATCCGGTTCCTGCTGTCCTTGTAAGTCTTGCCGACAGGGAAGGCAAGCCAAATATAATAACGGTTGCATGGACCGGTACTATATGCACCAATCCTGCCATGCTTTACATATCGGTAAGACCTGAGAGGTATTCACATGCGATAATAAAAGAGACGGGTGAATTTGTTGTGAATCTTACAACAGAGGAGCTTGTAAAGGCGGTAGACTATTGCGGGGTAAGATCCGGCAGAGATACAGACAAGTTTAAGGATATGCACCTTACTATGCTTGAATCAAAGAAGGTGAAGGCTCCGGGAATAGCAGAAAGTCCTGTAAATATAGAGTGCAGGGTGAAGAAGATAGTTCATCTTGGCAGTCACGACATGTTTATAGCTGAAGTTGTAAATGTTCGTGTAAGCAAAAAGTACATGAATGAAAAAGGAACGTTTGAACTTGAAAAGGCCAAGCCTATAGTGTATTCGCATGGAAAATACCTTGGACTTGGCAAAGAACTTGGAACATTCGGTTATTCGGTGAGAAAAAAGAGGGGACAGAATGAAAAAAACAAATATAACGCTGATAGGCATGCCGGGGGCAGGAAAGAGCACAGTAGGGGTACTTCTCGCAAAGATCGCAGGTCTTGAATTCATAGACAGCGACATAGTCATACAGAAGGAAGAGGGAAGGCTTCTTCATGAGATAATAAGTGATGAAGGTACAGATGGCTTTATTAAGATTGAAGAGCGCATTAATGCAGGACTGAACCCGCATGACTCGGTTATTGCAACAGGAGGAAGCGTGATATACGGTCCTGCTGCTATGGAGCACCTTAAGGATATTTCAACCATTGTTTACCTAAAACTTGAGTATGAGGCACTTGCACTAAGGTTAGGAGACCTCAAAAAAAGAGGGGTTGCCCTGAAAGAAGGGCAGACTTTGCTTGACCTGTACAATGAGAGGATACCCTTATATGAAAAGTACGCAGATGTTGTTGTGGATGCAGATCGCGGAAACCCTCACACTGTGGCAAAAGATATAATGAGAGCCTGCTTTGAGTGAAATATTAGGTAAAAAGTGCCAAATTTTTTTGTAAACTACAATTTTTTTGACACAAACCGCGATTTTATGATATACTGTCGGTTGACTATCGGGGACTATAGACTGTTGACCGGTAGAGTACAGCATCAGGCAAAGTCAGATGCTACAAAATACGCGTGGATGGGTATCATCCTGAGGAATGATAAATGAATGAGGAATATGCAGTTAAAGGCGGGCATCCGCTTGTTGGCGATGTAGTTGTCAGCGGTGCAAAGAACGCAGCCCTTGGCATAATCGCTGCCGCAGCTATGGCAGATGAGCCGGTTACTATAGAAAATCTCCCGTATGTGAGCGATATCAAGGTGCTGGTGCAGGCCATACAGGCTATAGGTGCTGTGGTTACATGGCATGATATGCATACCGTTACTATAGATGGAAGTACTATCAGCAATTTCTGTGTTGATAATGAATATATAAGAAAGATAAGAGCTTCTTATTACCTGCTTGGTGCCCTTCTTGGCAAGCACCGCAGTGTTGAAGTCGCTTTTCCCGGCGGCTGCAATATAGGCAGCAGACCTATCGACCAGCATATAAAGGGGTTTGAGGCTCTCGGAGCAAGAGTGAATATTGCGCATGGTATGATAGCAGTCAGGGCAGATGACCTTAATGGCTGTCATATTTATTTTGATGTTTCAAGCGTAGGCGCAACTATAAATATCATGCTTGCGGCAAGCCTTTCAAAGGGCAAAACTATTCTTGAAAATGTTGCCAAGGAACCTCATGTTGTTGATGTGGCGAATTTCCTTAACAGCATGGGTGCAAAGGTAAAAGGCGCAGGAACGGATGTTATACGTATCGAGGGCGTTGAAAGGCTTCACGGAGCTACTTACTCGATAATTCCGGATATGATAGAAGCCGGAACCTATATGGTGGCAGCAGCCGCTACAAAAGGGGATGTTCTTATAAAGAATGTAATTCCAAAGCACCTTGAGGCCATAAGTGCAAAGCTTGTTGAAATAGGGTGCGAGGTCGAGGAATTTGACGATGCAGTAAGAGTCATCGCAAAGAAGAGACTTGGACATACCCATGTAAAGACGCTTCCGTATCCGGGATTTCCTACAGATATGCAGCCGCAGATAACTACTCTGCTTGCTATATCAGAGGGGACGAGTGTGGTTACTGAAAGCATCTTTGAGAACAGGTTCAAGTTTACAGATGAACTTGCAAGAATGGGTTCTGTAATAAAGATAGAAGGAAATACTGCGATAGTTGACGGCGTGTCAGGGCTTACAGGAGCTAAGATGCTCGCACCGGATCTGCGTGCTGGAGCTGCACTTGTGATAGCGGCTCTTTCAGGTGAAGGTGTTTCCGAGATAAGAAATATAGAATTTATAGAGCGCGGCTATGAAACATTTGACGTAAAGCTCAGTGCTCTCGGCGCAGATATTAAAAAAATACCTGTGGATGATGAAAATGAACTTCGTAAGTTTATTTTAAAGGCAGTATAAAAAATTTGAAAGTTGTCGTGCGGCTTTGCAGGGTGAAATGCCCTGTCACGCAGGATATCCTTATAATAAGAGTAAGAAGGTAGATCATGGCTAAGAAACTTGTAGAACAGATAACCTCAATGGATGAGGACTTTACACAGTGGTATACAGATGTATGTATCAAGGCAGAGCTTATAGCGTATTCACATATAAAGGGCTTTATGGTTATAAAGCCTTATGGCTACGCTATCTGGGAGAATATCCAGAAGCATCTTGATGCACGCTTTAAGGAGACAGGCGTTCAGAATGTATATATGCCTCTCCTTATCCCTGAGAGTCTTCTCGAGAAAGAATCGGAACTTGTAAATGGTTTTGCTCCTGAAGTTGCATGGGTTACAAGTGGCGGTACAGAGCCTCTTACAGAACGTCTTTGCGTGCGTCCTACTTCTGAGACTGTTTTTTCAGATTTCTACAAGGATGATGTACATTCCTACAGAGATCTTCCAAGACTTTATAATCAGTGGTGCTCTGTTGTACGTTGGGAAAAGGAGACAAGACCATTCTTACGTTCAAGGGAGTTCTTATGGCAGGAAGGTCACACTATACATGCCACAAAGGAAGAGGCTGAGGCAAGAACACAGCAGATGCTTAATGTTTATGCTGACTTCCTTTCAGAGGATATGGCTATCCCTACTATCAAGGGACGCAAGACAGACAAGGAGAAGTTTGCTGGAGCAGATGCAACATATACGATAGAAGCTCTTATGCATGACGGCAGAGCTCTTCAAAGTGGTACAAGTCACTTCTTCGGACAGAAGTTTGCAGAGGCTTACGATATCCAGTTTACTGACAGGGATAACAAGTTGAAATATGTATGGCAGACAAGCTGGGGCGTCACCACACGTCTTATAGGCGCTATGATCATGGTACATGGCGACAATTCAGGGCTTGTTCTGCCTCCTAATATAGCACCTATACAGGCAGATATCATTCCTATCCAGCAGAATAAGGACGGAGTTCTTGATAAGGCACGTGAGCTTTATGATGAGCTTAAGAAGGCAGGTCTTTCTGTTAAACTTGATGATACAGATAAGACACCTGGATTTAAGTTTGCTGAGCAGGAAATGCGCGGTATCCCTGTCCGTATAGAAATTGGACCTAAGGATATCGAAGCTGGTCAGTGCGTAGTAGTTAGAAGAGATAACAGAGAAAAGTATACTGTAAGTCTTTCTGAACTTGCAGCAAAAGTACCTGAAATCCTTGCAAAAATGCAGAAGGATATGTTTGAACGCGCAAAGGATCACAGAGATACACATACTTATAAGGCTGCAGACTATGATGAGTTTATAAAGACCATCAATGAGAAGCCTGGTTTTGTAAAGGCTATGTGGTGCGGTGATCAGGTATGCGAAGACAAGATCAAGGAAGATACAGGTGCTACCTCAAGATGTATGCCGTTTGAGCAGGAAAATATTTCTGATGTATGTGTATGTTGCGGAAAGCCTGCTAAGAAGCTTGTTTATTGGGGAAAGGCTTATTAATATATGAATATCAAGGTACCTGACCGCGCCGCCGCCATTATAAAAAGGCTTGAAAGTGAAGGCTATGAAGCTTATGTGGTGGGTGGATGTGTCAGAGATTCAATTTTAAAAAAGAAACCAAATGACTGGGACATAACCACAGGGGCTAAGCCTTCTGTGGTTAAGTCCCTGTTTTCAGTTACAATAGATACTGGGATCAAGCATGGCACTGTAACTGTGATGATGGGGCGTGTCGGCTTTGAAGTTACCACGTTCAGGGTTGACGGTGATTATTCGGACGGAAGACATCCTGACAGTGTTTGCTTTACAGCCTCTTTGACGGAAGACTTAAGGCGCAGAGATTTTACTATAAATGCCATGGCATACAGTGACAGTACAGGTCTTGTGGATGAGTTCGGCGGCATAAGCGACCTTAAAGCACATGTGATAAGGTGTGTAGGCGATCCGGTTGAAAGATTTGGCGAGGATGCATTAAGGATGCTAAGAGCTGTGCGCTTTGCGGGGCAGCTTGGATTTGAGATAGAAGAGGAAACCTTTGATGCGATAAAAAAACTTGCGCCAACGATAAAGAAGGTTTCAGCCGAGAGGATCGCAAAGGAGCTTGAAAAACTGCTTATTTCAAAGAGACCAGAGGACATAAGCCTATGCCATAAAAGCGGTCTGTTTGCAGTGATCATGCCGGAGCTTGACGAATTTTTCTCTGAAAAAGCAGGAGAGGCATCAAAGCTTCTTTGTGCCATTGGAAAAAGTAAAGCGGCAGATGACAAGACACTCATGAGACTAAGGTGGTCGTTACTTCTTTTGCCGCTTGGCAGCGAGCAGGCAGGGAAGATAATAAAAGGTCTTAAGTATGACAATGATACTCTTGCTATTGTAAAGAAACTGACAGAACTTTTGTGCAATCCGGTTGAAATAGATGAGTACGAAGTCAGACGTACGGTGAATGCGGCAGGGCACGACCTTATGCCTGTGCTTTTTGAGGCAAGAAGGGGACTTTCTGAAAACGGGTGCAATGTAAGTTTGGCATGCGAAACATTTCAACCTGACAGCCTTGATAAAGTAGAGGCAATGTATAAAAAGGTTTTTGATGACGGGGATGCGACAAGCATAAAAGAACTTGCACTCACAGGAAATGACCTCATGGCGGCAGGGGTGCCAAGGGGAAAAGAGATAGGCAGAGTCCTGTCTGCTCTGCTTGAAAGGGTGTTAAAAGATCCGGAACTGAATGAAAAAGAGAAGTTGTTGGAGCTTGTCGGTAAAGTGTGATGATATGGAGGGGTTATGAAAAATTATAGGTTGCTTCCTGTACTTGGGATAATGATAATTTCACTGGTAGGCGGAGGACTTGCGCTATGCCAGATAATGCCTGCAAAATCCGGCGACAGTATAATTGTTGGAGAGCCCAGCGGCAGGGGAAATGTGGTGACTTCGCAGGGGATTGGATTTGCGAGCGAGGCCGCGATCGATCTTTCCGAGGGAGCTGTGACCTATACGGGAATCCTTCGCAGTATAGATGAAAGAGGCAAGGAGATAGGAGTTTATCTTCAGGATGAGGCTGTCGAGAAGAAATATTCCTACAATACGATAACAAGTGTAAAAACTGCAAAAGGACAGGAAACAGTGATGGAGAGCCTGCCGATGGGGTCGTTGGTTGAAATTACGGTCATGAAGGGATCGGAGGACCTGCTTTTATCTGTGCAGAGTGCGGAAGGCGCGTGGGACTATACGAATGTCAAAAATCTTACTGTTGATCAGGTAAATTCTGTTATCATGATCGGGGAGAGAAAGTACAAGTATGACTACGGGGTTCTGTCTGTTTTTTCGGGGCATTCCCAGATAAGCCTTGATGACCTCAATCCTGAAAAAGATATTCTTGATGTTAAGGGTATCGGCAAGAAGGTTCTTTCGATAAATGTTACGAAGGGACATGGCATACTGGATTTTAAGAATTACGACGACTTTATAGGAGGCAATATCGAGGTCGGATACAGGGTTTTTGACACGATAAGTGGAAACATGAAGTATACTCTTCCGGAGGGAACCTACAAGGTAAGGATGAGCAACGGCGGACTTGCCGTAAACAAGGTCGTTAAGGTTGAAAGATTCAGAACGACGATGCTTGACCTTTCCGAATATACGGCTTCAATGACAAAGAAGAGTGTTGTGCGTTTCAACCTGGCTCCTTATGATGCGCAGCTTTATATAGACGGGCAGTTAACTGATACATCCGTTCCTCATAATTATGAGTATGGCGAGTATCTTGTAAAGGCTGTCTGCGATGGCTATAAAGATTACAGTTCTGTGCTTAAGATAAAAAAGGCAAAACAGGAAATAAATATTTCTCTTGTTTCCGAGGAAGAAGCTAAAGAGGAGCCGGAGGATAAAAAAGAAGAAAAAGATAATAAGAAGACTGACAATAGTGAAACTGATAATACTGAAAATCTGACAGAAACCACAAAGACGGCGGAATCTGAAAAGAACGCAGAATCTACAGATAACGCGGAAACTACAGAGACAAAGAAGGAGGAGGGGACTTCTGAAAAAGAAGTTTCAACTATTCCTGTTAAAACTGATACAAGTAAGAAGATATCCTTCAGAAACCCGTCCGGTACCAAGGTTTCTCTTGATGGTACAGAGATAGGAACCATTCCTTGCGAGACTACCAAGGTAACAGGAGAACACGTTATCACTCTTTCAAAGGATGGCTACACATCGCAGAATTACACTGTTGATATTGAAGATGACGGGCAGGATACCATTTTCAGCTTTCCTGAATTGATGAATGATTGAAATAACGGAATTTGTTAAGAAATATTTATATTTGGGACAATTGTAGCTTATAAGATAAAATAGTCAGAAAATTCCTTGACATTTGATGTCCATGGTGCTAAAATATTAATATGTATTAAAACTAAATAAAGGGGCGGGAGAGTTATCAAGCGCCACAGTTTGGAGGCTCATGGATCATGAAAAAAGCTGATGTAAATGATGTCCGTAAAGCTGTATACCATTATCGGGGGAGCAGAGTAGTTGTGCGTGCCAATAAAGGGCGCCACAGATACGATGTGAATGAAGGCATAATAAAGGAGGTTTATCCATATATCTTCATGATCGAGGTTGATGATGGCAAAGGAGGAGAAGCAGTTCGCACTATTTCCTACAGTTATAATGATCTCCTTACGCGCGATGTTCAGATGAAGATCTGCGCAGATTGACTCCAGAAATTTAAGCGGGGTTTATATTCCGCGATAACAGAAAGGGCACCGGTCATCCGGTGCCCTTTCCTCTTTATAATCCAGTGGATTAAGCTTGTGTCTTGGTTTTTTCTGTGACTTCCTTGCCATCAGTAGTTTTGTCGTCAGTTTTTGTTTCAGGTGTGGTTGGCTTTTCTTCTGTCTTTGCGGCGCTTGCCTTCCAATCATCAAATTTCTTCAATACAGCATCATAAGTCTTCTTTGATATTTCAGGAAGTCCATTGCCGCCCCAGATCTTTTCAGCCTGCTTGTAACCTTTCTTAAAAGCCTCAATAAGCTTATCAGCCTTGGAAGGATCGTCTCCTGCGAGAGCTTTTGCAAATGTGAGGATTCTTTCAGAGGTTTTTTCAACACCATAATAGCCGTTCTCGGAAACGTCTTCCTTAGCCTTTTCTATGGTATCCTTGTCTACATGCTTAAGGAAATCAGGGTCCTGAAGAACCTCCCATATATTTGTGTTGTCAGGATCATAAACAGAGCCCTGCTGCAGCAGAATACTCTTTACCATATCCTGCATCTTCTTCTCGTAGGCTTCATCTTCTGCCTTGAGCATTGCGATTATGGAAGCGTGATCTGGTTTATTTTTACCACTTACTGCAATGGAAGCGGCTGCATTTTCATTGTCCTTGGTCTCTGCGGTCTTGCCTGATGGGGTATAGACAGCAGCAACGTCTTTTAATTCATCTTCTTTGGCTACATTCTTTTGCGCTGTGGTCTTTGCCGCAGCATTGTTGGCTGTATAAGCGGCTGTACCGGCAGTATAGAGAGATGCGTTGTTTGTAACTCCATTTACATTACTCATAGTGACTCCTTTCAATATGCGGAATGACACATTGCGTGTATTGCAGCATCTGGCAAAGCCTTCTGCTACACTCTGCCGACCAACGCGAGAGCGTTTATCATGACCGGCTAGTCCTTTTTAATGTTACACCTGCCCTTTTATCTATTATCGGTATATTTTACCCGAAAAATAACCGACTGACTCTTTAAATTTCGTCGATTTAATGATAAAATATTTTATGATTGCCGGAGTGCAGTTTGATGCAGTTTTTGGGCTGCATGTTGAAATAATAACTTGGAGGTTTTTTGTATGTCACCATGGATAGTGTTGCTCATAGTTGTGGCAATAACTGCAGTAGTATTGTTTGTTCTTTATCGTGTCGGTATCAATCTTCAGAAAAAGCAGGCTGTAGCAGACCAGCAGATGGAAGCGGTCGCACAGACAGTATCAATGCTTGTTATCGATAAAAAGAAGTTGAAGCTTAAGGAAGCAGGTCTTCCGCAGATCGTTGTGGATCAGACACCTAAGTATCTTCGTTTTTCAAAGGTACCAGTTGTAAAGGCAAAGGTTGGTCCTAAGATAGTTACTCTTATGTGTGACCCTAAGGTTTTTGAACTCATACCTGTAAAGAAGGAAGTAAAGGCTGTTGTTTCCGGTATCTATATCACTAATGTAAAGGGCATTCGTACAGGTCTTGATAAGAAGAATGATAAAAAGGGTTTTATGGCAAAGCTCAAGGGTATTTTCAAAAAAGAAGAAAGTGACGAGGCTTTGCAGTCAGGTAGCAAGAAGAAAAAACGCAGAAAAAAGAGTGAGCAGAATCAGTAAATATGAGACAGATCAGACTTAAGGCATACGGAAAGTTAAATCTGGGACTTGATGTTATAGGGAGACGCGAAAACGGGTATCATGATCTTGCCATGGTCATGCAGACAGTAAAGCTCTATGATACGATCACTCTCCGTATTTTAGACGAATTTCCGAGTGAGGATGGAATAAGGCTTACGTGCTCTGTGCCGGAACTTCCTGTGGATGAGTCTAATATAGTCTATAAAGCTATCAGACTCATGAGAAAAGAATACGGCATAAAAGAAGGGATAAAGGGCGAGATAATAAAGCATATCCCAATGGCAGCAGGAATGGCGGGGGGCAGTGCGGATGCCGCATGTACTCTTATAGCCATGAATTATCTTTTTCGTCTTGGGGCAGACAGGGAAAAACTCTGCGACCTTGGAGTAAAGCTTGGAGCGGATGTCCCGTTTTGTGTAATGAGAGGCACCATGCTTTGTGAAGGCATAGGGGAGAAGCTTACCCATATCACTCCGCCTCCGCACTGCCATATCCTTATTGCAAAGCCATCCTTCGGAGTTTCCACGAAGGATGTTTATGAGGCTGTGGATTCTCTGAAAACGCCTTATCATCCGGATATAAGGGCTCTTTGCAAGGCTCTTGATAAGGGAGATATAAAGGAGATTGCAAAGTATTGCGGCAATACACTTGAAAGAGTTACAGTAGAAAAACATTCTGAGATAGAAAAGATAGAAGCCGTCATGCGTGATGGCGGCGCCGTGCTTTCTATGATGACAGGAAGCGGACCTACAGTATTTGGACTTTTTGAGGACAGGATGACAGCAAGAAAAGTAGGAAAAATGTTAAGGAGCGGCAGAGCCGGTATCCAGATTGAACAGGTTGCCCTGACGGAATTTTATCAGCCGAAAGGAAGGTAGATCTGTTCTTAAGCCCAAGGAGGTTTAAATGGAAGATATTGACAATACCCTGCCTTTAAGAGATGTTGTATTCAATACACTGAGAAGAAAGATTCTCATGGGTGAGCTTGCACCGGGCGAGAGACTTATGGAAATGAAACTTACCAAAAGTCTTGGAGTAAGCAGAACGCCGGTAAGAGATGCCATTCACATGCTTGAACTGGATGGACTTGTTACAATAGTGCCAAGAAGAGGAGCTTCAGTTTCAGAGATAACAAAAAAGGATCTGCAGGATGTTTTGGAGGTGCGCTGTGCCCTTGAAGAACTTGCTGTGGAGCTTGCTTGCAGCAGGATAAGCAAAGAGGGCGTTGATAAGCTTATGCTTGCGTCAAATGAATTTGCAGAATCGACTGTATCCGGAGATGTTCAGAAAATGGCAGAAAAGGATGTGGCTTTTCACGATATAATCATAAATGCGACAGGAAACGGAAGGCTTGTTCAGCAGCTTGCCAACCTCTCTGAACGTATGTATCGCTACAGAGTGGAGTATTTAAAAGACAAGTCTGTGTATCCGAACCTTGTTGTAGAACACGAAGATATAATAAGATGTCTTAGAGATAATACGCCTGAAGAGGCAAGGCGCTCGATTAAGAAGCACATTACAAATCAGGTTGTAGGTGTGTCTCGTGAGATAAAGGACAGGAATTGATATATGACTGAAGAGGTAAGTCTTGTTGTTGCGGGAAGCCAGCCTGAAAGCGAGGACGGGAACAACACAGTAACAACAGTTGGAAGATATAGAAAAGTTGGAGACTATCATTTTATAAAATATCATGACCAGTCACTTGAAGGAGCAGATGCAAATGTGCTCCTTCGTTTTAGTGATGGGCATTTTGAACTTTCAAAAAGCGGTGATATCGGTATGCACCTCTTATTTGAAGAAGGAAGAACCTTTAATGGGGAGATGACGCTTCCTTATGGGAGTTTCGATGTACAGGTGACCACAGAAAAACTTGAACTTGTAATATCAGAGGATGTGATAAAGATTGAATGTCTTTATGACCTTTCAATAGACGGTAACCATGTATCAAGATCCAAAGTTTCCATAACAGCAAAGGCGAGGAGAGGTTAAAATGTCAGATCAGTTTTCAAGAACTAGGCTTTTGCTTGGAAGCGAGGCAATGGAGAAGCTTTTTAAAGCGAGAGTTTGTGTATTTGGTATTGGCGGTGTCGGAGGATATGTTTGTGAAGCACTTGTCCGCAGCGGAATAGGTACTATAGATATTGTTGACAATGATACTGTGTCTGTTACTAATCTCAACAGGCAGATCATAGCACTTCACTCTACTGCAGGTAGACTTAAGACGGATGTTATGGAAGAAAGGATGCTTGACATAAATCCGGATGTAAAGGTAAATAAGCATAATTGTTTTTTTCTTCCGGAAACCGAGGAAGAGTTTGATTTTAGAGAATATAATTATGTTGTGGATGCCATAGATACAGTTGCAGGAAAAATTGAAATCATCATGAAGGCAGACGAAGCGGGAGTGCCTGTCATCAGTTCGATGGGGGCCGGAAACAAGCTTGACCCAAGTGCATTCAGGGTTTCTGACATATATAAGACCGAGATGGACCCGCTTGCAAGAGTAATGAGAAGAGAGTTAAGGAAGCGCGGCATAAAGAAGCTTAAAGTTGTATATTCAACCGAAAAGCCTATAGAGGCAGGAGAAAGCGACGAAGTCACAGCTAAAAGAAGTGTACCTGGGTCGATTGCATTCGTTCCTTCTGCGGCAGGGTTAATGATAGCAGGAGAAGTGATAAGAGACCTTGCCAATAAAAACAGAGTGTGATAGTATGTTGCAAGGACGCTTTGAAATTAAAAGGGAAGATAATTACTTATGTCATACAAAGATATAAATTCGAAAATAGGATTTGATGAGATGACTCCTGAGGAGCAGGAGTATATTCAAAGGAGAAGAAAACAGAGAAAAAGGAAAAAGATAACTTCAATCATCTTAAGAGCAGATGCAGCGCTGCTTGCAGCGCTTGGAGTTGTTCTTATCGGGAGTGTGGTTACAGGTTCTCTTAATGCAAAAGCAGAAAATCCGGTAAAAGGTGTAAGTGGCAGCGTATCAAACGTAGAGGTGGGAAATTCTTCCGGCTTGTTTGGATTGGTATCGAGTTCAAAGAATAAAAAAAAGACCAGTCAGTCTGTTGTTAAGACAGAGCAGACTGACCTTACAGATATAGCAGCACTCAATACTGCGCCAGACAGGGATCTGTTTATAAGAAACAGTATTCAGTATAAGGAAATAGAGAAAAAAGGGTATCCTGCCGTCCCGGATACTGTTCCGGATAGTTACACCTGTCTCATCACAAGAAAATTTACACTTCCATCTGACTATGTGCCAAAGGATTTATGTGATCCGGGAGTAAAATTTTCTTTTGGCTATATGACAGACAAGAGACTCCTTAGAAAAACAGCCGGCGAAGCTATGAAGGAAATGTTTGATGATGCGGCAAGCAGTGCAGGCATCGAGCTTGTGGCTGTGTCGGGCTATAGGTCATTTGACCGCCAGATGGAGATATATCTTGGCAATGTAAACAGCAAGGGTGTTGAGGGAGCTGATTCCGTATCCGCAAAGCCGGGCGGAAGTGAGCACCAGTCGGGGCTTACAATGGATCTTTCTGCAAAGAGCGCCTCACTGGATCTTGTTCAGGCTTTCGGAGACACAACAGAGGGAAAGTGGCTTGCCGAGAATTGCCATAAATATGGGTTTATCATAAGGTATCCAAAGGGTAAGGAAAAGATTACCGGATATGAGTATGAGCCATGGCACATCCGCTATGTGGGTGAGGCTCTTGCAACATATATTTATGACAATGGTATCACGTTGGACGAATATTATGGAATAAGTGCAGAGGACGAGTGATTATATGATAAGAACAATACTTATAATCCTGTTTATCATCTTATTTGCAATGTCAAGCATTGTGGCACTGCCAGTGCTTGCTCTTGTGGGAAAAATTTCACCTAAGAAAAAGATTTCTATGAGTTCTGCCTATGTAAGAGGGACTTTCAAGGTGATTCTTTTCCTTGCAGGCGCAAAGTATAAGGTCATAGGACTTGAAAATATACCAAGAGACAGAGCTGTGCTTTTTGCGATAAACCACAGGGGTTTTTTTGATCTGGTTCTTTCCATGGGAGTCATTCCGGTGCCTGTAGGCGCGGTTTCCAAAAAGGAAATGAATATCCCGGGACTTAATCTGTGGATGAAAAATCTTAAGTGTGTCTTCATTGACAGAGAAAATCCAAGAGAAGGCATAAAGGCAATTCTTGAGGCAATTGAAAATGTTAAAAACGGAACTTCAATGATAATCGCACCGGAAGGTACAAGAAATCATGATGATGGTGTAAAAGATTTTAAACCGGGAACGCTTAAGATAGCTGAAAAGAGCGGATGTCCTGTAATACCGGTTGCGATCAACGGTTCGGATGATATTCTTGAGAAGCATTTTCCGGCTGTAAAGGGCCATCCGATGGTGATCGAATTTGGAGAACCGATTGAAGTTGCCGGTATGACAAAAGAAGATAAAAAACTTTTACTTACTACAGTTCATGATAAGGTGCTTTCAATGTATCAGAAGAACGCCGTATAGTAACTGAATAAAAGGTCGGGGTCACCCGACCTTATCCTGATTTAAGGAGGAATTTTTGGAGAGAGAACATATTGAAGGTTTGTTGAAGGAACTGTGTGCTATTCCGGCACCGTCGGATCACGAAGAAAAGAGAGCAGAATTTTGCAAAAATTATCTGCTTAGTGCAGACGCCGATAACGTATATATAGATGATACAAGAAATGTAAGATTTTTAATGAAGGGCGATTCAGGTAAAAATGAAGATCGTCCTGTTGTTGTCTTTATGGCTCACATGGATACTGTCTTTCCGGATATGGAGCCGATGCCTTACAGAGAAGAGGAAGAGAGGCTTTATTGCCCTGGGATAGGGGATGATACAGCAAACCTTACTCTCATGCTTCTTGTTATAGAGGAACTTCTTCGTGAAAAGGCAAGACCTAAGGATGTGGATATCCTCTTTGTATGCAATGCAGGAGAAGAGGGGCTTGGCAATCTTAAGGGCACAAGAAAGATTGTCGAAGATTACAGAAAAAGGATAAGAGAATTTTATTCTGTTGACGGAACGGCAGCAGGATACAGTGATCTTGCGGTTGGCAGTCACCGGTATAAGATAAGCATGAAGACAGAAGGCGGCCATTCTTACGGAAATTTTGGCAACAGAAATGCCATAGTGGCACTTGCGGCATTTATAACTGACCTGTATAATATAAAACCTGCGTGTTGCGGACGTGTTACATGGAATGTGGGCACGATAGAAGGCGGAACTTCTGTAAACAGCATTGCGGCAGAGGCTTCATGCAGTTATGAGTATCGTTCGGATGTAAAGGCAGACCTTGAATTTATGAAAAAACATCTTATGAAGTTGGCAGAGGCATATCAGGCTAAGGGCGTAGATGTGAACATAGAGCTTATTGGTGACAGACCTTGCGGCAGGAGAATTTCGGGAAAAAAGACCGAGAAACTCTTAAAAAGGGTACTGCCAAGCATTGTAAAGTTCTTTCCGGGGTATTATGAAAATTATGACCCACTTATGTATCTGCATCCGGGTTCTACTGACTGCAACATACCACTTTCAGAAGGGATTCCTTCTTTGTGCTTTGGCTGCTACATTGGCGGCGGTGCACATACAAGAGAGGAGTGGGTTTCAAGAAACAGTCTGCTGCCGGGGTTCAATGCTCTTGATGAGATAATAAGGTCGTACTTTGTTTGAAATTGTAAGAAGGTCTGTTATAATGGATATGCGGAGCGTGAAAAATGTACGATAAACTTACGGAAAATGATGTAAAAAGAATAGAAGAAGAGATAGAAAACAGGAAGCTTGTTGTAAGAAAGGAAGCTTTGGAAAAGCTGAAAGAGGCAAGAGCTCAGGGCGATCTTTCCGAGAATTTTGAGTATTATGCGGCGAAGCGTGAAAAGAACAAGAACGAAAGTCGCATAAGGTATCTGGAGAGAATGCTGAGGACAGCAAGCGTAGTTAAAGATAACACAGTTGAAGGTGTAGTGGGCTTAGACAATACGGTTACAGTGTATTTCCCGGATGATGATGAAACTGAGACTTATAAGTTGGTCACATCAGTAAGAGCTGATTCTTTAGCCAACCTTATAACAATTGAATCACCACTTGGCAAGGCTCTCCTGGGGCATAAGGAGGGTGACAGGATAAGCGTTTCAGTTGGGAATGGTGTTGAATATGATGTTGTCATAAGAAAAATAGAGATGACAGCAGATGAAGGAAAAGAAGAAATAAGAAAGTTCTGAAATTCTATGGCACTTATTTGGATACCTTAGTGAGGTGGGAATATGGCAAAGACTGACAGGGCAGTTATAAAACTTTTGTTCGATATCCTTGCAGGCAAGACCGGTGAGATAAGCAGGGTAGATTATAAGCCGCAAAAGCCGGAATTTGATTCCTATATCCCTATAAGACAGGCATTTTTAAGAGCGGAGCCTGAATCGGTAGGGGTGCCGTCAGGTTTTGTCTACAATCTTCTTTCTGCAATTGCCGGATTACCCGATGCCAATATTCATCACTTTATGCTATTACGTCATGATAAAGTTATATGCGAGGCAAGCTTTGCCCCTTACAGGAACGGAGACTGGCATATAAGCCATTCCATGTGCAAATCAATAACCGGTATGGCGATAGGTATTCTTATTGGAGAAGACCGCCTTTCTCTTGATGATAAGGTGGTCGATATCTTTAACGACCATGCAAATGTGCTGACATGGTTTAAGAAGCGCGATATCACAGTCCGTCATCTTTTAACCATGACGAGCGGGATAGATTTTGCAGAGTCAGGCGCACTTTCCGGCAATCACTGGATTGAAAGTTATCTCAATGCGGGACTTAAATTTACACCGGGCAGTCAGTTTTCTTACAACAGTATGAATTCTTATATGCTTTCCGCTATTGTTACAAAAAAGACCGGAAAATCTATGTTTGATTTCTTAAAGGAACGCTTGTTTACTCCGATGGGCATTGATGAGGTTTTCTGGGAGGCAAGTCCTGAGGGGATAACAAAAGGAGGCTGGGGTCTTTTTATAAGACCAGAAGATGCAGCAAAGCTTGGTACACTGTATCTTCGAGGCGGCAGATGGAACGGAGAGCAGCTTGTACCGGAAGCCTGGGTTTTGGAATCTGTCAAAAATCAGATTGGAAATATCGATAGGAGCAACAGTTACGGCTATCAGATATGGCCGGGGGCAAGAGAAGGAAGCTTTACCTATAACGGTATGATGGGACAGAATGTTAAAGTTTATCCTGATCTTGATATGATACTTGTTACAAATGCAGGTGACCCTGAGGTTTTTCAGGATGGTTCAATGGATAAGGTGATATCGGGGTTTCTCGATAAAAAAACAGGTTTTGAAAATATAGATTTCATGCCTGCCAATCCTCTTAGCTATGGCAATCTTAAGAAGCTTGCAAGCAGGCTTGAGGATGGCTCCTATTTCAACCCGAATAATGTTGCGGGCGGTTGGGAGCGCAGACAGCCGGCAGGAGGGATAGACGGGAGAAACCGCTATTCAAGCTGGAACAGACCGCATCCGTCGAAGCATGATTTCTTTGTCTGGCTGTCCGGCAGAACATACAAGCTTGATGCATGCCATTACGGGCTTTTTCCTATCACTTTGCAGACATTTCACAACAACTTCACTGATGGTATAGAGAAGATTGGTTTTGAATACATAGACCATGTGCTGTATACTCTTTTTTATGAGGGAGATACGGTGCAGAGAATTGCAGTCGGCTTCAGAAAGAGCCTGTATTCGGTTGTTGATGAACATGGAGAGCACTATACGGTGGGGACTCATGGAGAATTTACTGACGATGAGGACCACAATCGTGTGCTCAAACTTAAGATAGCCTTTATAGAGGAGGCGAGCAGCAGGATAGTCACTATTCATTTCAACAGGGAGGACATTGTTGTTGAAATGGATGAGATCCCGGGAAAGATGCTTATAATGGGAGGACTTGAATTTTCTGTTACAGGAGTGATAGAGTCTAATGTATGGCTTAATAATTCTTTGGGGCATGGCGCCGAGAAGGTTTTAAGAGATGCCATACTTGCAACTATCATGCCTTCTATTGGCGGAACTCTTATAAAATCGACTGAAGAAACAAAGGAAAATGAAGTTTGAAGAAGTATTCAGACTTTTATCGGTGTCGACGCAGGCACGACACCGATGAGCACTATGCCTGCAGCAGGACACAGAAAATGAGGAATCTTAGGGAAATAAGAAGAGGCATAGCCTGCCTTGTACTTGCAGGCACTTTAGGGCTTTGCGGATGCGGCGGGGATGCCGCGGCTTCAGGCAGTCTCGCGGATGAAAATGCGAATGGTTCTGCCGTTGTGATAGATTACCCTGAAATGAGTACAAAGGGAACCATGTATGGTGTAGTACTTAAAAGCAGTGAAACAGAATTGACTGTTCAGAGCGACCTTGGAACTACAGTATCTTTTCCGATAACTGAAAAGACAGACGTTTCTGAGGCTTCGGGCGGACTTGCAGTTGGTTCTACTGTTAAGATAAGATACAGTGGAACGCTTAACGGAAATTCTGCCAAAAAAGTAAAAATAAAGGCTATTTCTGACAGTGAAAAACAGCCGCAGATAGGACAGGATGCACTTGAAACAGCGGGAAAGGTAATCCTTGCTGTGGAATCGGGCAACCTTTCCGCACTTGCAGATGTGTGTGCATACCCGCTTATTTTTGACGATGGGAACGAGAAGAAAATAAGTACCAGACAGGATCTTGTGTCCATGGGACGCAAGGCTGTGTTTACAAAACGGCTCGTTTATTACATAAGCAGGACAGATCTTTTTATGACAGGAAATTATAGCGAAGGAGTAATGTTGGGCAGGTCGGCACCGAATATTGTTCTTACTAATAATGGAGATGGCTGGAAGGTGTCAGGAATACACCTTAAATGACGCGTGGAGAGAATTGATGGATTGCGAAGTAAGAGTACTTGACAGTAAGACGATATTTTTTCTTTACAGAAGATATGTGGAAAGATTTTTTGAGGATGAGGAAGTACTGCCACGTTCTGCGATAAGCAATCTTCTGGCAAGAAGGATATATTCCGGGTATGGAATGTACGATGGCGATACCCTTGTCTGCTTTGGACTCTTTTTTACCAATCCTGGCTGCAGTGTCATGCTGCTCGACTATTTTGTTACATTGAAGAAATACAGAGGTTATGGCTATGCTACAGATTTTTGGAAACTTTTGATAAAGCTTCTTATTTGTGGTACAGGACCGGAACTTAAGGTTACATCTATATCAGCAGCACACATATATTTTCCAAGAATAAACCCTCCGAAGCTAGAAGGCCTTCTTCCTTTGCCTGTAACAGACGGCATTTTTGTTGAAATGGCGGGGGTTGGCGGCATGAACAAGCGTCAACTGAGAAAAAGGGCAGAGGACCTTGCATTTTACAGAGAGGCAGGAGCGTATATGTCGGATATAATCCCCTGCTTTGAAGGAAAGGAATATAATGTCCTTTTTATACCGGTTGGAAAGCGTCCGGGAAGGGCGGAGCTTTCACCGCTTCTTTATTCTGTCTACAAAAATATATTGCCATCTTTTGAAGAGAGAAAAAAAGAAATATTAAGACTTACTGAATGACATATCATGGTTGGGGCTACATCGTATCGCAACACGATACGACAATTTATAGAACCCCAACCATGATAAATCGCTTGACGGCGATGGTTGGGG
>CADBPM010000080.1 GCA_902796595.1 uncultured Lachnospiraceae bacterium | reverse complement strand
CTTATATTAGGTATATTAGCCATTATACACCTCTCTACGCATCTTCATAAATTCCTCCACAACATTCTCAATTATTCGAACATTTCAATTATATCCCGTGAACATGTTTCCTTCAAGATTCATACTTTCTATTTCACCTACATTTTTTAGCCTTCAATACGCTTAAAATGCCCGCCACAGCCCGTATGGATATATCTTTCCGGATACTTAACAAGTGCACTTATTCTCTCCCTGTAAATAATTGCGCCACATTTTTCACAGATAATTTTATATCTGTATTTTTTAGGATCTTTATTCATATATTTCCAAGGTACACCAAGTTCTTCAGCGGAAACTGTTGTTTTTATAATCACTCCGTATTTTTTCCGCACCAGATAAGCATAGCCTTTCCACCTGCAGCCATGACCTATACATCCCTTTGCTGTATGCAAAAGCTCATGGCAGATAACACTTGCTCTTGCCGATTCAGGAACATCTTTGTGAAAAAGTCTTTCAGAAAAATTCAGTGAAAATGTGCCATCAGGCATTTTAACGCACTGACCCCATCTTTTTCTTGCCCGTTTATTTATAGAAATATCCCGTACATTGCCAACAGGTATTCCGATTTCTTTTATTTTTTCCGACCACTCTGACACTTCCTTCAATAATAATCCCTGCCACAAAAACTGCTCTGACATTTTTATCCCTTATCGCAGACAAAATACGATGCCGGTCTCGCGTCTGCATCAACACCGGCAAGATCTATAATCCTTTACAGACTTATTTTCGGCATCACACACTTACTTTCTATGCAGTTTATAAATAAAATCAATAAAAGTCAATAAATTTTTGCTTTATTTATTTTTAGCACTTGAAAATTTATGAAAAGAATTGTAATATTGTAGAAGAAAAAAAAGTTTAATTGATTCAGGAGAAATCTAATGCCAAGAAAAAAGAAGAATTTCAAAAAAATTGAAGAACAGAATGTCACAAGCAACGAAGTAGCTGTTGAAAAAGCAGAAACTCCTGTTGAAGCAGTAACCGTTGAGGAGACTGCTGTTGAAAAGGTTGAGCCTAAGAAGCCAGGCAGAAGAGGCAGAAAAAAGGCCGATCCTAACGCCCCAAAGACAGTAAGAAAAACAAATACTCCTGTGAGGATGAAAGCTGACTATAAAGAAGAAGTATATTTCCAGAGCAACGGCAACGAATATTTCACAAAGGATATAGTTGAAAAAGTTCAGGCTGCCTACAAGGCACAGGGACACAACGTAGGTTCTATCCATTCTCTTCAGGTTTATATAAACGCCGAAGAGCAGAAAGCATACTTTGTTGTAAATGGCAAGCCAAACAGTGAAGCTATCGATATCTGACAAAAACACCCCAGACACCATTAATGTCTGGGGTATTTTCATAAGCATTCTTTTATAATTCTTCCATATACTGAATATACTCAAAGCTCTCTATCTTCTCAAGCATTTCTTCCCTTCCCTTTATATCCGGCAATTCTATTGTAACCGTTGCAGTATACACATTTTCTCTTATCGCTTTTTTTGAAGGGATAAAATTATGACACTTCACTCCCAAGCCTGCAAGATCTTTTCTGAAACAGATAAGCCCTTCATTTCCCGAAAATTCAATATAAAGATCAAAATATCTTGCATGATTATAGATAGTCCGATCAACATAATTCAATACTTTAAGCGTAAACATGATCATAAGAGTTGCGATTATGCCGCCTTCCACAAATCCGATTCCGATTGCAAGCCCTACAGAAGCACATGCCCAAAGTCCGGCTGCTGTAGTTAAGCCTCTAACTTGATTTTTACCGGTAACCATGATCGTTCCAACTCCAAGGAAACCCACACCACTTATTACCTGCGCCCCGATTCTCGTCATATCATTCTTTACATAAGGAAAATTAACTGCAACATACTGACTTGTCATCATGGCAAGAGCTGAACCAAGACATACAATAACATGTGTCTTTACACCAGCCCCACGATTTTTTCTTTCTCTGTCTATGCCTATCATTGTTCCGACAAGTATTGCCACTACAAACCTTAAGATGAAAGTTCCTACTCCCCAGCCATGCGATATATCAATAAAACTTTCCCATACTTTCATAAGCTCCCCCTGAAAAATTATAGCAAAATACACCACTATCGTAAAAGAAATAAGCAATTTCGTTTACGATATATCACTTAAGCCATTTTAACATAAGTGTCAAAAATTCTCCACAAATTATCGTAAACGAAATAAAAAAAGAGCCGCACAATATTTTGCACAACTCTTTATTCTTGTTCTTCTTATCGTAAACGAAATAATTGAGGATAGAGCAAGCTCTATCCTCAATTATTTTCTTCGTTTACTATAAATTAAAATGAATACTTATAAAAAGGTCCTTCTTCCTCATTTGCATCAAGAAAAATACCATATTTCTTAAGAACTTCCAGCGTATTAGTAAACTTTGCATATACAGGAAATCCCGTTTCATAAATAGGACTTTCCGGATCGATCTTTATTTTTTTACTCTTTATTACAAATTTTCCTACCTGCATGGTTTTTGACGCAAAATCGTAATCCCAGCCCTCAAGATCCTTCATATATGCATCCTTTAATTCAGGATATATCTTTTCGGCATCTGCAGACATCGCACCATTACTGTTACTATAAAAAATCACAAATTTATCAGTCTTTTTATCAAGTATACCATCCCCCGCTATCTGGAAGAAACTCTTCTTGAACTCCGCCGTATTGCTTATCGGCTCAAAATATTTTTTGAAATCTTCCTCTGGCACAATATACTTTCTGGTAACCTCCTTGCCATTTTTCAGCCTGAAAATTATCTCAATGCTTTCCGATGAATAATAACCATCATTATCAAGTGCCTTTATACCAGCTCTTGCAAGGTTAAGCACATCTTCAGTATCCTTAAGCTTCATGGTATCTCTGTAATAATCTTCATTATACGGATAATCTACCCCGTCATCCCTTATATAATGCAAATAATACGTAACTACTGCCGAACTCTCAACTTCATTTGCAGCTGGAAGCCATGCATCATAATTTCTTGCGTAAACCTCAGTTCCACCAAAAATTGCAAAGGCAACCACACATATACATACATCCTCAATAAGATTCTTCTTCCACGCTCTTACATCGAAGCTGTAAATACACTCCATTGCAGCGCAGGAAATAGCTCCAAGCACAAAACACATGATAATGCTGTTGAAAGGTCCGTTCATTTCATAACCGATAAGAGCAAAAGCAAGTGCAATATTTAAACAAACAAAAATCTTGGCAATGTGTCTTACAGGTTGAAATACAACAGACTCCCCTGCCGACTCGCTTCTCCTTACCTTATAAACTATAAAAGCAAGAACGAGCGCCAATACTCCAATAATAAGACAATGAAACAAAGTTATCAAAAGCCCTGAATTTCGTTTCACGTGGTCCCAGACAACGATAGGAGGAAAAACAAGATATGGGAGTCTCGGCATATTTAAGCTTTTCGTTCTTATCAATTCTCCTGCAAATTCTCTGTTCAATACTCTTATAAAAGATTCTGCAAAATAAAATACCATCACAGCAAGCCCTGCAACAAAGGTATTTCCTGTAAGAAGCATGGCAAGCGCAGAAATTGAAAAGCAGGAAAAAAACACTGCTGTCATTATAAGCCATGGTTTAATAAGACAATTTACAAAACTCAGGCACTGACCACTTTTTGCAGATGCAATGACAAATCCTATAAGAGAAAAGGCTACAATAAGAACCACGAAAATAGCAAGACTGTTCACAGTTATGCTTATAAATCTGTGTTTTCTGGTATAAGGTTTGCTTTCATAAAAATCAACCTGATCTTTTTTATGCAAAAATGCAAATCCATCAAAAGCAGCACCAGTTCCCGCCGCAGTCGCTATTACAAGCAATACCGGATCCTCAATTGAAAAAAGAGAGCTAAAATAGTGCGCCGATTCAGCCCTTGTTTCAAAACTCGATAGGACGATCGCAAAAACATACAGCATAAACAAAACCAGCGCTAATAAAGCTATGAACCACTTTCTCCTTTTAAGCATTTCAACCTGGGAAATGCGCACTTTACCCAAGTATAAGTTTTCTGATGTCATATCCTGCAGCCTCCGTTTCTGAAATAAAAATCTCCTCCAGAGTAAGCGGAAGAACTTCAAAAAATACCATAGGTGCATTCTTGAAATATTCTTTCACCATCTCCGCTTCACCTCTCACCACAAGAGTATGAAGTCTTCCTCTCTTATTATGATCTATGACCTCAAGCCCTTCTATAAGTTTTTCCCCCTCAGTTTCATCTTCAAAAACACACTGAATTTTCTGAATGCCTATCTTCATATCTGCTAATTCTTCCGACAGAAGAAGACCGCCGCTGTGTAAGAAACCAACATGATCACAGATATCCTCAAGTTCTCTGAGATTATGTGAAGCAATGATTGGCGTAAGACCTCTTGTATCCATATCTTCTGCAAAAAGGCTCTTGACTCCCTGTCTTACAACCGGATCAAGTCCGTCGAAAACCTCATCCAAAAGAAGATATTTGGTATTGGTGCAAAGTCCAAGCAAAATAGCTAGCTGTTTCTTCATTCCCTTGGAATATTCGGATACTCTCCTTTTAGGGTCAAGTCCAAAGTCCTTTAAAAGCTTGTCAAATCTTGCTCCGTCAAAGTTTGAATATACACTCAGATAATATTTTTTCATTTCTCCTGCGTTTGTATTAGGAAAGAAAAACGGATCATCTGAAATAAAACATATATTCATTTTTCCTGCTGGATTCTCATATACTGGAAGTCCATCCACTCTTATAGAGCCTGCATCCTCTTTCATAACTCCGGAAATAAGCCTTAGCAATGTTGACTTTCCTGCTCCATTGGTACCTATAAGCCCGAAGACTTTTTTCTCGCTTATTTCAAGCGAAATATTGTCGAGAGCCTTGACATTACCATATTTTTTTACAAGATTTTCAATCTTTATCATCCTGCTCCACCTCTTTTACAAGTTCCTTGGGATCCACTCCTATCTCCCTTGCTTCCTTAAAGATTTCCCTAATTTTCTCTTTCAGCTCTTCCATTTTCTTTTCTCTAAGTCCCTCTTTTCCGCTTACAAAATTCCCCCTGCCCTTTACTGCATAAAGGTAACCTTCTCTTTCAAGTTCAAGGTAAGCCCGCTGAACTGTATTAGGATTAGTGGACAGTTCCATCGCAAGTTTCCTGACAGATGGCATCTGCTCATCAGGCTGCAATACGCCTTTTAAGATAAGCGTTTTATAATTTTCGGCTATCTGCTCATAGATTGCACGACTGTCCTCATAGTTAATCAAGTTCAATCTTTATTCTCCTTCCTCATTTTTATCCAATTAGCTATGACCTGCTTTCTGTCAACTGTTCTAACTGTATTAACTATATTAGCACAGTTGTACCAACTTGTCAATGCAAAATTTATAGTATGTTCTTAAGAAATTCAATAAAGTATTTTGTCAACAAAAAAAGCAGGCATCGATCACTCGACACCTGCTCCAACTTATCCGGACTTACTACACATCCGGATATTTCAATATTAACTTATCCAACAAGCTTTTCTACAAACTTTCTCACTTCTTCCATATCGACAGTAGGCTCAAAGCGGGCAACCACATTTCCTTCTCTATCGATGACAAACTTCGTAAAGTTCCACTTGATATCAGGCTTGCTTGCATATTTTAAGTCTTTTGCCGCACACATCATCTTCATGGCTATTGCAGCCTTACCCTTGCCAAATCCCTCAAATCCCTTCTGACTCTTGAGATATGTATACAGAGGAAGCTCATTCTCTCCATTGACATCAGACTTCTTCATCTGAGGAAAGGTTGTGTTGTAGTGGAGTGTGCAGAACTCATGGATATCAGCATCCGAGCCCGGCGCCTGTCCGCCAAACTGATTGCATGGAATATCAAGTATCTCAAGACCTTTGTCATGCATGTCTTCATACATCTTTTCAATCGGTTCGTAATGTGGTGTAAAACCACAGCCTGTCGCCGTATTGACAATCATGATCACCTTGCCCTTGAAATCTGCAAGCGATACTTCATTTCCTTGTCCATCTGTTACTGAATAATCATAGATACTGCTCATAATTGTACTCCTTATTAAAAATTTATAGTTTTCTGTTGCGTTCAATTCAATTGTGTACAATCAATATAGCACACTAAAAAAGTTTTGTCAACAACCTTTTTTAGTTTTTTATTCCGAAATACTCATCTATACCGTCAGCTATTCCAGCAACCATTTTCTTCTGAAAACTCTTCTTCTGCATATTTTTATCATCTGAAGGATTGGTCATAAAGCCCATTTCAATAAGAGTAACAGGCATTGTAGACCAGTTAAGCCCAGTCATTGTGTCAGAATAAATTATTCCCCTGTTCTTCATCCCCGTTTTATTGCAATAAGAATCAATCACACTGGTTGAAAGCTTCTTACTCTTTTTATATAAAGAAGCTATATAAGGATTCTTTGAAGAAGGACAAAGCACCGACGCTCCATTTGCCTCAGATGAAGCTGCTCCATCTGCATGAAGTCTTATTGTTATATCCGCATTTTTCTTCGTTGCATACTCAGCACGCTCTTTATTACTGATATCAACATCATTTTTCGTGCGTGTCATAACAACCTTGTAACCGCGACTCTTCAACTCCTTCCTTAATTTCTTTCCAATCACAAGAGTAAGCTTGTATTCAGGAATACCCGTAGTTGTACCATGAGTACCACCAGAAACCTTGGTTTTCATCGTCTTAGAACCGGGATCATTTGCTTCCTTGCTAAGGTTTGCCCGTATCTGGTGCCCCGGATCAATACAGATAATATACTTTTCCCTCTTATCTGCCGCCATCGCCCTTACACATGGCAAAAAACTCCCAACTGTTACAGTTAAAACTGCAAATATAACCACACATATCAACGTAGAAATCTTAATATTTACTTTCATAACATCTGCCTTACTGCAGGCATAAAACCTATCAGTGTCGAGCCTGCATCGACACTGATAAAAATCTGAAACACTTTCTCAAATCTTCAACTCACAATCATACTTTTCTGAATAAACATTTACCTGATCTCTTCCATTATTCTTCGAGTGATACAAAGCCTTGTCAGCCCTGATTAGCATATCATTTCGCTTATCATATATCTTAAGCCTTATTTCAGCCACTCCTCCGCTTATAGTAACACCCTTTACAGGTTTCAGATCAAGTTTTTTAATAGCTTCCCTTATCTCGTCAGCCGCAGCTTTTGCTCTTTCAATAGTATATCCTCTGAATATACATAAGAATTCATCGCCGCCCCATCTGCCAAGTACATTATCACTTCCTATCATATTTTCTACAAGCTCTGCCACCTTATTGAGTACAATATCACCTTCGGCATGCCCATAATCATCATTGACAGTTTTAAAATTATCAATATCAAACATGAAAAGTGCCAGATGATCTTCCTTTTTAAGAGTTTTTGCAATCTCATCTTTAAGAATCTTATCTGTCCACGTTCTGTTATAAATACCTGTAACAAGATCATGCGATGCCTGCTCTGTAAGCTCCGAAATTGTACTTCTTAGCTCATCCGTCGTAGCTTCAAGGAAAGTAACAAGTCTGTCCGACAGCGGAACCTGTCCGTCAGGTTCCTTTTTACTATATTTATTTTCAATTTTCTCCTGCGTTCTTCCTGTTTTATTTCCTTCTCTAAAAGCCGCAACGATGATACAGCTATTCATAAAGCCACCCTTGCCATCTTTTCTTAAAATCTCTGCAAGACCGCTCGCTAAGGAAATATCCTTGAAAGCACGTTTAAAATAGCCTATCTCCACATCTGCACTTTCGTTTCCTAGGAAGATTCTCCTGTTGATGCACACTGAAGCATACACAGCCTCAGGTTCAAAATCTATTATCTTGTTGGCAAGCTCAATCGACTCCTTAAAGAGATACTCATTTTTTGCATAGGAAAGGCTGATTTTGTCTCCCTTATTCATCTTTGTTCCAAAACTTACACTACCATCCTCATTCAGATGATTTGGAACTCTGGATGTCCTGTATCCTTTCGCCCCCATAATAAATGGAAATGCACATGCATCAGCGTAAAAGTAAGCCCCAGGTTCAATATTAAGATACTTATAATATATATCCAATACTTTTTTATCATCGACTCCGTTCACTGCTCCGTTGTTTATTCCGGTAATTGTCATTTCTCGTCCAAGAGGTCTCCAGCCAAAGCTGCTTCCGGTAAGCACAGAAAGTTCCTTACCGCATATCGGCACTGCAATTATAGTATTCTTATATACACCATCCTCAAGAAAGACAAGTGAACTATCAAACGGAATCTCTTCTATTCCTGCCTGTGAGCCAAAAATCGGTATATGTTCATATCGTAATTCTATATTTTCAAAGAAATCCTCCGGATCAATACCGGCTCCAGAAGAAATATAATAGATTGCCCTGAGATCATCAAGCTTTTCGATATCCTTAGAAAACTGTCTTCCTGCCTCATCTGGCATCATGATATTACAGTCATATCTGAACACAAAGAACTTTGATGTCTCAAAAGATAACAGTGAAATAAAAGTTGTATACTCCAGATTAACCCATGGAGCCACTTTTCCAAGCAGAGTCATTCCCACAATTTTTACACTTGGAAATCTTAAGGAAAGTGCCCTTAAGTGCTCCTTTATTCTGTCTTCTTTATATTCACGTTCATGAACAACAAAAAAACTCTGCCAGTTTTCTTTAACATCCCCTTCTGCTTCTATTTTGTCAAGTAAGGCAGAAAAATCTCCATTTAATGGCATTTTATAAGTTTTCTGGATCATTTTGACCTCCTTGCAAAACAGAACATAAAAGCCATCCAGTATTTCTTAAAATTTCTTATACCTTTTATAATAATTCTCTTTACATAAATGGTCAAGACATAAAATGATGATACACAGATCAAGCATCAAAAAACCTGACTGAAGCACTTTCAGCCAGGTTGAAACATCTTTTGCGAAATTTTCTATCCCAAAAAGAGAATAAGGAACTGAGACACAAGAACTACTGCGATAAGTGCAATAGGATATGTTGCAGCATAGGCACTGGCAACCACTTCACTCTTAGCTACTTTAATAAGTGTACCAAGAGCCGGTGTAGAGGTCATACCTCCTGTAATGCATCCAAGGGCATTCATAAGACTTAGCTTTACTATCTTTGTAGCAACTATAAATCCGATGATCATAGGCACAAGAGTCAAAAGCACTCCATAGAAGAAGTAAATCGGCTTAAAATACTCAAGGAATTTGGAACCGCCGGACACACCCGCCCCAATGAGGAAAAGAATAAGACCAAATTCCTGAAAAGTCTTAAGTACATCAGTCTTAACCTTCATGGAAACAGGTCCACAATGACCAAAATGTCCCCAGATAAGACCTGCCATCAGCACACCACCTGTTGTTGTAAGCGAAAATGTTGTGCCTGAAAGCCCTGCAGTTGTAAGCGGCACTTTAATAGCTCCAAGAAGTATTCCTGTAATGATAACAAATGAAAATGAACATATCCCAAAAGGGTCTATCTCAACAAACTTCCTGTTATCTTCTCTCTTATCTGCAGCCGCAACGCTTGTTATTTTCTTCACCTCAGCATCAATATCCGCGTGAAGTATCTTTGGCATAAGCTGAACAAAAAGAACAACACCGATAACGCCAAAAATATAGGATATACCATAGCCAACTGTTACAGCACCCTCATAAGCTGGATCGACCGCAGCTTTTGCCGCGGAGAAAGCCGGTGTGGATGTAAGTGCCCCTGAAAGAAGTCCTGTAAGAAGCGCCACAAACTGCTTTGAATCCTCTTCAGCCCCTCTTCCCATAAAATAACATAATGCACATGTAAGTCCACCAGAAAGTATGATGACTACACCCAAAAAAATATACGACTTAAAATTCTTTTTAAGATTAGAGAAAAAAGTAGGTCCCGCTATAAGTCCTACAGAACATACAAATAAAACAAGCCCACAGTTTTCAATAATCTTAAGGGCATTAGGACTAAAATCCACACCACTTATATTAAGTGTAGTTGATAATCTCTCATAATGCAAAACACCATACAGTATCGAAGCAATAAAAACACCTGCTGTTCCAAGTGACACACCCTTTATGGAAATCTTACCTATAAGATAACCAACAACGATAATGGTGAAAATACTCAGAACGAAGAAAGAAACACCGGTAATATTAATTACCCCACCAAACCAGCTCATTTTGAGACCTCCATACATATCTTCTTACTACACACCCAAACCTGAGTATGCAATAAGAAGATTTTAAAACAAACTTTAGTAAATTACAATAAGCTATAAAAATTTTTATTAAAACGCCTTAATAATGACTTACAAAACAGTTTCTTGATAGTTAACTAATAAATGTCACTCTTCTGATTGACAAACGATAGTAGTTATCTTAAAATGTATTTATAAGTTTTAAATAAACTTTGGTTGCTATAAATACTTTTAATCTTTAAGTTTAAGGAGTGGATAATATGAACAAGAAAAAAGGTATATCCTTAAAAGCAAAAATGCTCCTCGGAATCTTACCCGTAGTATTTCTATCATTTATAATAATGACATTCGCGAGCATAGCCTCTTCGAGCAGAACCATAACCTCTCTCACAAACAGTAAGGCAAAACAGACACTCGCAGGCAATGTTGATAAGATCAATGCAATTCTTGATAACTTTAAGATTATCTCCTACGATTTATCAAGATATGTAGGTTCATCTTACGAAACAACTGATATCAAGGACTTCGAAAAGACTTTCAGTAAGATCGTAGCAGATCACCCGAATGTACTAGGCAGTGGTATCTGGTTTGAATCAGGTGTATATCAGGGGCAGCAATATGCCGGACCTTACTGGACAAAGAATGACGGTGGAGAAGTAGTGTACACGGATGAATATTCAAATGCCAGCTATAACTACTTTGAGCAGGAATACTACAAAAACGCAAAGTCTCAGACAAGTATGGTTGCAACAATAACAAACCCATACTATGATGAAGCAAGCGGTCACATCATGTCTACCTGCTCTACACCTATATTTGATGCAAACAACAAATTTATCGGCTGTATAACTGTGGATATGGAGCTTTCAAGCATTCAGGACGTTGTCCAGAACATGACAATAGGCACGCTTTCTTTCCCTCTTTTTATTGATTCAAACGGCATATACCTTTACACTTCAGCTGCAACCGAGGCAAAGGTTTCCTCATCCATACTTGAAGATCCAAACTCGTCTATGGTTTCAGCTGCAAAAGATATACTTGCAAACAAAGATGGTATAAGTAAATATACTTTTAGAGGCAAAACAGCTTTACTGTATTATGATACTGTACCGAATGTAAACTGGAAGCTTATAGTATCACTTGATAACGGCGAGATGATGTCCACAGCAAACAACCTTCGCAATCTTCTCCTCCTTATATCAGCATTTGCATTGCTTGTATCGGCATTGGTTGTCTGGTTGCTTGTAAACAGGATCGCAAAAAATATCAACGATGTATATACGTTTGCTGACCACCTTGCAAATGGTGACTTTACAATTAAGCACCTTAACCATCATGGAAGCGATGAGCTTGGTCAGATGGCATCTTCTCTTAATAAGATGTATTCAAACAACAAGAACATCATAACCGATGTTTTTAATGAATCTGAACAGATCACTACAGCAAGCAGCAAGCTTGAAACATTAGCCGACAGTCTTAATGGTCAGTTTGAAGCTATACGTAACGATATGAGCAGTGTTAATGAGGCAATGATGAGCACCTCGGCAGCAACCGAAGAGGTAAATGCTTCCATAGAAGAAGTCAATTCTTCTGCCCATCTCCTTGCAAGTGAAGCTGAAAAGACAAATACAACTGCAAATGAAATCCTTACGAAAGCAAATGAGATTGAACATAAGTGCCGTACATCATCCAACGAGGCAATGCGTATAAGCAAGGAACGTGCAAATGAGATAAAAGAAGCAAATGAACAGTCTGCAGTTGTTGGTGAGATTGGTACTCTTGCAGAATCTATCGCATCAATTGCAGAGCAGATTAACCTTCTTTCACTTAATGCAACCATTGAAGCCGCAAGAGCCGGTGAACATGGTAAAGGCTTCGCTGTTGTTGCCGCAGAGATAAATAAACTTGCTTCCGAAACAGCAGAGGCAGTCGGAAAAATCCAGTCTACTGTAAATAATGTTCAGAACGCTTTTACAAACCTGCTTAATACAAGCAACGACATTTTAACCTTCTTGCACGAAACAGTAACACCGGATTATTCCTACTTTGTCGGTGTGGCACAGCAGTACGGAAAAGATGCTGCGACCTTCGGTGAGCAGTCAGATCACATTGCTACAATGGCAGACAATATCAGTTCTTCAATGAACGAAGTTTCCTATGCTATTCAGAGTATTGCAGAATCCACACAGGATACCGCCGCTCATTCGACCAATGTTACAAATACTCTCGATATAGTATCCAATTCTGTAACAGATGTTACGGAGCTCTCGGAGAAACAGAGTGAGATTGCCAATACACTTCATGGTGCTGTAAGCAACTTTAAGATAAAATAACCTCTGTTCATTATTGCAAAAAGGACACAGAAAAAACTGTGTCCTTCTTTTTTTATCTTGCATTTTCAAGCGCCTGTATTAATTTTCCAAATGTCGCCTCAAAATCAACTCCGTACCATGGAGAGTCTATATCCTTCAAGGTCTCTCTTATCGTAAGAGCTGTATGATCTGCAGCAAGCTTAAAGGCATCCTCCACACTAAGCCCGTTCATAAGAGCTCCGACCGTTACAGAAGAAAACAGATCCCCTGTACCATGGTATGAAGCATTTACCTTGTCATTCTGATAGTTGAAATATCTGTCATTCTTTATATCATACCCATAAATACCGGTATTTCCCTCTGATAAAGATACTCCGGTCAATACAGCTATACCTGTACAAAATTCTGAAAGACCTGCCAACAATTCCTTTATATATTTTTCATCATATTCCTCTTTGTAAGGAACGCCGGTCATAAAACATGCCTCAGTTATATTAGGCACGATAATCGTTCCTTTAGTGCAAAGGTCTCTGTTTAACCTGGCATACTCCTCATCAAACCCTGTATATAGGACTCCATTGTCACCCATTACAGGATCAATAAATATAAGTGTTTCCTTCGTGGCAAATTCGTCAAATATCCTACGGGCAATTTCTATTTCTTCCCGACTACCAAGATACCCTGTATATATGGCATCAAACTTAATCTCCTCTTTTTTCCAGTGCTCTGTGATCGGTATAAGTTCCTCTGTAAGATCCTTAAAAGTAAAATTCTTAAATTTAGTATGTGTTGAAAGAAGAGCAGTCGGCAGCATGACTGTCTCTACCCCCATAGCTGAAATCACAGGCAACGCAACAGTCTGTGAACATTTTCCGAAACACGATATATCCTGGATTGATAATACCCTCTTCATTGTCGCCTCCCATATAAAATTGATGCTATCAGTATATCATTATTTTCATATTTTAATATGACCAGATTGCAAAAAAATGATATGACCACACTTATATAGCTTTTTTTGTTGACAAATGTTCTAAGTTAGTGTAATATAACTTTAGTTAGATAAAGCTAACCTAAAAGGAGAGATATATGAGCGTTGTTATCGTAGGGGGCCATGACAGAATGGTCTACAAATATAAACAGATCTGCAAAGAACATAAATGTAAGGCTAAAGTTTTTACTCAGATGCCTGCTAATCTTGGAGCTCACATAGGCTCACCGGATCTGCTTATTCTTTTTACAAATACTGTTTCACACAAAATGGTCAAGGCTGCTGTTGCCGAGGCTGAAAAATATGGCACAAATATCGTTCGTTGCCATACTTCAAGCGGAAATGCATTAAATGAAATTCTTGACGCAGCTGTTTGATCTTCCCTCATTTTTTATAAAAAGCACCGGTAATCTTTATATTCTTGTATGGATTATCGGTGTTTTTTATGTTACAATCTCCTTGTTTATGAACACGTTCATTCTGATTATGGTTCTGATCAGAAAATCTGACTGACATGAGGTTATTTATGACATTTATACTTATTTACCTGATCTTGATCAACCTTCTTTCCTTTGGCTTATATGGAATAGATAAGCATCGTGCTGTAAAAAAAGAATGGCGTATAAAAGAAAGCCTTCTTATTCTTGTGGCTGTTCCGTTTGGTTCCCTTGGCGCCCTCCTTGGTATGCATTTTTTCCATCATAAAACACATAAAAAGAAATTTACAATTACCATCCCACTCCTTCTTGCCATACATTTACTTGTAAGCGGTGGAATTGCAGTATTCCTCAATACCTCATATAAAGCGGATGCAGCTGCTCTAAATGCAATGAATGGAAATGATAAAGTAAATGTATCACATATCAGTAAAGGGTATCTCTTTGATGGTCCCGGCACAGAAAATGCACTTATCTTCTATCCCGGTGCAGCTGTCGAAACCGGTGCCTATGCTCCTCTAATGCTCTCCATTGCTGAAAACGGTGTAGACTGTGTCCTTGTAGATATGCCTTTTCACTTTGCCATTTTTAATGGAAGCGCTGCAAATGATATAAGGAAATCTTTGGACTATAAAAATTGGTTTATCTCAGGTCATTCGCTTGGTGGGGTTGTTGCATCTGCCCATGTATCAAAAATAACTGAAACTGCAGGCAACCCATATAAAGGAGAAATCTTCTTTGCATCCTACCCTTTTAAGGATTTTTCCGATTCCTCCTTTCCTATGCTTTCAATATACGGAACAAATGACATGAATCCTGCAAAAATAAAAGAAAACTCAGGCAAACTGTCAAAAAACACTGATACCATTGTAATTGAAGGCGGAAATCACGCTCAGTTCGGCAACTACGGTATTCAGAAAAAAGACGGCACAGCAACTATATCAGCTAAAGAACAACAATCTCAGGCTGTAAAAGCTGTTATAAGCTTTATTTCTAAAAATACAAAATAATGCTTGACATATATGTTTGGTTAGATTAGACTAACTTTAGAGAGGTTAGATTATTCCAACTCAAAAAAGGAGTTAGCTATGACTGAACATATACTATATATTTTTATTGATATCCTTATAATCGCATCTACATCAGCTGCAGTTCTGTTCCTTATCACATCAATTAAAAATGAAGCCAAGAAATTACTCATAAAAAAACAGCAGGCATAATACCTGCTGTTTTTTACTATAGATATTTTTCTTTGAAATCAAAGATTTAAGAAGCCCTCTCTTGGCGTTACTTTAAAGAAGTCAGCCAGTTCCTTAAGCTCAGTATCCTTTATTGTATTGATCTTTGGAAGAGCTGCACACTTCATATAAACTTCTGCAGCCTTTTCAGCTGTTTCAATAAGACCAAATGTCTCATCAAGATCTTTTCCTGCTCCATAAATACCATGCGCTGCCCAGACAACAAGTCTTGCTGTCTTCATTTTTTCTGCTGTAGCCTCACCGATCTCATTTGTGCCGCAGAGCATCCATGGAAGCACATTTACCCCATCAGGAAATACAACTATACACTCTGTTGAAAATTCCCATAATGTATGTGTGAACTTCTTTTCATCAAGATCATGAATATATGTCATTGCAAGAAGGTTGGTAGGATGACAGTGCATTACAACTCTGTTATCAGGGTCAACAGATAGACGGGCAATATGGCTCATAAGATGTGCCGGAAGTTCTGAGGTAAATCTTCCTCCATCATCATATCCCCAGAGAAGCTCTGCACTCTTTCCATCTTTACCTATCCTGAAAAGTCCCATGTTGCCGGCAGGGTTGCTCTTTACATTTTTAAAATACTTGCCTGTTCCTGTAACAAGGAAATATTTACCGATAAGCGCATAGGCATCAAAAGGAATATCTATAGTTCTTATGACTGAATTTATGTCTCTATAATCCCTTACCTGCTCCTCTGTAAGAAGAAGAGAAACATTTCCGCCATTTCTCTCATCCCAGCCATGAGCATACATGTTGCTTACAGTGTCTATCATTTCTTTCATAAATGGTGCTTCAAGAATATTGTACATTTCAATCTCCTTTTATTTATACTCTCTTTGCGAGCACTTCTTCTTCATACCTCTTTATCTCGTTGTACCAGCTCTTGTCGGCAGGAACGCCCTGTCTCTTGCAGTACTCATTCCAGACATCACTCCATGGCAGGCTCTTCATTTCTTCTGAAAGCATGAGACGCTTTGTATAATCTCCGTCATCCTGTGCCTTCTTAAGTTCTTCATTCGGCTGAAGGAGCGCGATAAGAAGTGCCTTTTGGGTAGCTCTTGTGCCAATGCACCATGCAGCGACTCTGTTTATTGAAGCATCAAAAAAATCTAAGCCTAAGATAACCTTATCAAGCGCATCATTTCTGACAACTTCCTTCATCACTTCAATAAGTTCGTCCTGAAGAAGAACTACATGGTCCGAATCCCAGTTGACCGGTCTTGTAACATGAAGCGGTATCTTGTCAAAGAATGGCAGTAATGCCGGAATCTTGTCACTTACATATTCACTTGGATGGTAGTGTCCCATGTCAAGAAGGTTATATACTCCCGGATGTGTAGCCGCATAACTCATGTAAAATTCATTTGAACCTGTCGTATAGCTTTCAACTCCAATCGCAAAGAATTTCGACTCAACTGTATCAATAACGTGCGGACACTTTTCTGCAAATATCTGATCAAGAGAATCCTTAAGACGAAGTCTTGGAGTAAGTCTGTCTGATGGAATGTCCTTAAAGCCGTCAGGTATCCAGACATTATTAAGTACAAGATCATCAAGCTCCTCACCGATTCTTTCAGCAATTCTTCTTGATGCGATCGCATGACGGATCCAGAAGTCTCTTACTTCCTTCTTAGGTGATGAAAGTGAAAGTCCATCAACCATCATCTTATGTGAAAAGATAGTAGGGTTGAAATCTATACCAAGATCATGTTCCTTTGCAAAATCAACCCAAGGTTTAAAGTGCTCATAGGTCTGCTTATCCCTGTCCACCCAAGGATGCTCTTCGTCAAAAATAGCATAGCAGGCATGAAGATTGATCCTCTTCTTTCCCGGTATCTGCTCTATTGCCTTAAGGAAATCTGCCTTAAGTTCTTCAAAATTTCTTGCTCTGCCATGATAATTTCCTGTTGTTGCAAGTCCATCACCGGCACCGCCATCAGGATTGTCAAATCCGACCACGTCATCCCCCTGCCAGCAATTGATACTTATTGCCTTATTTGATAAGGCTTTAATTGCTTTCTCTGTGTCTACCCCATAGTTTTTAAAGATCTCTTTTGCTTCGCTGTAACTCATTTTCGCATTTCCTTTCTTAAAACGTTTCCCAATGCATCATTGTATAGTTATGATTTCAAAGCTTTCCTTTATTGCCCTTCTTGCTTCATAAAGATCCTTATAATCGCCGGCATTTATAAACTGAACTATAAGATTGCCTAAAGCTGTTCCCTCAACCGGTCCCGCAAAAACAGGAAGCCCTGTTGCCTTTGCGATCCTTTCATTTAAGTACATATCTTTAGATCCGCCGCCAACAACATTTATAGAAGTAAAGCTCTTACCTGTAAGCATTTCAAGCGTACTCACTGTTCTCTTATAATCAAAAGCAAGTGCAGAGTATATTGCTGCCATAACGGCACCCGTACCATCCGGTAGATTTTCATTTTCTTCCTTTGTAATAGGAAGAGGAGCCCCCTTTTCTTCTGCCGCTTTTCTTACTTCTTCTATCATTGACTTTGGCGCCAGAAATCTATCATCATCCGCATCAAGAACAACACTTACCTTGTTTTCGGCCTTTTTTGCCGATTTGATAAGCTCCGGAAAAGACGGTTTATACCCTGTCTTTTTCGCAATTTCCTTTCTTACAGACTGGATCATCCAAAGCCCCATTATATTTTTCAAATACCTGTATGTCTTATCGTAGCCACCCTCGTTTGTAAGGTTCACATCGCGTGATGCATTGCTTAATACTGGCTCCTTATTTTCAATACCCATAAGAGACCATGTTCCTGACGAAAGAAAAACTGCCTTATCATCCCTCGCAGGTACTGCAATATAAGCTGACCCTGTGTCATGCGTAGCAGGAAGCACCACTTTAGCTGAAAACCCTACCTTCTCTTCTATTTCCTTTGTAAAATAAGAAAGCTTGCTTCCGGGTTCTTTTATCTCCTTAAATATCTTCTTCGGAAGTCCTATTTTTTCTATCAGTTCATAATCCCACTGGCGTGTTTTTGCATCCACAAGTGCCGTTGTTGAAGCATTTGTGTACTCATTTACCTTCATTCCTGTAAGTTTATATGCAAGATAATCAGGTATCATAAGAAAATCTTCTGCTTCTTCAAGATATTCCGGATGTTCCTTCTTTAATGCCATAAGCTGGTAAATTGTATTGAACTTCTGATATTGGATTCCTGTTTTTTTATAAAGTTCCTCAAAAGCGAGAATCCCATTTTCATAAAGCTCATCTTTTATGCCGTCAGTCCTGTCATCCCTGTATGAAACAGCATCTCCTATAACATTTCCATCCTTATCAAGAAGGACAAAGTCAACTGCCCATGTATCTATTCCTATAGTTTCAGGAACAAGATCTTTATTTTTACACTCTTTAATGCCATCTATGACATTTTTTAAAATACCATCTATATCCCAGCAAAGATGTCCGTTTTTCGTACTGACACCATTTTCAAATCTGTAAACCTCATTGAGCTTCATTTTGCCCGACTCGACATATCCTATGATATGCCTTCCGCTTGAAGCTCCAATGTCAACCGCAAGATGATATGCTGACATCCCATTGCCCCTTTCATTTTTATTATTCCACTATCAGATACTTTTATATCTATCTGACTTATGGTATCATTGTATCAGTGTTTGAAAGCTATGGCTTTTTTTAAAGTCCTTGATTTTTTATCAAAAGTCTACTTAATTTTGGAGAAATGTAACCATGCTTAAATATACAATGGATGTTTCAGAAGGTTCTATCTGGCTTAGAACAACTCCACCAAGAGCAGCTCTCATGCAGCCTTACTTTGTAACCGAAGCAGGTCTTTTTTATGCTAATGGCGGCTTTACCACAAGCAGAAGCAGCAAGGAAAGCTGCCTCATATTTTTCACTCTGGATGGAGCGGGACTTGTGGAACAGAAAGGAGAAAGCTGCATTTTAACAAAAGGCGACGCCCTGCTTATAGATTGCAGAAAACCGCAAAGCTACAGAACTCTTACCGAGACCAATAATTCAAATATCTTTTGGGATCATTTTTGGATACATACAGACGGTCCAGGGGTTATGGCAATGACTCCATATCTCATGCCTGACGGAAAGCTGACTCCCGTTCACCTTTCTCTATCAAGTAAGGAAATTTTTGAAAACCTGTTAAGAAAGCTCCCTGAGGAAACCACAGAGTCTGCCTTTTCCTGCGGTATGTATGTACATCGTATCTTAAACAGAATGGTAAGAGCCGTTCTTTCAAATTCCAGTGATTTAAAAAATGAACACAAAAGAATAATAGAAAATGCTGCTGATTACATAAGACTTAATTATAAAGAGGAATTAGATCTCAAAATGCTTTTGAATGAAGCCAACATGAGTAAATCCTATTTTCTTCGCCTTTTCAGACAATATATGGGAACCACACCTTACAACTTCCTCTTAAACTACAGGATAACTCAGGCAAAAGAACTTTTAGATATTACCGATATGCCTGTATGGGAAGTTGCACAGAATGTAGGATTTGCAAATGAATCAAATTTTTCAACAAGATTTTCAAAGATAACCGGTGAAAGCCCCCTTCACTATAGAAAAAATTCTATCAGAAGGTAAAAAGCAAAAAACCTGCTGCGGCAAATACCCCCACGCAGCAGGCTTTTCGTTATCATAAACGTCGTTCAAAAATAATACTGGATAGAGCTTCTCTATCCAGTATTATTTTCTTCACTTACTATAAATATGCTGTTTACTATGTTCCTACTCAGTCAATGGTTCATACTTAAATGACTCAAAGCAGGCAATAAGCGGCTTATTACCTCCGTATGCATACACGCCTACTGTAGCTCCGGTGAAACGCTTTCCCTTCTTTAAGCCTTCATCACACAGATAATATACATTATCAAGTTTTGCAACAGACTGATACTCCCTGCCATCAAAGCTTACATAAAATTTTCTTTCAAGAAACATTGTTTCAACTTTAAAGAAAACCTTGCATACCCCCTCAGGCAGTGCAATACCTGCACACTCTCTTGTATCATCACCTACGTGCTCTATCACTTTTACGGTCTTTTTTCCATTATCCAAGCCAAACACGCCAAGCTTAAGAAATGTATTTTCATCATAATAACAGGTTATTCCGGCATCCTGATAAGGTTTTATCTCATCCGTACGCATGCCGGAAATTACCCTGAAACAAAAATCCTCCTGTCTTCTCACAAGAATATTTCTTGCCTTCATAGAATCAAGATCATACCTACTTCCTTTTATATGCAGGATTGAATCATATATTTTTACACCATCAGCTTCCGGCGGTCTTGGAGTCATCCAGTCAAGAGAAAGCCTTCCTTCTGTAATGAGACAATCGTCATCCTTTTTCCATACCATCTCAGGAAGGTCTGGCTTTATCTGCAAAGCAGAAGGTCCGTTAAGTTCATTTACTATAGGCCATCCATCATCAGTCCACCTTATAGGGTCAAGTGCCGTCTCTCTTCCAAGAATACTATACCCATCACCAATCTTTCTGCCGCAAAGATATACCATGTACCAGTCACCTTTTTGTGTCTGCACCGGCTTTCCATGACCGCAGCGCTGAATGATCGCATTTTCATCATTCTGTCTCATGATAGGGTTATATGGACAAGGTTTATAGATTCCTTTTAAAGTTCTGCTTCTCGAAACTGTGATCCTGTGTCCCGGACCTGTTCCTCCTTCCGCTTCAAAAAGATAATAGTACCCGTCTTTTTTCAGAAGATGCGGTCCCTCCGGTGCTCTTTTATGATCTCCATAAAAGAGTAATTCTGCCTTTGAAATCTGCCTTGTCGCATCATGATTTAGTTCAAAGATCCTTGCCCCTCTGTTTAAAAGCATGTATCTTCTTCCATCGTCATCGTTAAAAATAGACGGGTCGATTCCATCCTCATCTATTATGGCAGGCTTGCTATATGGCCCCTCCGGTTTATTTGAACTTACTACAATCTGTTTCCTGTATACATTTCCATCATCGTTAAGTCTGTATGTAGCTGTTATATAAAACTTTCCCTCATAAAAAGAAATGTCAGGTGCCCAGTATCCTCTGCCACCTTCAAGGTCATCAAGATTTACCCATTCAGGGTTTGTTATAGCATGTCCTATTATCTTCCAATGTATCAGATCCTTAGACATAGAAACCGGAATACATGGAAAATAAATAAAAGATGAATTGACCATATAATATGTATCCCCCACCCTCACTATAGAAGGATCAGGATACATACCGGTTCTTATCGGATTGTGATACATCCTGTCAAGTGAAGCACCTGTATAATCCTTGAAATATTCCTCCAGCTCATAAAATCCCTCTTTATGTGCAATTTCATAGGGCGTTTCAAGACTAAGGTCTCCTTCCAATGGCGACAGTCCTACTCTTTCAGTAAGATACCTGCATGTATCTACATTGCCGGACATTGCCGCATAATGAAGCATACTTCTATGTACGCTGTCATATATATTCATACTGGCTCTGGAATATTCAACTATATATTTTACCAAATCCAGATTTCCTGTCTTCGCCGCTAATAGAGCCATAAGTGTTCCATTTTCGTCTTTTTCATCAATAGATGATGGTTTCTCTTCTAAAATCCTCTTTACTTCACTGATATTTTCCTGTAATATCGCCTTGCTTAAGCAGCTCATTTCACCCTTAATGCCTTCCATCAATCTTGCAGGCAACCGGTGCGCCCGTATCTATTGTCTCAATTTCAGAATGCTTTGAAAGCCAGTTTACAGCATAGGAACAGGTTGCAGAAATCTTATTTCCATCCTTTTTTATCTGCTCCACAGCCATTTCTATAAGCTTACCTGCGATGCCCTGACCGCGAAGTGATTCATCCACAAATGTATGGTCAATATCTGCAACACCGTCCTTTGCAGGAAATGTAATCTCCGCTATTACATTGTTAGCCTCGTCCTGTGCATAGATCCTGCCTGCCTCATGAATGAATTCCATGACACACCTCCGTTTCTGCAAAAAGCATCGTTTCAAAATTCCTATTGTCAATTAACTATGCTGTATATGTCCTGCTTCTTCGTGCCTGTCTAAAATTTCCTTTGTCTTTTCGTAGATAAGCTTCGAGCCCATTTCAGTCTTTTTCTGTCTGCCATCTACCTGTGACCTGCTTACGCCATGCTCAACCCAACTTTTTCCATCATTAAAATCATTAAGAAGCAACGGCTGAAAATTATCCATCGAATGAGCAAAGTGAGCTTCGGGTGTATCGTCTGCTTCAAATTCTTCAAAAATACCTCTAAGTTCCCTTGCCTGATCCTCCGGAAGAATTGCGAAAATTCTATCCGCAGCCTTTTCCTCTCGTTCACGCTGGGTCTTCTTGCCTTCCTCATCATAAGCATAGGTGTCGCCGGCGTCAATTTCAACAATGTCGTGAATCAGGCACATTATCATCGTCTTTGCCACATCTATCTTTTCATTGGAATATTCTTTTAAAAGATAAACCATGATTGCCATGTGCCATGCATGCTCCGCGTCATTTTCCTGTCTGGTATAACCTGTAAGATAAGTCTGACGTTTTATATTCTTTTCCTTATCAATTTCAAGAATGAATTTAATCTGTTCAGTCAGTCTGTCATAAGTTTGCTTGTCCATATCATTTTCCCCTGTAAAAACAAGTTTTACCAAGTTCCCAAAAAGCTATAGCACTTGCCGCCGCAACATTAAGCGAATCCACGCCATGTCCCATTGGAATCTTTACTGTATAGTCGCTCGCTGCTATCGTTTGCTCGCTAAGCCCTCTACCTTCATTACCCATAAGTATCGCAAGTCTCTCTTCTTCCTTTAATCTCCCATCACCTATAGATACAGTGTCATTTCGAAGGGCAAGAGCTGCTGTTTTAAATCCAAATTCATGCAGTTTCTTTACACCATTTTTATCCCACTGCCACTCTTTACTGTCTTCTATATATGCCCATGGAATCTGAAAAGCAGTTCCAACACCAGTCCTTATCGCTCTTCTTTGCAATGGGTCTGCACACCCTCTCGTCAGAAGAAGCGCATCTATTGAAAGAGCTGCCGCACTTCTCATTATAGCTCCAATATTCGTCGGATTTTCAACGTGCTCTAAAATAACAATCCTGTGAGCATTCCTTATAATTTCTTCCGGTTCTTTTGCCTTCTTCCTTTTAAATGCACCAAGAAAACCTCTTGTCATATTAAATCCTGTAAGTTTTGAAAGCACACTCATTTCCGCGGTATACACAGGAACAGCAACATTTCTGCTTTCAGCATACCCTCTGCATTTTTCTATAATTCCCCTTGCCTGCGTGTCAAGGTATTTTTCTTCTATAAGGAAAGAGAGCGGTTCATATCCCCCGTCAAGAGCTCTTTCAACAACTGTAGGCGTTTCAGCTATAAATATCCCTTCAGGTTCAGGCTCAAAATAATGCTTCAGCTCATTTTCGTTCAACCTCACAAAATAGGCAACTTCATCATTCTGAAGGTCATTTATTCTTTTAATCTCAAGCATTATCTATCCTTTCCCTTATAACGGCCTCTATATAATAAAACCAAATGAACTCTCGCTCTCTGCGCCAGAATGCTTCATCCATTCTCAATCATCAAAAGCTTCTTCTATATTATCTTCATTTATTTCCTTAAATTTAAGCTTTTTAAATGAATACTTCTTAAGTTCCGCCTTATAGGTTGCCTTTTTTACTTTCTTCTCATCCTTATAGAATACTCTGCTTAAAAGCCTACCCTCAGGATATTCCTTTTCTTTATCTACATCGTAATACATTACCGATTTTTTATGCGCAAGCTTACATGTTACTTTGCCCTTTTTTGAAATATTAAACACTTCTCTGTATGAATATCTTATGGCACCCGCCTGCTCATAATCTTCAGTTGTTACATATATGCTATTTTTATCAATTTTACTTATTGTGCCATTTATCGGAACAGCCACATATTTATTTCCTATATGCATATAAACTTCTGAAAAAGTCATAGTTCTAAGACCGAGCGCACCTGTAATCACAAGATCATCATGTCCGTCATCATTCACATCTGCCAGTGTAAAAGAAGCTCCATAAAGTGATCCCTGAGTTTTTGAAGAAAAGAAATCTTCCTTTAAGTTATCCTCAAGGTAATCTTCAAACTTATCCCTCTCATCTTCAGTTAAATCTGCAGCCTTTGCCTCCATTGCAAATCCTGCATTTAAAGCTCCCGACAATATAGATGCCATAAGTACAAATATCAGACTTTTTTTCATTACGATTCCTCCACATTTTATTGAAATTCATTCCAAAATAATATATTTCACACTCGTCTTTTATCTTAACACAAAACGCCGATAATCTCCACTAATTATTGGAGTACACCGCAAAAATGGGGCTCCAATCTGCCAGCCTTTACAAAGCGCACAAAATGGCTGGTCAGACCTTTTAAATAGTGAAAAATACCGACGTTTTTAAATAAATATGCCAGACAGGCAACTGCCTGCCGCTTTTAAGATTCATCCTCTTTATTTTTCTTATTATACCAATACATGCCTATTGCAGTAAGCAATGCGATCACCGCTATTACGCCAATAAAAATTCCATACCTCTGCTCTGACAATGCTCTTCCCGATATAACAGAAAGAAGGATCGCCGGCAGTCGTCCTACGAAGCTTATGAATATCCAGTCCTTCAATGGCAGGTCTGTAAGCCCCAAAAGATAGGACATAATATCTTTAGGCGTTCCTGGTATAAGAAAGATGATAAAAAATATAAGTCTAGACTTTTTCGTTGTTTTTAATATTTTTATCTCGCTTATCTGCTCATCAGAAAAAAAAAGTCTGACGAAACTCATACCAAACTTTCTGGTAAGCATAAAGGTAAGTATGCCGCCAACTGTCATGGCTATGTCACATATCAATGTCCCCGGAATAACTCCAAATGCATAGCCTGCCGCAATTTCAAAAGGACCTCCTGGCACTATAGCGGCAAAAACCTGCAAAATGAGGAGCAGCATAAATGGAATCGCACCGGTAACCCCCATCGACTGTATAGCTTCTTTTAACTGTTGCGGATTATCAGCAAGTCTTGCAACAGGCTTTATCATCCAGACAGTTATTCCTATCATTACTGCTATTACAAGTACAAAGATTAAAATACTGATGATTCTTTTCTTTTTCATAATGCTGTACAGTATAGCACACTTGCCTATGAATATAAATATTGAATATATTATAAAACTCTAAAGCTTTATCACAAAAGAAAACCCCTGACATTAAACTGTCAGGGGAAAAATCAGGCTTTAGCCCTTTCTCTCTTTGCGATTGCAGGTAATATGAGACCCAATGCAACTAAAACAACAGGTGTCACAATATTGAGTACCATTGTAAATGGATCCGCATCATACACACCAAGTATACAGCACGCTGCTGTAACAAGGAAACACCATGCACCAAAGAAGATACCTAATTTACGATTTTTTACAAAGCGATATTCAGGGTTGAATTTATCGTTAAGTACTCGTAAAGCAATATACGCTGCAAAAACCCATAAATAACGCATTGGCATACAAACTGAATTAAGTTTGGTCAGCTGACGAAGAACAACGGCAGCTCCCGGTACAAATGACTGTACAAGGATGATGGCACCTGAAAGGACTGCAACCATCTTTATACCATTTACATAAGCACCGTATTTATTCTGCTTCAGAAGACCTGAAGGAACAAATTCCTTACTTCCTTCATTTCCAAGAAGAATACGGAGAGGAGCATCTATACTAAGTACAAGTGTTGAAAACTGACCTATTGCATTACATAAAGCATAGATTATCATGAAGAAATTGCCAACATGATAATACTGACCCAACTTCTGGAAAGCAATATATGAACCATTTGAAACATAAGAATCAAAGTTCTTATTTATCTCAGCCGGATCAAACATCAGTCCCATTGCAATCGTGCCAAGTATTGCACAGATCACAACCATAACAGCAAGCATTATCATTCCCTTAGGGAAATCCTTACTTGGCTTTTCCATCTTATTTACATAAGGTGAAATCTTCTCACAGCCACCTACAGCAAAAACAAGAATAGATAATGAAGTAAGATAACCTACATTGAATGTCGGAATCAGATTTTTAAAACTGAAATCCATTTTTACATACTGGGCACCAGGATTGATAACAGGTGCTGCAAACATCATAAGTATGTAAAGAAGTGACATCACAAACATTGAAGAGCCCGCGATCGTAGTAAGTTTCTTTAAAGGATTCAGACCGCGACTTGCAATGAAGCAGAAAAGAATGAGTACTGCAAATGTAACAAGCTGAACGATATGTGTCGGGAATGAATCATAAGTTTCTGCATTCTGGAATACAACCCAACTTAACGCCTTAAGACCACCACTTGACTTGCTCGCGATATAAGTGATATGAACAGCCCAGTATGTCCATCCCGCATAGTATGCAAGCTTGCGACCCATTGTAGAATTGATCCATGAACTTACACCACCATTGGATTCCTTAAATGCGGAGCCAAGTTCGCCAACCATTAACGCATAAGGAACAAAGTAGAGTACAAACATGAGAATCCAGCTGAAAATAACCTGGATGCCATTAAAGTAAACGAATCCGTTAAGGATGTTACCAAATCCCCAAACTGTAGAAAACGCCATAAACGTGAGCGTAGTGCTGGAGATTTTCTTGTTTTCTTTCATAACAACAAACCTCTTTGCTTTTTTTACGTTGTCCACTCTAATACTTTAAAGCGGCACGCAGAATACTATTGTACACCCTTTGCGCCAAATTAACAAGAACAACTTATCATTCATATTCATATTTATTATAAGGTTGACAAAGCCGCATTTATGATGTAAATTTTAAAGTATAAATCGAATAATTCTTCGGGGCAGGGTGAAATTCCCGATCGGCGGTACAGTCCGCGACTCGCTAAAGCGATTGATTTGGTGCAATTCCAAAACCGACAGTATAGTCTGGATGGTAGAGAAGAGATATTATATTTTTTTGCAGACCCCGATTATAGGGTCTGTTTTTTTTATCTCATTCGATTTCCCAAAGAATCCTTCGTTTTAAAAATATTTTTAAACAGGAGGAACTAAATGTTCAAATCAAAATTCAAACCTTCACAAATCGTTCTGACCGGTATGCTTGCAGCACTTGCCGGTGTACTCATGTCACTGGAGATCTCAGTTCCGTTAATGCCGCCTTTCTACAAATTTGATTTCAGTGATGTCCCTGCAATGATAGGACTGTTCCTTATGGGACCTGCTGAGGGGGCCTTAATTGAGATCATCAAGTTACTTATTAAACTAATGATTTCCGGAACAAATTCTATGTACGTCGGCGAATTATTCAACCTTATCGGTATAGTCCTTTTTATCATACCAACGTGGCTTGTTTACAAAAAGCTTGGACAGACAAGAAAAGCCGCTCTCATAGCCCTTATTGTGAGCATTGTAATTAGGACAGGTACTGCCTGCTTCCTTAATGCCTATGTCTCACTTCCGCTCTACGCCAAGGCTTTCGGCATTTCACTTGATGAAGTTGTAAAGGCAGTCGGCGGAGTAAATGCCCGCATTACAAATCTTCAGACATTTATAATTTATGCCACTATACCTTTCAATCTTTTAAAGCTTTCCATAAACAGCATAATCGGATATACCGTTTACGACAGGCTTCTTGCTGCACTTCCTAACTTAAGAAATCTCAGAAGTGACAGCATAAGAAAGGCAAGTGCAGTATGATCATTTGTCAATATGGTTCTTTGAGCCGCCTTAAAATGGAGCAGCTTGACAAAGAAAAAAGTCTGGTTGTTATCCCTTTGGGAGCTTTGGAGCAGCACGGTAATCAGGCTCCGCTTATAACAGATACACTTATAGCTTCCGAAATGACAAGGCGCATAAGTAATATTCTATCCGATAAAAAAGATACGCTTGCAGGGAATGTCCTCTTCTTTCCTGTCATTCCGATAGGTTACAGCGTAGAACATGCAAGTTTCTGCGGAAGTATCACATTTAGACCGGATACTTATTATCATGTTTTAGCCGATATAGTTACAGGACTTAACAGCCATGGTTTTAAAAATTTCGCATTTCTTATCTGTCATGGTGGAAACAGAGCTATTGCTGAAGTCGTCAGCAGACAGCTTCGCAGAGATCTTGGTGTTAAGATATACCTGATCACTTCAGGTGCTTTTTCATCTCCTAAAGTAAAAGCTACACTCTCTCATGGAAATGAATCAGATTTTCATGGTGGTGAAATGGAAACCTCTATGGTAATGGCTATAGATGAATCTATGGTAGACCTTAAAAGTTGCAAAGCAGGACACTATTCACTTGGTTCGGATAAAGGAAAATTAAACTTCTTTGGCTCTCTTTCCCTCCCATGGATGGGGGAGGATTTTACAGCGGAAGACGATACACCTATTGGTATCGGTGGCAACCCTTCCGGTGCGAGTGCCAAAAAGGGTGAGATCATATTAGACGAAAGTGCCAATGAGGCAGCCAACGGAATAATTGAACTTTTAACCTATCTATAAAGAAAAGTCCGGCAGATTTATCTGCCGGACTTTTCTTTATAATTTAAACTGCTTTACTTCATTCTGAAGATTCTGAGTTGTCTCTGCAAGTCTTTCAGCTGCTGTAGCAACTTCCTGAGCACTTGCGGACTGTTCTTCTGATGCTGCCGAAACATTTTCTGTTTCAGATGTAACATCTGAACTCTTCTGCTCTATAGATACAATCGAATCTGTAAGTGTAGCACTTCCCTTTAAAAGTTTTTCCACATGACCCTGCATATTTTCAGAAGATTCGGTAATTTCATTAACCTTTTCAACTATTTCATTGAATGACTCTCCTGACTGTTTTACAATCATGCTTCCTTCTTCTACAGTCTTAAGGCCCTCATTCATAGCTTCAACTGCAGTATCAGACTTTATCTGGATATTACCGATAAGTTCTGTTATCTTTACAGCTGCCTCATTGGACTGATTAGCAAGCTTTCCAATTTCATCAGCTACAACAGCAAAACCCCTTCCTGCCTCGCCGGCCCTTGCTGCCTCAATTGAAGCATTAAGTGAAAGAAGATTTGTCTGACTCGAAATATCAGCGATTGTTGTAACGATTGAACCTATCATCTTAAGTTCTTCACCAAGACCAGACACAGCATCCGAGGTATTAGTTACAGCATCCTGAATTTCCTGCATCTTCACCATAGCACTGCTTACAGCCTTACTTCCTTCTGATGCAGTAGCATCTGTTTCATCTATAAGAGCTCCAAAGCTTTCTATAGTCTCTGAAAATGCATTCATACTGTTTGAAAATTCTTCAGCAATATTGTTGGCATTTTCAAGTTCATCCTTCTGATCAGATACAGAACCTGCAACATTTGTACAACTTTCAGCAACCATTTCAGATGCATCTGCACCCTGAGATGCATTTGCAGTAAGCTCTTCTGATGCACTCGCAAGATATGCAGTTGTATCAGTAATAGTATACATAAGCTTCCTGATCGACTCACGCATCTGATGCGCTGCAACTGTAATGTCACCAATTTCTGTCTTATCTTTCATAGCACTCTGCATAGCCGGCGTAGTCTTACGTTCAGTAAAATCTCCCTTTGCCATTTTTTTAAGTTCATCTGTAATATAAACAAGAGGTCTGGTTATCTTACCGCTTAAAGCTATTGCAACAAACAAAACTACAACGAGTATTATCGCAAGAGCAACTATTGATATAGTTATAGACTGCATAAGCTTGCCATGAGCAGCTTTTTCATAAGCTGCAGCCGCTGCATCCAATTCATCTACCCAGACGCCAGTACCGATCACCCAATCAAAAGGAGCAAAATATGTAGTATAATTTATCTTAGGAAGTGGTTCTCCACCCTCCTCCTTGGCAAACATTAAACTTGTAAAACCGCCCCCTTCTTTTTTACCGTTCTTTATCATTTCCTGTATATACTTGACTCCAGTTGGATCTACAGCATCTATACGGGACTTTCCTTCTGTATCTCTTCCTAAAAGAACTACATTTACACCATCCGAGGTATCAGCCCAAAAATATCCAGCCCCGTCATTATAGCGAAGTTCTCTAAGTAAGTTCGCCGCATAAAGCTTTGCTTGATCACCAGTCATTTCCCCATTTTCAGACCTTTTATTAAGCTCAGTAAGAAGGCTGATGGCAATGTCTGTCTCACGTTTAAGCTCATTCATTACATCTTTTTCAAGTCTTTCTCTGTACTCTGCCGTCTGCATTCTGTTATTATTAACAGTAATGACGACGCTGGTAAGATCTAAGACAATCCCTGTAACAAGAACTGCAGCAATCACTAAGCCCGATAGTACCGTTTTCAATGATCTTTTCATACGCATCTCCCTTTTACCAAGCTTACATTTTCATTAAATATTGGAATACACTGCCATACAGAATACTTCAATATTCAATCATTCAATAGCATAAGCTTAGCTTTAAGATATTTTATTTTTCCTTCATTAGTATACTAAATTTCTTCAGTTTTTTCAATATAGATTTAAAACTTCTCAAAAGAAAAATTTTTATCACAAAATGGATATTTTATATAAAAATATTTATTCTTGTGAATGTCTGTTCGGATTTTTTAATAAGGACTATCAGGTCATGCTTTATCGCTCTCGCGATGACCGGCAGAGTGTATTACTGGACTTTGTCCGATAACACACTATATAAAAAGACTGTAAGGCTATTATTCGTTACCTTACAGTCTTTAATAGATTATTAAGCATTTACCTGCTGATTTTCAGATGTCTTATCATCTTTTGTTTCTGACTCTGAATTAGTAGTATTGCTGCTGTCTGTTGACTCTGTTGTTGACTTATTGCCAGAGTCAATATTTTTATTATCTTCTGTATTCTTAGTGTCTTTGCTATCCTTATTTGGAAGGTTCTTCATTTCAACCTTAACTTTGCCATCGTTTGATGGAGTTACTGTGTATTCTTTTCCGTCAACTGTAAATAAGATTACTCCATTATTGTCCTTATTTGTTATCACACCTGTTACAGTAACTACAGGAGTCTTATCTGTCGCTGTGGCGCTTACAGGCTTTACTGTTACAATAACATCTGCCAGCTTACCGCCAGGAGTAGTCGGATAGAATGAAAATGTCTTGACAGTATCATAATTGGTATCTGCAACTATTTCTCCATTGTCTCCAAGCTCCTTACCGGCATATACGCTAACTGAGGAATTTATAGTAGCACCATATCCGTTCTGAACTATATTAAGAGTTCCAGTTGTAAGATCATCCGGTGTAAAACTAAAAACGTACTTCTTGCCGGTTGCAAGCTCAATCACATTAAAATTAACGCCATCATTCTTTCCAGTATATTTCTTGGTATCGAAACCGCTGATACTTGTTACAGCATACTGCTTTCCATTTATAAGACTGCCTGTCTTGGATATTCTTGCTGATATGAAAGAGCCGTCAAATAAAACTTTTCCATCCTTATCATATACATATCCTGATGCAGTTACATCAGCATTATCTGCTGGTAACAGCGTAACCTTATTTTTACCTGCGCTAAAGATAATAGCTGCTGGTGATGTTACTGAAGGTGTTACAACTCCAGGTACAACATAATCCTTATTGGCACTTCCAGCCCATTCTGTAATATTGTCCTTATTACTTACTGTACTTGCTATATTGGCATAAATTCTATCTCCTGCCTTGACTGCATTTGTGTAGAAAGTATAAACGCCATTTACAGGAGTCTGATTAACTACAAGTGTACTGTCAAGGCTGCCATTAACATAAAGAATTACACTGTTATTAACCTTTTTTTCTGCAGGGGCAACATAAGTTTCACCAAACTGATTCTTAAGTGAGAATGTTCCTGTAACTGTACCTGCAGCATCAAGCTTAACACTATCTGCAAATTCTACCTTTTCAATTCTTTCTGACTGAGCTGTAAAGCTTGCGACAACCTTATTAGTTGCATCAGTTACATTAGTTACACCCGTAGTAAACGGTAAAGCTGACTTAAGTGTTACATTATAGGTCCCATCTGCATTCACAGCCGAATATGAAGCAACATTAGCAGCCTTTGGATCTGCCTTAAATTCTATTCCCGTATTTCCATTTAAGTAAAGAGACTTTCCAAGCTGTTCAGCAGGAACACCTGTAATATATACAGTTTTTGATCCGGTCTGCTTTGCTGTAAGTTCTGTCTTTTCAACCGGCTTTGCAGGAATCGTTATTGTATAGGTCTTCTTTTCTGTCTGATACTTATATACTTTGTTCGAATCCTTATTCTGTGATGACCATACTGTAAAGGTTGCTACTCCGGCCGGTGCATTAGGATTAACGCTTACAGAAAGATTTCTGCCATAATCAAGTCCTGACCATGAACCATTTACCCCTCTGCTTTCAGTTCCATTTGTAACACTTATGGCTTCCGGAGAAGAAACAGTATAATGTACAAAGTATGTTGACTTTGCTCCTGTCTTTGTAGGCATTGAAACATAGAACTTCTTAGATTCATTCTGCTTTAATATTGTCCCTGAAACAATTGCCCCATTTGCACTGTCTTCATGAAGATTAACTTCAGTTGCCCTTACTCTTGAATATATTGTTACAGAAATTTTCTTATATTTACTTGAATTAGGTGTAAATGTTACTTTGACATTGCCATTTTTAAGTGCAGTGACAACACCGGTTGATGAATCAACCATTACCTTTGAAGGGCTGGCAGAAGTCCACTTGCCACTTATACCACTCTTCTTGCTCCCATACTTATAGTCAAGGTTTACCTTAAGGCCACCTGCCCATACAGTTTTTGATGATATTTTAGTATTACTTCCATGAACTCTTACATAACCTGATGTTGCTGCCTCTGCTTTCATTGGTGCAGCCATTCCTGCAAATCCTGATATAGTAAGTGCAGCTGCAAGAGCTATCGGTAATCTTTTAGCGTATTTATTCATATTGTCCTCCTTAATATTATCTACGTATCGGCAATTCATTTTTGCTTACAAGTTAATATTAACAGTTGAATATGTCATTTAATGATCAATATTGTCTAATTTTTCAACACAATTCATTCAATTTTAAGTTTAAAATGTGTCAATTAAGTCTCAAACTTGGTTCATCCGTTCTTGTTTCGTTTATTTTCTCTGAAATAATCTCTGAAATACTGCTGACTGTATTTGGATAATTATATTTCGTATATTGTTCTACAAGCTTCTTTAATTGCGGTATTGAAAATAATCTAAGAACTTCCTGCTGTATACCTGTATTATCATATACATCCTTACCTTCATATCTGCCTGCCATCAGCTCTGCGAAAATATAAAGATTACTTAATGCCTCATCATACTCTTTCTTTATCTCATTAACCTGTTCAAATGACAGTTCACTAAACTTGCCGGCATTTATTTCCTTTACAAAAGAATCCGCTCTAGATTTAACCATATTATAATATGAAGTTTTTTTGTTTTCCTTTGGAGTCTCAATTTTTTCTACATCATTTTCTTTTGCACTGCCTTCATTCATCTTATTATCAATGACTGTAGCTACAAACGAATTTATTTCCGCTGTTTTTGCAGCTACGCTCATTGTTTCTTCGTCTACCTTGTTATCAATCTCCTTTATCTTATTTATTACCATTTTTATATTGGACTTGGATAAAGACATATTTTTTTCATTATATCTTTTAATTATCCCAATGATAATATTCTGGTCATCCTTAGATGTTCTGGCAAGAGGAGCTGCAAGGTCGATTGATATAAGACCTTTACTCTCTAAAAGAAGAAGATCATCTGTCGCATTGGCAAGAGAACGAAATCTCCATACCGTTGTTCTGCTTGTTCCAAACTCATTACTTATTGCTTCGTCCAGTTGTCTCTCCGAGCCATCAAAGCCTTCAAGGTTACGTAAAATATTTCCAAGATAATTCATCTGTCTGGTTATATAGATATCGCCGCCATCACAGGATATCTTCGCCGATCCTCTTGAGTAAATATTAGCTCCAAGAAACATTCTTCGTCTGTCCTTTTCATTATCAGGATAAGTAAATATAAAACACGGGATTTTATTATTTCCGAGCATCCTCATTGCTTCTGCTCTTCTATGTCCCGAAAAGATCATATATTTACCGTCCTTAGTATCCCAAACATTTATTGCTCCCTGAAAGCCTTCTCTTTTTATTCCTTCTGCAAGGTTTTTTACACTTTCTTCATCTACCTTGCCAAATAGATAATCGTTTGTTATCCCGTCGCTATCCACATATTTTTTTAGAGTATCTAAAGGCAGGTCTATCTGAGCCTTATTATTAACTCTGTCATTCAATAATTCGCCCACCTGTTTTATATTACTGGCGCTTTTTAACTTTCTGCTCATTCCTCTGTCCTTTCAACTATGTAACTAACCAGTTCCCTGTAGTCTTTGGTTATTGGCGCTGATTTTTTGTTATATGCAAGAGGAATGCCGAAATCCATTGCCCATTTTGAATCTGTACTGTATCTGATAGGTGTATCTATTAGGAGATTGCCAAGGCTCTCTCTTAATAGTTCATACGTCTGATTATCATAGGCTGTGTTTTTATTACATATAGTAGGAAATACACCGAGAATTCCAAGTGATGTATTTTTCTCTCTTCTGACTTCCTCGAATGTCTCCGTTAATCCCTTTATTCCGTTCACTGAATTATTATCCATTGTTGTAGGCACTATAACCCAATCTGCAGTACTAAGTATATCCTTTGCAAGCATATTTTTCGTCGGAGCAAAGTCTATGAGACAATAGTCATAATCATACATGTGTGCCCTGGTTCTTTTTATCATAGAAAGAGCTTTTCTCAACTGTCCTTCATATATAATATGTGATTCGATACCAAAGTTTATATCTTCAAGTGTTCTCTCAGGATGAATTTCATTAGGTCTTGATGGAATTATATCTATTCCTCTTTTCTTTGCACTTCCTCCTTCTACAAGAGAAAATGTGGCATGCCTGATCGCTTTATTAACTAATTCAGGGTTTACAAATAAATCCTCGAAAGTTACTTCTGAATTCAGATATAAGAAATTATCACCTTTTTCTTCTTTTTCTGCTCTCAAAAAACTTGTAGTAAGATTAGCCTGCGGATCGGCATCAATAGTTAATACCTTCTTGCCATATTCTTTTGCAAGAATACCTGCTACATTAAATGTAGTTGTTGTTTTTCCTGTTCCCCCTTTTTGGGAATAAATTGCTATTGTCTTCATTATTAGTAAGCCCTTCTTTCTTTTTCATTTTTAAGTCCAAATTCTTTTATTGCATGATCTAGAATATTCTCTATTGCTTCAGTCTTGTTTTGACCAACAGCTTTACAATATTCTTCAAGCTCTTTGTATACTTCCGAATCTAAGTTTATAGTGATCCTCTTTCCATTCTTTTTAATCTGTGGCATTTAATCTCCTTCTTTTTTATTTAATTATTGCAAACGTATGCATGATTGCCTTCTATTATAAAATTTTTTATCCACTTTGTAAAGAAATATATACAAAAAAACAGCAAATTAGTCATTATATATAATTTCTCGACTAATCTGCTGTTTTTATTGGTTCACTTTGAACCAGTTTTACTGTACTTATTTTGGTTCACGTTGAACCAGTTTCTACTGTCTTTATTTTGGTTCACATTGAACCAATTCTACTATCTTTATTTTGGTTCACGTTGAACCAATTTTACTATCTTTATTTTGGTTCACGTTGAACCAGTTTCTACTGTCTTTATTTTGGTTCACGTTGAACCAGTTTCTACTGTCTTTATTTTGGTTCACGTTGAACCAGTTTTACTATCTTTATTTTGGTTCACATTGAACCAATTCTACTATCTTTATTTTGGTTCACGTTGAACCAGTTTTTACTGTCTTTATTTTGGTTCACGTTGAACCAGTTTTACTGTCTTTATTTTG
>CADBPM010000079.1 GCA_902796595.1 uncultured Lachnospiraceae bacterium | reverse complement strand
ATTTGAATGTTCCTATAGAAAGGGCATGCGAAATTCTTAATGTCAGTTTAAAAGAATACAATGACTCGAAGAAATTACTTGGCAGGTGATTTTTGGCAAGGTAGAACTGATGAATTAAAAGGCAATTATCTTCTTCGCATACTATAAGCTTTTGATGGGTTATTAAGGGAAGGAAGACGAGGGGGAGTTTAGCGAATACAGGAAATGAGGGGTTAAATGAGAAAAGTAATCGTATCAAGTAAGTTTACTGGAATGAATCTTATAAAAACGTATCTGCATTCGGAGATCGAACTGATCGTTGATGATTCATGTGATTTTTTTACTAATGCAGACACGTAGTTCATTGTTACAGGAAGTGATGGAACGGTTGACCCTGATAGAGATGTATATGACTGGAATTTTGTCCTATCAGAGTTTGTAGACTATGTTACAGACATGTATCTTGCAAGATACAATTATTTTTATCTGAAAAATGCTCTTGCAGATTCCATGAGAAATTCGGAAAAAACTCTGGTGACAGGTTCTTCTTATGGTGGAAAGGATCTTTGCAGTGATCCCTCTTTAGTTAATACCAGTCTTGATTCAAAAGATCTGTATTATTCAATGAAAGAAATTGAGAAATGCTGCACAGAAGGAAAATGTAAAAAGGTTGTTCTTATAATGGCTTATTACATTTTTTATTGTGATCTTTCACTTACGCATACAGAAATCAGCAGAGTTGAGAACGTTTATTATCCGATATTTAAGGACCTTCACAATGCAATGTTTGTAAGAGATATTCCAGGAAATCCTCATAGTGAGGTTTGGAATTTTAAGAATATCATTGATTCTATTTCTATGATGCAGTACGAGGATATGTTTCACTCTACATATTATAACGAGACAATAAAAAGAGGAGCGTGGGAGAAATGGAGCAGGGATTGCACATGGGGCGAACTTACAGATGAGGAGAAGGAAACCTATGTTTTAAAGAGGACAGGAAGGCATAATAGTGTCTTGAAATTTGAGAAAACATATAATGAGAATATGCAGGTATTTCAACGTATATTTGATATCTGTACAGAAAATAATGTTACATTGTATATCATTGCTCCACCGCATGCACCTGAATATTTAAAGCATCTTGATCCGGCTTATAAGGAAAGCTATATGAATGCTTTAAACAATGTAACAGGAGAGGCAGACTTTTGGGATTTTAACGATATGGATATTTTTGATGCTGAGGATTTTCTTGATTCAGATCATCTTAATGAAAAAGGAGCAGAGAAATTTACCGGAATATTAAAGGGAATTTTAAACGGGGAGTTGACTTAACAGTGAAGGTTATTTTCGTGATGACCGGTCATGTTTTATCGTTTACGCGATGGTAGATATATTGTATTACCGGACTTTGTCCGGCAATACAATATTAAGCCCATTTATGGGCTTTTTTTTATGCTTAAAATTTATTATAATAGAAATGAGGCTTAAATTTATATTTAGCGCAGGTCAAGATGTCAATAATTGAAATGGAATCAGAAGTACAGGTTTGAAATAATATTTTCAAGCTTCCCTCGGTGTTGACGCAGACTGACATCGGGATGAACTATGTCTGCATAAAGGTGTAAAAATGGATAAGATAAGCGTGATAATGCCTGTTTATAATGCAGGTGCAGATCTCTTTCAGTCTGTTGTAAGTTTATGTCAGCAGACGTATGAAAATATGGAGATAATTCTTGTAAATGATTGTTCTACAGACGATTCGTGGCTGAGAATGCTTGCTCTCGAACAGAAATTTCCGGATAAGATAATGGCGATAAACTGCGAAGAAAATAGAGGTCCTGGCGGCGCAAGAAATATAGGGCTTTCATATGCAACAGGGGACTATATTGGCTTCTGTGACAGCGATGATGAGGCGAAAAGGGATATGTTTGAACTTCTTCATGATAAGGCTGTTGAAGGTGACTACGATATGGTTGATTCGGCATATTATTGCAAGCGTGATAATGAAGTGGTAAGACTTACCCAAAATGATATGACAGGAGAACTTGACGATGAGAAGCGTTCCAAGCTTATACTTGGCGGCGGGTTTCTCTGGTCGAGACTTTTCAAGAGAAGTGTTCTTCTTGATCCGCTGAAGCCTATGAGGGAAAAATGTACGCTTGAGGATTCAGACTATCTTGTTTCACTTTTTGCTACCATGAAGTCAGCGGGAAATATAGATAAAGTTGTTTATTACTATGATGATCTCAAGGATTCGGCCTCTCACCCTAAGGATAGGGCAAAGTCCACAGAAGAGCTTAAGGCTGCGGCAGATGGGATTTATAAATGTACGAAAAATCTTCCTAATTATAAGGGGATAAGAGAGGCTGTAGAGTACAGGATCCTTGAACTTTATGATATTGCTATAGAGGAGCTTTTAAACGAATATCTGCTGAACGATAAGACGACATGGGATTTTACCCGCCATTACCTTCAGGATCTTCGCCTTTGGAAGCTGTCAATTATTCCTGCCGGCTACAACAATCAGTATCTGCGTCCGAGACTTTCCGAACGCCAGATTCTCATAATGAAGGATAATGATAAGAGCCCTGAAAAGCTTATGAATACGATCCAGGTGATACCGGAAGATAGAAAGAAAGTTAAGGAGTATCGTGCGGCGCATGGCAAGTGATTATGATGATGGAAAAGGTGAAATTCCGCTTTCTGTATGTATTATAACAAAAAATGACAGGAAAAGACTGGAAAGGCTTATTTCTACGTTCGAAAAGGTACCAGTTGAAATAGTTATCGAGGACACTGGTTCGGATGATGGCACTGTTGAAATGTTAAAAACTGTTAAGAAAAAACGGAATATTACCGATATATATTATATGTGGGACAATGATTTTGCTGCTGCCAAAAATCATTGCTTTAAGGCGGCTAAAAATAACCTTATTCTGTCAATAGACAGTGATGAATGTCCCGGGAAAGATGGTGCTGTTGATGCGGCTGATGCCTATAAAATGTTAATGGACGGGAAATTTCAACCACCTGAAAAGCTTGAAAAAGAGCTCAGGAAAATAGCAAAGGCGGGAGAGGAGTATTTCAACCTGAAAGCAGTCGGACTTGTAAAAAGGATAAACTTTTACATGGAAGAAAATGAGATTGCAGAAAATGTTGAAATGCTTCCGAGAGTATTTGACCGTAGAGTTGTGGAATATAAGGGGTGTATTCACGAGCAGCTTCTTACAAAAGATGGGAAAAATCCTCCGAAGAGAATAGCTACGGAGCTTTCATTTTTTCACGATGGCTATATGGGTACGAAGGAAGAGTGCGAGGCGAAAGCATATAGAAATATAAAGCTTTTGAAAAAGATGTTAGAGGATTCTGGTGAAAATGATTCGTATCTTTTCTATCAGCTTGGAAAGAGTTTTTATTCTATAGGCGATTTTGAATCATCAGTGGAAAATTTTGAAGAAGTTCTTGAGCGTGATGTTGATCCGAAGCTTACCTATGTGCAGGATTGTATAGTTACTTACGGTTATGCACTTCTTAACACAAGGAGGAACGAAAATATAAGAGCGGCGATACAGCTTCTCAACCTTGAAGAATTTTTTGATGATGATTCGGATTTTTATTTTCTGATGGGGCACATACTTCGCGAGAATGGGCTTTTTGACAAGGCAATCGAGTATTTTATCAAGGCAACCAAGGCAAAGCATGAGAAGACAAAGGGAACTTCTTCATATCTTTCTTTCTATAACATAGGGGTGATATTAGAAGTGACCGGAAATAAAAAAGAAGCGTTGAAATATTACAGAACTTGTGGAAAATATGAACCTGCAAGGATAAGAGTTGGCAAACTGGAGGGGGAAAATGGTTAAGGTCAGCGTGATAATGCCGGTAAGGAACGGGCGCGACACTATGGTCGGAGCGGTCATGGCATTGTTGAAACAGACATTGCAGGATATTGAGATAATCATTGTAAATGATGCATCCACAGATGATACGTGGGGAAGGATACTTGCATTCGAACAGATGTATCCGGATAAGATAATCGCGGTCAATTCTGACGTGCAGATGGGAGCTGGCGGTGCAAGAAATATTGGAATAGAGTCTGCGAGCGGTGAATATATCGGGTTTTGCGACAGCGATGACGAGCCTTCGGTTGAAATGTATGAAAAGCTGTATGATAAGGCAATCGAGGGCAATTTTGATTTTGTGGATTGTGGCTATTTTGACAAGGGAAGAGAGAGCACAGTTATAAATACTCCTGACAAGTATACGGGAGAATTGGATAACGAGAAGAGGTCGGGGCTTATCATCCAAGGGGGATATATCTGGTCGAAAATATTTAAACGGGAGCTTATCATTTCAACCGGAATTCCCTTCAGGGAGAGAGCAATACTTGAAGATGCGGATTTTCTGGACTTTATCTTTGCGACAGCTAAGAGTGTTGGAAATGTAAATGAAGTTCTTTATTATTATGAAAAATCGGCTGGTTCACTTTCGTCTGAGGAAGATGTGAAAAAATATACCGGCAGTATAATAGAAGCAATGAAGGCAATATACGGTAGAGTTTCAAAGCTTGATTCGTATAGAAAAATTCAGAATGCAGTGGAATTTGAAAATCTTAAGCTGTATTCTTACGGGATAAATTGTGCGGTAAGAGGCTATCTTGATAAAAAGGTGTCACATGAAGAAGCACTTGAATATTTGAGGGAACTTAGAAGAACCAAGTTTGATGTGATAAAAAAGAATCAGAATCCATATATAAAAGGCAGGATAGAGAACAGTTCTCTAAGGCTTATGGAGGCCAATGACAAGAGTCCTGAAAGGTTGTTGAACGATGTGATCTTGTTGTAAAGGAGGAGAGAGCTATGGCGTATGTAATAAAACATAACATGTCGGCTGCAAATGCTGAACGTCAATACAGGCTAATTACAGGCGATAAGACGAAATCTATAGAAAAGCTTTCCAGCGGCTACAGGATAAACAGGTCTGCGGACGATGCGGCGGGGCTTGCTATCAGTGAGAAAATGCGCCGTGAGGTACGAGGACTCAATCAGGACTGCTCCAACATAGAAGAAGGGATAGGCCTTTGTAAGGTTGCGGACGGAGCCTTGAATGAAGTGCATGATATGCTTTAAAGAATGACGGAACTTTCTGTAAAGGCGGCAAATGGAACTTTAAGTGACATCGACAGGGCGAACATTCAGGATGAGATAAATGAAATCCGCGCGGAAATGTCAAGAATATTCGACACCACATATTATAACGAAAGAAAAATATGGGAGCAGGATGAAATAAGTGCCCCCATGGTTAGAGCTGTGCCATTTGCTTTGCTGACAAACTTGAGCAAAAATGGCTATAAAATTACAGAAAATGTTAAGGGAATAATACCGATAACAGACAGGTCATATGGCTATTCATCCCAGTATAGCTATGGGCAGATAAATATTACGGCTGATGCCACTAAGGGAGTTGCTTTTTACTGGACAGGTGAAAATGGTAAGGATTATGCTACTGACTATATAGGTTGGAAAAAGTTTAAAAAACAAAATTATTCAGTTCAACTTTCTGACTTATATGATAAAAATACTTATCCTGATCTGTATGATGGTGATGTGGCTCTGATTGATGCGAAGATTGATTTTAGTGTTGCAGATACAGCTGAAAAAGAAGATGTAGCTAAAGCTTTAAACGGACAAAGAATACTTGTTAACAGAAGCGTAAATGTTCAGAATCATGTGGCTGTTGGCAGTACACCTGATAAGGAGACTACTCTTACAGATGGAAGTGTAAGTCTGTCTTTTAATACATATATGATATACGACGCTGCATACGCATTTAAAAGAAATTTTGATATGGAGGATAACGATAGCATAATTCCTTCAAATGCAGCAGGAAACCTTACAACGTTCCCCACAGCTTCTGATCCTGATAAAATATGGAAATTTACTTTAAAAGCGCCAAGCACGACAAGTGATAAGGCAGATGGCACAAAGACACCGATTGAATTTACGGTTACGGCTAACCAGATGTATTATGGAAGTATTTATACGCCGAGCCAATATAGTCATTCTGTTAATGATGAAAGCAAACATGTGACAAATGATCACTTTGGAGAATGGTGGGAATATTGGAATGTAAATGGTCCTAATGGTAATGTGATCGAGCATAAGGTAGGAGGAATAACTCACTATGTAACTCCTAATATAACAGGACTTATAGACGGCTTACTTGGAACTGACGCTAATCCAGGAGTCCTGGCACAGGATAAGGGCGGTGATAATCCAAGTGGAGGTACAGTTAATCCTTCTTTTACGGTGAGTTTTGATATAAGTTCAACAACGCCTTATGTTTACGGAGATAAGGGAAGTACTCCTAAAAAAGATACCCATGTCGGAAACATGTATATGACTGTTACACTCAACAAAGACATAACCAAGGATGAGGTAGTAGCGAGTGTTACGAATCTATTGAATAAAAATACAGTTTTTGATTTGTATTCTAATCCGGATGATGATTCGTTTTATTTAAATACACCCAGTACTGGTACAAATCAGGTTATTAAGGAAATGAGCGTGAAGAAGGCTGCAGAATGGAAATGTTTATCTATTCAGGCGGGGACGGAGTCTTATTACGATAATCTTATAGAGATGAAGTACAGGTGCCTTAATAACAGAATTCTTGGAATTGATGTAATGGATGTTTCCACTCAAGATGGCGCAAGAGATGCTATTGATGAAATAGGAGAAGCCCTTAAGATAGTAAGTGAACAGAGGAGTCTTTTTGGAGCTTATCAGAACAGACTTGAGCATGCATACAATGTAGACAGTAACATTCATGAAAATACACAGGCAGCAGAATCGCTTATAAGGGATACTGAAATGGCAGGTGAAATGACGACGTTTGCAAAATTAAGTATTCTTGCGAAGGCAGGAGAGAGTATGATGGCGCAGGCAAACCAGACCTATGCAGGTGTAGTGCAGCTGCTGCAATAATTGACTTATTACTTAACGTTTATTAAAAGAGAGTGAAGAAAAAAGCGATAATTTATTATCTGAATGTCGCGCGATATCTTCCTCTCTTTTTTTCTGTTGCAATAGTCGATAAATGTCAAGGAAACATTGACAAATAATTAACCATGTCATATACTGAAACTATGTTTAATCATGCGGAAGTCTGCTTGGTTAGCGGTATCTAACGCATTTGGATCAGGTCAAAGACTGGCATGCAACTATCAGGAGGAATAATTATGGAGTACCGTGTAGAACATGATTCTCTTGGCGAAGTCAAGGTTCCTGCAGATCATTACTGGGGAGCTCAGACCGAGAGAAGTCACGAGAATTTCCAGATTGGTGTTGGTATCGAAACAATGCCTAAGGAAATCATCCATGCATTTGGCATACTTAAGAAGGCAGCAGCCCTTGCCAATCATGAGCTTAAGCCTGAGAAGATGACAGATGAAAAACTTGAGGCTATCAGCTTTGCTGCTGACAAGGTGATCAAGGGTGAGCTTAATGACGAGTTCCCGCTTGTTGTATGGCAGACTGGTTCAGGAACTCAGTCCAACATGAACACAAATGAAGTTATTGCCAATGTTTCAAATGAGCATGCCGGCAAGAAGCTCTGCCATCCTAATGATGATATCAATATGAGCCAGTCTTCAAATGACACATTCCCTACAGCAATGCATATCTCAGCTGTTATTGCACTTGAGGATAAACTCATTCCTGCAGCCAAGACTCTTATTGCTACATTTAAGAAGCTTGAAAAGGAAAATGAGGGTATTGTAAAGAGTGGTCGTACACATCTTCAGGATGCAGTGCCGATCTCATTTTCACAGGAAATAAGTGGATGGAGAAGTTCACTTGAAAGAGATATCGAGCTTGTTGAAAGTGCTCTTGAACCTCTTCGTCATCTTGCACTTGGCGGTACAGCAGTAGGAACAGGGCTTAATGCACCAAAGGGCTTTGACAAGCTTGTTGCAGAAAAGGTTTCAGAACTTTCAGGCAAGAAATTTGTTACAGCTGAAAATAAGTTCCATGCCCTTACTTCAAAGGATGAGATCGTGTTTGCACACGGTGCTGTAAAGGCTATGGCAGCAGATATGATGAAGATCGCCAATGATGTTCGCTGGCTTGCCAGTGGTCCTCGTGTAGGTCTTGGCGAGATAACCATTCCTGCCAATGAACCGGGTTCATCGATCATGCCTGGTAAGGTAAATCCTACTCAGTGCGAGCAGGTTACCATGGTGGCTGTTCAGATAATCGGAAATGATACTGCGATCGGTATGGCAGCAAGTCAGGGCAATTTTGAATTAAATGTATTCATGCCTGTTATTGCATACAATTTCCAGCAGTCAGTAAGGATACTTTCAGAATCGATCCTTTCATTCAATGAGAAGTGTGCAGTTGGCATCAAGGCTAACAAGGATAAGATGCATCATAACCTTCACAACTCACTTATGCTTGTTACTGCTCTTAACCCATACATCGGTTATGAGAATGCTGCCAAGACTTCACACCTTGCATTTGAGGAAAATATTTCACTGAAGGAAGCTTGTGTTAAGCTTGGTTTCCTTTCAGCAGAAGAGTTCGACAAGGTATTCCATCCGGAAGAAATGGCACAGCAGTAAGAACTATTAATGTGGCGCGGAGCGCTTGCTCCGCGTTAGAAGGAGAAAAAAATGGCTTATAATTATTTCCCGGGCTGTACGCTTAAGAATAAAGCAAAAGACCTGGATCAGTGGGGAAGAAATGCCTGCAAGGCATTAGATATTCCTCTTTGTGAGATCCCGGACTGGCAGTGCTGTGGCGGTGTTTATCCTATGGCTAAGGATGAGATCGCTCAGCGTCTTTCTTCTGTACGCGCACTTGCCTACTCAAGAGACAATGGCGGCGTTATCGTGACCATGTGCTCTGCCTGTCACAATGTTATCAAGCAGACAAACGAAGATTTCAAAAAAGATGAAAATTTCAGAACAAAGGCAAATAATTACCTTGCAGCCGATGGAATCCACTATGAAGGCGAGACAAAGGTAATGCATCTTCTTGAAGTACTTCGTGATGATGTGGGATTTGACAAGATAAAGGAAAAGGTTACCAATCCTCTTAAGGGTCAGAAGATAGGTGCTTACTATGGATGTCTTCTTCTTCGCCCTTCAGATGTACTTGCCATGGATAACCCTGAAAATCCTACGATCATCGAAGATCTCATAAAGGCTCTTGGAGCAACACCTGTTGTTTATGCACAGAGAAATGAGTGCTGCGGTGGTTATCTTACTCTTGAGGACAAGTCGATCCCTGCAAAGAGAAGTGCATCTATTCTTGAAAATGCAAAGGCGCAGGGAGTTGAGACAGTCATCACAGCCTGTCCGCTCTGCTATTACAACCTTAAGAAGAATGCAGAAGGTACAGGAGTAAATGTCAAGTACTTCACAGAGCTTCTTGCAGATGCTCTTGGCGTAAAGGAGGAAGCATAATGGCCTCTAATTATACAGTTACCAGAGAAGAAATACTTGCGATAAGCGGAGTTAATCCACGCAAGTGTATGAAGTGCGGTCGCTGTACTGCAACCTGTCCTGATTTTGACGAGATGGAATATCATCCTCATCAGTTCGTGGATATGGTAAACAATGGCGAGATAGAACCACTCATGGAAAGCAAGTCGATTTACAAGTGTCTCTCATGCATGGCATGTATCCAGAGATGCCCACGTAACGTTGAGCCGGCTAAGCTTATAGAAGCCGTAAGACTTGCAGTTGAAAGACAGCAGGAGAAGAATCATCTTCGTCCGGATATGCTTCCGGAAATGCTTGATCCTGATCTTCCACAGCAGGCTATAGTAAGTGCGTTCCGCAAGTTTACAAAGTAAGGAGAATATTCATGCAGAAAATCGGTGTATTTGTCTGTCATTGCGGTACCAACATTGCTGCTACAGTTGATGTTGAAGCCGTAGCCGAGGCAGCTCGCCATATCCCTGGCGTTGTTTTTGCTACAGACTATACTTATATGTGCTCTCAGAGCGGACAGGATCTCATTACCGATAAGGTAAAAGAATTCGGTCTTACAAATGTAGTTATCTGTTCATGCTCTCCTCACATGCACGAGAAGACTTTCCAGAAGGCTGTAAGCCGCGTTGGAATGAACCCATACATGATTGAGATAGCAAATATCCGTGAACAGTGTTCATGGGTACACAAGGACAGAGAAGAAGCAACAGAGAAAGCTAAGGCTCTTATGAGAGCTGCTGTTGCCAAGGTTCTTCTTAATACTCCACTTACAGCAGATTCAACTCCTGTAACAAAGCGTGCTCTTGTTATCGGTGGTGGTATCGCTGGTATGCAGACAGCTCTTGATATAGCTGATGCAGGTTATGAAGTAGATATTGTCGAGAAAAATCCTACCATTGGCGGTAAGATGAGTCAGCTTGACAAGACGTTCCCTACTCTTGACTGTGCTTCATGTATCGTTACTCCTAAGATGGTAGAAGTCGGACAGCATGAGCGTATCCACATCTACTCATACAGTGAGGTTGCAGAAGTAACAGGTTTCGTAGGAAACTTCAAAGTAAAGATAAAGAGAAAAGCAAGATATGTTGATGAGGATAAATGTACAGGATGTGGTCTTTGTACAGAGAAGTGCCCAAGCAAGAAGGCACCGAACGAATTCAATATGAACCTCAACAACAGAACTGCTGTTTACATTCCATTTGCACAGGCTGTACCTAAGGTTGCAACGATCGACCCTGATTACTGCCTCATGCTTAAGAATGGCAAATGCGGTCTTTGCTCCAAGGTCTGCGGTTCCGACGCCATCAATTACAAGGATGAAGATAAGTTCATCGATGTTGAGTATGGTGCGATCGTAGCAGCAACCGGTTATGAGATCACAGATGTAAGCAAGTATGATGAATATGCTTACTCACAGAGCCCGGATGTAGTTACATCGCTTGAATATGAGCGTCTTATGAACGCTGCAGGCCCTACTGGCGGACATCTTCTTCGTCCTTCAGACGGTAAGGAACCTAAGAAAATCGTATTTATCCAGTGTGTAGGCTCACGTGAGACATGTGACAGCAAGAAGGGCGGTAAGCCTTACTGCTCAAAGATCTGCTGTATGTACACAGCTAAGCATGCTATCCTTACAAAGGATCATTATCCTGATACAGATATTTACGTATTCTATATTGATGTCCGTACTCCTGGCAAGAACTTCGATGAGTTCTATAGAAGAGCGGTTGAGCAGTATGGAGTTCATTATATAAAGGGCGCTGTAGGCAAGGTTACTCCTGAAAATGGCAAGCTTAAGGTTCAGGCTTCTGACCTTATCATGAACAAGCAGCTTCACATAGATGCTGATATGGTTGTTCTCGCAGCTGCCATTGAACCAAGCAAGTCCGCAAGATCTCTTGCTACAATGCTTACAGCTTCAATGGATACAAATGACTTCTTTACAGAAGCACATCCAAAGCTTCGTCCTGTAGAAAGCCCGACCGCAGGTGTATTCCTTTCAGGTGTATGTCAGGGACCTAAGGATATTCCTGAGACTGTTGCTCAGGCTGGTGCCGCAGCAAGTAAGGTAATAGGTCTTCTTTCAAAGGATTCTCTTGAAGGAAATCCTTGCGTGGCTCATCCAGACGAAATGATGTGTAACGGATGCTCACAGTGTGCTGATGTGTGTCCTTATGGTGCTATCACATACGTTGAGAAGGAATTCCGTATGAGAGACCGTACAACAAAGATCAGACGTGTATCTCAGGTTAATCCTGCAGTATGTCAGGGTTGTGGTGCATGTACAGTTGCCTGCCCATCAGGAGCTATGGATCTTTATGGCTTCTCTAACAGTGAGATCATGGCGGAGGTAGACGCAGTATGTCAGTAAACGAAAATGAATTTAAACCAAAGATCGTTGCGTTCTGCTGCAACTGGTGTTCATATTCCGGCGCAGATCTTGCCGGTACAAACAGACTTGAATACCCGGCAGAAGTAAAGATCGTAAGAGTACCTTGCTCATGTCGTATAAATCCTATATTTATACTTAAGGCTTTCCAGCGTGGCGCAGACGGCGTTATCATCTGTGGCTGCCACCCTGGTGACTGCCATTACATGACAGGTAATTACCATACAAGAAGACGTATGACACTTCTTTTCTCAATGCTCGATTATCTTGGAGTTGAGAAGGAACGTACCAGAGTAGAATGGGTTTCTGCCGCTGAAGGTGCCAGATTCGTTGATGTTATGAATAGCTTCGTATCAGACATTACAAGACTTGGCAGATGCAGAAGACTGGAGGATTTAAGATGCAAGGAGAACTGATAGAGCGCGCCGCAAAACTCCTCGAAGACGGAACTATAAACCGTGTTCTTGGCTGGGCAGCCGGTGACTTTGTTTATGATATTACTCCTACAGTCTTTAATAGTGCTGAGGAGCTTAAGAAGAACTTCGTATATAATGATTTCTGCGGAGCCAACCTTTCAAAGTACCTTGTAGAGGAATCACAGAAGGAAGGAAAGATCGCAGTATTTTTAAAGCCATGCGACACCTACAGCTTTAACCAGCTGCTCACAGAGCACAGGATAAAGAGAGAAAACGTATACATTATCGGCGTAGAGTGCAATGGCAAAGTAAGTGCAGAAAGACTTCATTCACTTGGTCTTTTCGGTATTACCGGAATCAAGATGGAAGGCGACAACTTTACTGTTTCAACTGTATACGGCGATAAAACTGTAGCAGTAAGCGAGGCAGAAGACGAGAGATGTAAGTCATGCAAGAGCCGTAAGCATGTCGTATATGATGAGCTTATTGGTGCTGAAGGTGAAATGCTTGACTCTGACAGATTCGACATGGTTGAGAAGATCGAAGCTATGTCTCCGGAGGAAAGATTTGCTTTCTGGCAGGGTGAATTTTCACGTTGTATCCGCTGTAATGCCTGTCGTAACGTATGTCCTGCATGCACATGTGAGACCTGCGTATTTGATAATCCTAAGTCAGGTGTACAGAATAAAGGTGCAGTTAATGATTTTGAAGAAAAGCTTTTCCATATAATCAGAGCTTACCATGTAGCAGGAAGATGTACAGATTGTGGCGAGTGTTCGCGTGTATGTCCTGAGCATATTCCGCTGCACCTTCTTAATCGTAAGTATATTCACGATATGGACAGACTCTATGGTCCTTATCAGGCCGGCGAGGAAGTCGGCACTATGCATCCGGTACTTGCTTATACAGAGAAAAATGATGCAGAAGCAAGCATAGTTCAGGAAGGAGGTATCAGGTAATGATAGCAAAGATCGCGCTTGATAAGCTTCAGGACCTCATTGCAGCAATTGCGAAAAATGAGAAGCTTTACCTTCCTGTTGATAAAAAAGATGGTGTAGCAGTATTTGAAGAGTATAAAGAAGGAAGCAAGCTTTCACAGCAGCTTAATACTCTTCGTTCTGCAAAGGATTTCTTCTTCCCACAGATAGAAAAACTTGCCAAGTTCCGTATGGAAGGAAAGAAGATAGAGGTTGAGGATATCCGTAAGGAGCCTGAGGATTATGTAATCTTCGGAGTACGTGCCTGTGATGTACGTTCATTTGATGTACTTGACAAGGTATTCCTTGCAGAACCTGTTGATACATATTATAAAATGAGCAGGGAACATGCTACTGTAGTAAGTTTTGCCTGCCATGCTCCTTCAGAGACATGCTTCTGCCATTCATTCGGCATTGATGCAGCAAGACCTGATGGTGATGCAAGAATGTGGATCGTTGAAAATGATGTATTCCTTGAAGATATTACCGAAAAGGGTAAGAAGCTTCTTGATGGCATCGACCTTGCAGCACTTGGTGCAAACTGCGATGAAGCAAATAAAGAAGCAGTTGAAAAGGAAGTTGAGAGAGTTCACGATATCATCGGAAAGCTCCCTCTTGGCAACCTTAAGCCGGTTGACAACCGTGACAAGGAACTTGAGCTTTTCAACCAGGTTGACAAATGGAAGGAACTTTCAGATAAATGTCTTGGCTGCGGCTCATGTACATTTGTTTGTCCTACCTGTCAGTGCTTTGATATAGAAGAATTTAAGGGCAACAATGGAGCTGTCGAAAGATTCAGATGCTGGGACAGTTGCATGTATAAAGACTTTACCATGATGGCAGCCGGTACTCCTCGTAAGAGCCAGATGGAGCGTTTCCGTCAGAGATTCATGCATAAGCTTGTATATTATCCGATCCAGCATGACGGAATGTATAGCTGTGTAGGATGCGGAAGATGTCTGCGTCGTTGTCCTATCAACATGAATATCGTTAAGGTCATGAAGGCATTTCAGGAGGAAGCATAATGGAAAGAGAAGAACTTATTCCGCACATTGCCGTTGTTACTGATATCCGCGAGGAAACCGGCGATGTCAAGACATTCCGCGTGGTCGGAAGGGACGGAAAGAAACTTTTTCCGCATATTCCCGGACAGTGTGCCATGCTCTCTGTTCCTGGTGTAGGTGAGGCTATGATCTCCATCACTTCTTCCCCAACGGTAGAAGAATATCAGGAATTCAGTATAAAGAAAGTCGGTGTTCTTACAAGCTGGCTTCATGCAATGGAACCGGGACAGGAAATTCTTGTCCGCGGACCTTATGGGAACGGTTTCCCTGTAGATACCACATTCAAGGGAAAGGATCTCCTTTTCATAGCTGGTGGTATCGGTGTAGCTCCTCTTCATTCAGTCATTAACTACTGCAGAGCTCACAGATCTGATTATGGTCATCTGAGCGTAGTTTACGGTTCAAGATCAAAGGAAGACCTTGTTGATCTTAAGGAAATGCAGGAAGAGTGGATGAAAGAAGAAAACATGGACGTTTACCTTACCATTGACCGCGAGGAAGAAGGTTGGGACGGACATGTCGGTTTCGTACCAAATTATGTTACAGAACTTAACCTTTCAAATACTCAGACAGCAGTTCTTTGCGGACCGCCTGTAATGATCCATTTCACACTTGATGGTCTCAAGAAGCTTGGCTTTAAAGATGATCAGGTTTACACAACACTTGAGATGCGTATGAAGTGTGGTATCGGTAAGTGTGGAAGATGTAATGTCGGAGACAAATTCATCTGTAAGGATGGTCCGGTATTCAACTTTGAGCAGTTAAGTACTATGACTGGTGAGTATTGATAATTGTGCCACTGCAAGGCAGTGGCGCGGTTTAAAGGTACTTAAAATACTGTACATTACTTAGCGGCATTGCAGAGCAATGTCGCAATAATAAATAAAGGAGCATGTTATGGGAAACGTAAATATATACTTGTTCGGAAAGAAGTATTCAGTACCGGACAACCTTACAATCATGACAGCTATGGAATATGCAGGCTATCAGCTTGAAAGAGGCTGTGGCTGCAGAAATGGTTTCTGTGGCGCATGTGCAACAGTATACAGAATCGAAGGACAGCAGGAGCTTAAGATGGCACTTGCATGTCAGACAAAGGTTGAGGACAATATGTATATTGCAACTCTTCCTTTCTTCCCTCTTGTAAAGAAGATCTATGATATAGAGAAGGTTTCACCTGAGCAGTCTATAATGATGCAGCTCTATCCTGAAATCTACTCATGTATCGGATGTAATGCATGTACAAAGGCATGTACTCAGGGTCTTAATGTAATGCAGTACATAGCTTACGCTCAGAGAGGCGATTTCAAGAAGTGCGCAGAGCTTTCATTCGACTGTGTAATGTGTGGTGTATGTTCATCAAGATGTCCTGCAGGAATTTCACATCCACAGGTTGCAATGCTTGCAAGAAGACTTAACGGTAAGTATCTTACCCCTGAGTCAGAGCACCTTTCAAAGATGGTTGCAGATATTGCAGCAGGTGTTTTTGAAACACCTATCAGAGAACTTATGGACAAGTCATCAGAAGAAATCCAGAATCTCTATAATACAAGAGATATCGAGAAATAAGGGGAGGCAAAATTATGTATCCGGAACAATTTCAGGAATCACTTCGCAAGGTAGAAGCTAAGAGAGCTGAAAATGCGGCAATGGAGCCAACCCGTATGACAGCTGAGGAAAAGGACGCACTTCTTCGTCAGTATCATCCTGACTACAGAGAAGAACAGTTCGAGGAACTTGTTATTGGTAAGAATGCAGGAGAAAAAGCTCCTCATGAGCTTGCTGCAATGCTTCAGGCTCATGCAAGAGTACATGCAAGTGATGTGGATCTTCTTCATCCGAATTATGAGACAGATGTACTTATAATCGGTGCCGGCGGTGCTGGCTGTTCAGCAGCTATCGAGGCTGATGAGGCTGGTGCAAAGGTTCTTATCTGCACAAAGCTTCGTCCTGGTGATGCCAATACAATGATGGCTGAAGGTGGTATTCAGGCTGCTGATAAGGAAAACGACAGCCCTGCTCAGCATTTCCTTGATGCATACGGTGGCGGACATTTCGCAGCTAAGAAGGAGCTTGTATATAAGCTTGTTACAGAAGCTCCTGAGGATATCAAGTGGCTCAACGAACTTGGTGTAGAGTTCGATAAGGCAGAAGATGGAACCATGGCTACCGTTCACGGCGGTGGTACATCAAGAAAGAGAATGCATGCTGCACGCGATTATACCGGCATGGAGATTATGCGTACACTTCGTGATGAAGTACTTAACCGCAAGATCCCTATCATGGACTTTACTGCTGCTATCGAAATAATCAAGGATGAAGATGGCAAGGCAGCCGGGGCTGTTTTCATGAACATGGAAACAAAGGAACTTATCGTTGTTCGTGCAAAGACAGTTATTATAGCTACCGGTGGTGCAGGAAGAATGCATTATCAGGGCTTCCCTACATCAAACCACTATGGTGCTACAGCTGATGGTCTTGTACTTGGCTACAGAGCTGGAGCAAAGCTTCTTTATCAGGAGACACTTCAGTATCATCCTACAGGTGCAGCTTACCCAGAGCAGATTTTTGGTGCACTTGTTACAGAGAAGGTTCGTTCTCTTGGTGCAAAGCTTGTCAACTGTGATGGTACAGTATTCGTTCACCCTCTTGAAACAAGAGATGTTGAAGCAGCTGCTATCATTCGTGAAACAGGCGACAGAGGCAAGGGCGTAGATACAGGACGCGGCAAGGCAGTATGGCTTGATTCTCCTATGATCGATCTTAAGAATGGTGAAGGAACGATCAAGGCAAGAATCCCTGCCATGTACAGAATGTTTGCTAAGCGCGGCATCGATATGACAAAGGAACCAATCCTTGTTTATCCTACACTTCATTACCAGAACGGTGGTCTTGATATCGACACAGATTGCCAGACAAGCGTAGAGAACCTTTATGCAGCAGGAGAGGTTACCGGAGGCGTTCATGGAAGAAACCGTCTTATGGGTAATTCACTTCTCGATGTTATCGTATTTGGTCGTGATGCTGGTCGTGCTGCAGGACGTAAGGCTCTTAGCGTTAAGGGCGACAAGAAGCTTTCACTTGCTCATGTTGATGAATTTGAGAAGGAACTTGAGAAGGCTGGTCTTAACACAGATAAGGTTTCTCCAAAGCTTCTTCCAAACTATGTAAACAAAGATAGAAATGTTTACGATGGACCAATGATCCAGTAATATTTGAGTGATTCTTTATCATGTGCAGTTTCCCCGGGCGGCTTAAAAGCCACCCAGGGGTAATATATAGATAAAAGGAAGAATAAAATGGAAACAAAAACAGGAAGAAAGATAACTATAATCGGTGCTGGTTCTGTAGGTGCAACAATTGCTTATTCTCTTTCACAGAGAAGTCATGCAGCTGAAATACTTCTTATCGATGTAAATGAGAAGAAGGCAGCAGGTGAGGCTCTTGATATTGCTCAGGCAACAAGCTTCCGTGATCCTATCCGTATTGTAAACGGCTCTTATGATGATGCCAAGGATTCTGATATCGTTATCATCACAAGTGGTATCGGCAGAAAGCCAGGTCAGACCAGACTTGATCTTACAAGAACAAATGTAGGTATAATAAAGAGCATTGCTCCTCAGATCGCAAAGGTTGCTCCAAATGCTATTTATGTAATCGTAAGCAATCCTGTCGATATCCTTACCTATGTATTTATGAAGGAATCAGGAATACCTGAAAATCAGATTCTTGGTACAGGTACTTCTCTTGATACTGCAAGACTTAAGTATACACTTGCAGATCAGCTTAATATAGCTCAGAAGAATGTACATGCCTATGTATTTGGTGAGCATGGTGATTCTTCATTTATTCCTTGGTCAGCATGCACTATCTCAGGTGTAAGTGTAGACGAATATATCGAGCTTGCCCGCAAGAACGGTCTTGAGGTTGCTGATATCAATAAGGAAGAAACAATCAACTATGTTAAGAAGTCAGGTGGTACGATCATAGCTGACAAGGGTGCAACCTTCTATGGCATAGCTGCTTCAGTTATGAACATTGTTGCTATGCTTACATCAGCATACGATTCTATAACATGCTGCTCAACCATGATGCATGGTGAGTATGGTATAGATGATGTTTGCCTTTCTGTTCACACAGTTATCGGACCTAACGGCGTTAAGGCAAGAATACCAATGCCTATAAGCGAAGAAGAAAACAAGCAGCTTCATGCTTCTGCAGATGCTCTTAAGGAAATCATCAAGCAGCTTGATCTTTAATAAAAAAATCCTCTGCAAATTGTTTGCAGAGGATTTTTGGGTTTTACAGTGTCTTCTCTCTTTTTCTTGGCGTTTCATCAAGGACTAAATAATATCCGTTCTTTCCAGCCTTCTTTTTCTTATAAAGGACTTCATCTGCGGCCTTGTAGCCTTCTTCAAAGTTAATCTGTCTGTTATAAAGAACTCCGCCACAGGACGAGGAAATATGATGTGTATTTCCTTCAAAAGGAAATTCCCTGTCCATTTGTCTGATTACATGCTCAATGCGTCTTCTTAGAAAAAGCTCATTCTGATTGCATGAAATCACGACAAATTCATCACCGCCTATTCTTGCAGGAATCCAGTGTGCATCATTGAACTGATTAAGGACTTCTGCAAGATATGAAAGCACAGCATCGCCGCCACCATGCCCCAGCGTATCATTTACACTTTTAAAGTTATCAAGATCAAGTATGAAGAAAGCCATCTTTGTAATATCTTCGTGTTTTAATACCCGCGTCAGATATGCCTGAAGACCGTCCCTGTTGTAGATACCGGTGAGAGGGTCATGCTCTGCTCTGTATTTAGATGCCCTGATAAGTAAAAAAGCGACCAGCAGTACAATACTTATAATAAAGCTCATAAAGATAAGAGTAATGATAAGCATTTGCAGCGGATGTCTGCTTAGATGCTGTATCAGTGAAAAGCCCTTTAGGACTTCCATATTTGTAAGAAGAAGACTTTCTATATATGTTTTTGGCATTGCCGCAAGGTATTTATTTAAAATGGATAGAAGTACAGGAGAGGCATGGCTTGAAACGCCAAAGCTTACTTCTCCCGACATGCTTACAGGTTCGGAAACAAGCATACCTGAGCCTATGCCTGACAGCAAGCAACTTCCGATATATCCGTTAAGTAAAACGTAGTCAGCCTTGCCTTCATAAATAAACTGAACTGCATCCTTTGGATTGTCAGCATATATTGTTTTGTGAACTCCACTATCATAGAAATAAGTCTGACCGTTTACTCTTACTTCGGTACTGTTTTTTATGTTGAAATGGCTGAATTTGTTTCCATGAATCAGCATGAGAGTATATCCATTGTAGGAATTGGTTTGCCTTTTAACTTTCATCTTGTCAGGCTCGTAAACAGTCATATCGGCATAACCCTGACTCAAGGCGTTTACAGCCTGAGTCCTGTTTTTATACTCGGTGAAGTGAAAGCCAATCCCTGTTTCCTTTTCGATCATTGCAAGGATATCGACAGTAAGCCCCTTTATAATCCCATTTTCCTTATAAATATAAGGTTTATTACCATCAACATAAGCAACCTTGATTATAGGATGTGAATAGATATAATTCAGTTCTGACTTGGAAAGAGAAACTTTAAGTGCAGAAGTTGTTGATGTATCGGCAAGGATTGCTTTCTCTGAGCTTATTTTGGTAGGTGCATATTCAGGAGAACGTTTGCTTTCCCATGCAAGGTTTGCGTCGTTCATGATCTGAATAAATGTTTTCTTCTCCAATTTCAGAGCTGAAAGTGCAATCTTCCTTATAAAAGCAGGGCTTTCAAAGTTCACAGCAGATATAAAACTGTCGTATGCCGCTGCAGCCTCTTTGCCTGGTGTGTAGGAACTTGTTATGACCGTATTTGAAAAATCCTGAAAAAAATTGTCAACATGACTTCCCTTTTTTAAGGAAACATTCTTTGTATTTTCGGCAAGCCCTGATTCATCAAGCATAAATTTAATAAATGCCTTGGCAGTATCAGGGTTATCTGTCTTTGAATTTATGGCATATTTTGGGCCTGAAAAAATTGTGCTGTATTGTTTTCCATTTACAAAGTTAGGAAAGGGCATAAAGCCTATATTTGAGTTGTAATGATTGGAGTTCAGCACAGTTTCAAGGAGGTCTGTTCCGCCTGCCATACAGCCGATCTTTTCATAATTAAGCAGATATGCAGCCTCATGTATACTGCCGTTATCAAGCGTCCTTTCTGTATACCCTTTTTTAACTGCCTGAAAAAGAATATTGTAAACTGAATAAATGTTCTGACCCTCAGAAAAAGGGTTTCTGGTATACAGGAAAGTGTTATATTTATATTCAGGGTCTCCTGTCATTTCGATGAATGGGAAGTAACTCCAGTATTTTAAACATTTATCATTTGTAAAATTGACATACATTGGAGTTGCATCAGTATTCAATGAAATTGCGCGAAGAGCATCCAAAAATTCGTTAGGTGTCTGTGGCAGTGCCTTGATCCCTGCTTTATCGAAAACTTTTTTATTGTAGATAAAACCTGATACTACAGCGTATGCCGGCATACCATAGACACTATTTCCATCTATTGCCGCAAGACTCATGTATTTATATTTTTGTTGCATCACGTTAAGATCACCATATTTAAGAAAATAAGAATAATATTCACTGCTGTCGATATTTTCAGGCAAACTTATAATATCAGGAAAGTCCCTGCCGGATCGGATAATCTCTGTCATGGTTTCGGGAGCAGAACAGTATTCATATTTTATACTTACCTTCGGATATTTTTCCATGAAGGTATTTATATAAGGCGTTATTATAGATGAGGGAATGTCCATAAGGATGTCAAGATTTCCAGCCAAAGTGGGATTCGCATACTTTTCAGCCCCCTTTACGGTATTTGTAAAGGAGGCTGTTATAAGACAAAAAAGTATAGTAGTCAAAATAAAGAGATTAAGCAGGTATTTTTTATAAAAATTTTTAATAAAAGCCATAATCCACCCCTATAAACATATTCTAATTATTTTAACATGAATTGCAGACTAATTCAACGAATAAGGTATGGTACTTAAAACTCTTTAATCACTGATTTTTTAGAATAAAAGCAGATTAAAAACGTGACATTTGCAACACATAGTAGTATAATCTAAATACAGCAATGTGTAAATGGCAAAGTCCACAATAAAGATGCGTGGCTATGGTAATCAGGAGTTGGAATGACATCAATAAAGAACAGAGCTAAGGAATTAAGCAATATACCGCTTTTTGCAGGGATTTCACTGGAAAACCTCAACAATCTGTTATATTGCACCAGAAGTTTTGAAGAACAGTACAGGAAAGATGATGTTATTTTTCTTGAGGCGGAGGAAATATCTTATTTAGGTATAATTCTTTCCGGAAGCGTTCTTATGATGAAGGATGATATTTATGGAAATCAGACCATGCTATCATACATGACAACAGGGGAGCTTTTTGGAGAAACCTTTGCAGTCAGGAAGGAAAGGGAGTGTAGAGTTACATTTATAGCAGGTTCACCGACGAGAGTTCTTTTTCTCGCAGTAAACAATCTTATTCATACCTGTCCGAATGGCTGTGCATTTCACAATGTTCTTACTACAAATTTTTTCAATCTGCTTGGGCGTAAAAATGAAATGCTTCTTGAAAAGATAGTTATCCAGTCAAAGACAACCATAAGGGAAAAGATCTTAGCTTACCTTTCTCTTTTAGCTGAGCAGCAAGATTCAAGATATGTAACTTTACCCATCACAAAGACTGCGATGGCGGGTTTCCTTTCGGTGAACAGGTCAGCTATGATGAGAGAGCTTTCCAATATGAAAAAAGAGGGCATAATCGATTATCAAAAAGATACTTTTCGTATACTTGTCGCTTCTGCAACATAAAGATATTTGTATTCAGGTTAAAATGCCTGATAGTATACAAATATGTTTATGTTGGAGGGATTATGTCAATCGGAGAACTCGATCTTGAAAAAGAATTCAACAAAGATAATAAGAGCGTAACAGGAGATATTCTTGTCGGAAATCTTGTAAATGAACATCCTGAACTTTTGGATACACTTATGGAAGTCGGTATGCATTGTGTAGGATGTCCTGCCTCACAGATGGAATCACTTAACGATGCGGCAATGGTGCATGGACTTGATCCGGAAGCTGTTGTGGCTGCATTAAATAAGAAACTTGCAGGCGTCTGAGAGGAGAGAAGAATGAGTTTAGTACTGGGACCTATTCATTACTGGTTATATAATAAGATCAGATTTCAGGAGGAGATAACTTCTGCCATAGCAGAACAGTTTCCAAATGAAGGAAAGAGTGACAGGTATGTAAGAAATCTTGTCCCACTTGAGCAGGCTGTTGATACAGCCAATATACATGGTTCGCTTCAGAAGATGATCCATGATGCAGAAGAAAGAAATGCCGGACTTGTGACGGAGCTTTTAAATTCCGGTATTTCCATGAAAGAAATGGAGAAGGTTGCACGCAGGACAGGTGAAAAGCATGCCGCCAGTGTTTCAAGCGCTATAGATGCATATAAGGCACTGGATGATCTTCTCTTAAACGGAATGCCTTGCGACAGAGTCAGTGTTATTTTAGACCAGAGTGAGGATGAGGTCGTTTTCTCACTTGTGGAGGATATTCACGGTGACTCATGGAATGCTATGGAAGGCGACGTTGCAAATTATTATATTTTGAGAAAAGCCGCCGCAAATGGAGCTATAAGGCAGTCCGGATTTGTACTTGATAACAACGATATGACTTATATCATAAAGAGGGTCTGATATGCATTATATTATAGCACTTATGGAAGAAGAGCACGTTAATATCAACAGAATGATCGCAGTAGTAAGAAATATGTGCTGCAATGTTCTTGAAGGAGGAGAAGTTCCTGTTCCCGACATTACTGACGAGATTGATTTTATCAGGAATTACAGCGATAAGCACCATCATGGAAAGGAAGAAAAGATTCTTTTCCCTGTTATGGTTGCAAAATTCGGTAAGGTTGCAGAGAATCTTATCACACATGGCATGCTGGTTGAGCATGAACTTGGAAGAGGTCATGTGCTTAGTTGTGAAAGTGCTTTAAGGCGCTACAAAAATGAGCCTACGACAATGAATAAACTTCAGGTGATCTCCGGTATCATGGGGTGGGCAAACCTTCTTGAAAACCATACTTCAAAGGAAAATATCGCAGTTTATGGCTTTGCAGAGAGAATGCTTCCGGAGGATGAATTTTCAAAGATGAATAAGGCGACATTGGAGACTGAGTCGGCTGCAACAAAAGCAGGGACTCAGAAAAAATATCTCGATCTTCTTGCGAGACTTGAAGAAAAATGGTGCAAAGGTGAAAAATAGGACTAAAAGAACAGTCTGAACAGGAAATTTTGTTCAGACTGTTTTTGCTGAAATTCAAGCTGCGTTAAAGCTCCTATCTGTTTGTTTTTCTGTATTCAGTTGGAGCCATTTTTTTTATCTTTTTAAACTGCCGGTTGAAATGCTCTACGCTTTCATAACCGCATTCTCTTGCAATTGATTCTATATTCTGGTCATAATTTAACAGTAGATACGAAGCATATTCCACTTTTGCTATGATAAGATCATGTTTTACAGATACCCCGTAAAGCGCCTTGTAAATATGCTGAAAATATGAAGTTGAAAAATGAAGTTCAGCTGCCATATTTTCGACACTCCCAAGCCTTGCCGCCTCACCGCCCTGATAGATGCGTCTTCTTAAGGCGTCAAAGCGAGCTTTATGCATTTCAACCGCATTGCCCATGGAAGAAGGTACGCAGACAGGCTTGTCCTCGAGTTCATCCGAAAGTCTGTAGAGGAGCGCCCGAAGCAGATGGTCCATTATCTTTGCATGACTTTTACTTTGTTTGAAATGTTCCGCCGCAATCTGCTGGTGAATGGAGGAGATGTCTGAAAGGTTGGGAACATCAAGGACTTTATTAAATGGAATCGCAAGTTCATTTACTTTTTTATCAAAATCTTCATCAATCACATCAAAATGGATCCAGTCATCTACATATTCTGCTTCTGTGTTATAGTAATGCTGCGGGTCACTTGGTCTGTAAAGTAAAAGTCCCGGCTTGTTATGATATGTGATCATGCCGGAGTTATTTTCTTCAAAATAAAACGGAGTCTTTATGCATAAAAGAAGATAATGACAGAAACCGTTTTTTCTTTTTATTTCCCATCCATTTTTATGTATATAATTATAGCCGCAGCCAGTTACTTTAAGCATTTTTAAGTCTCCTTAGACATTAGTAAAAAGATCAAAGCATAATTATAATAGTCTAAAAAGCAGAAAAGGTCAATTATGGAACAGTAAAAATCATTGTAACCTGAAAATAAAAGAGTATCATAGTAAACGCAATAAAAAAACGGCAATAAGTTGTGATCACAGGCAGATAGTGTTTTGCATGACAACGGAATCTGTCTAAAGGAAAGGAGATATATAAATGAAAATAATCAAGAAGGAGAGCGGTGACTGGCGTGCGGCAATGCGCTGGTTTTATGGGTTCCTAGCCCGATACCGATGGAAGATAGGTGTTGGACTTGTCCTTGTAACAATTGCCAGCATTCTCGCGATAGTAAATCCGAGGATAACAGGTTATATTGTTGATGATATAATCGGAGATGGTAAAAATATCGGTGACAGGCTTCCTCTTTTGGGAAAGGCTCTTGCCGCTATGATAGCGGTGACTGTAGTGCAGTCTGTTGTACGCCTAGTATACCTGTGGATGTTTGAAACCTGCTCTCAGGATACGCTTTACGATATGCGTGATGACGTCTACAGAAGTCTTTTGCAAAAGGACTTTGCCTTTTATAACAGAAACCGTACCGGTGATCTTATGAGCCGTCAGACTGGAGATATGATGGCTATAAGGCATTTTGTTGCCTACGTTATCTATCAGGTTTATGAAAATGCCCTGCTTTTTGTTATAGCACTTGTAATGATCTTTTCTGTTGACTGGCGCATAGGAATCGCTATGATCACAGTTCTTCCCGTTACTGCGATCATGACTTATTTTCAGTCAAAAGAGATCAAGCCTCGTTTCATGCATATACGAGATCAGTTCTCGGCTCTTAATGCCCTTGCACAGGAAAATATAAGCGGCAACAGAGTAGTAAGAGCCTTTGCCAAAGAGGACTACGAAATACAAAAGTTTGACGTTGAAAATGCAGAGTATAGAGATGCTGAGCTTGATGCAGCCAATGTCTGGACAAAGTATGTGCCTATCTTTGAAGTCTTATCCAGCATCCTTACTGTAATGCTTATGTTAGTCGGCGGTATCATGTGCGTAAAGGGTTATATGACTCTTGGCAATATGGTCATGATAAACAGTTATCTCTGGATGCTTAATAATCCGCTGAGAATGTTCGGTTGGCTTATAAATGACTATCAGAGATTTACAACCTCTGTAATGAAGATTTATAACACTGTATCCGAAAAGCCTGCTGTAATGACTCCAAGGTATCCTAAGAGCAGCGATAAGATAAAGGGCGAAGTTGAATTCAGACATGTTTCCTATGAAGCGGATGGAGAGCCTGTACTTCGTGACGTTTCCTTCCATGTAAGACCGGGTGAAAAGGTCGGTATACTTGGTGCTACAGGTTCGGGAAAGAGTACGATAATGAGTCTTCTCTGCCGTTTCTATGATGTTACCGACGGCAAGGTGCTTGTGGATGGAGTTGATGTAAGAGACAGAGAACTGCATACCTTAAGAGATGGCATAGGTCTTGCCATGCAGGATGTGTTCCTTTTTTCGGATACGATTGAAGGAAATATTGCCTACGGTGATCCAGACTGTACATTTGAACAGGTGGAATGGGCATCTAAGATCGCTGATGCAGATGGATTTATAAGAGAAATGTCTGACGGCTACGATACTGTAGTCGGCGAGCGAGGCATAGGACTTTCAGGCGGTCAGAAACAGAGAATAGCTCTTGCAAGAGCCATTTTAAAGAAACCGTCGATAATCATACTTGATGATACGACTAGTGCGGTCGATATGGAGACCGAGGCACAGATTCAGCATGAACTTACAAATCTTAAGAATGAAACTGTTTTTGTCATAGCCCAGAGAATTTCTTCTTTGAAGGACTGCGACCAGATACTTGTTCTTAAAGATGGCAGGATCGTGGAGCATGGAACACATGATGAACTTGTAAACATAGATGGATATTATAGAACTGTATTTACCCATCAGTACGGCAATGTGCCTGAAGAGCTGATAGCAGAAAGGAGGTGAGAGCATGGCAAGAAATAGGATAAATGAAGATGAAAATCTTGAAGAGAGTTTTGACATAAATCAGTTAAAAAGGCTTCTTTCTTATGTAGGACCTTTTAAGGGAAAGCTTGTTACAGCTGTTATCATAATGATCATTTCAAGCGGACTTTCCATGCTGATACCGGTTTTCATGAAGAATGTCATGGATACGATAACAGAGTCAAATTTTGGAGACAGCCTGACGCAGGATGCGGCTGTAAAGAGAATTGTACTTTATTCAGTGGCAACCTTTGTCATCCTCCTTGTCTGTGCTCTCATTACCAGAGTAAAGATAAAGCTTACAAATGAGGCAGGTCAGGGCATAGTTTACAATCTTCGTCGAGAGCTTTTTGTGCATTTGCAGAAGCTTCCATTTTCGTATTTTGACGACAAGCCGCATGGAAAGATTCAGGTAAGAGTTGTAAATTATGTAAACAACCTTTCAGACCTTCTTTCAAACGGTATTGTAAATACTATAACTGATACTATTTCCATGTTTTTTATAGTATTTTTCATGCTTTATCTGAATGTAAAGTTTACGATAATAGTTCTCTGCGGTCTGCCTGTACTTGTTGCGATAGTTCTTTTTGTAAAGAATAGGCAGCATAAGGCATGGCAGATACAGTCAAATAAGCAGTCAAATCTGAATGCCTACATTGCAGAAAGCGTCAATGGCATAAGAGTGACTCAGTCATTTGTAAGAGAAGACTACAATACTGACTTTTTTAGAGACCTTAATGGCGAGGCGAGAACAGCATGGCTTAATGCTGTAAAGTACAACTTTATATTAAGACCTGTTATTGATAACATAAACGTTATTTCAACTGCAGTTATCTATGTGCTGGGCATAGGCATGCTTGCAAAGGGAAATGTGGTTATAACGGTAGGGCTTCTTACCGCCTTTACGGGGTATGTGGCAAGATTCTGGCAGCCGATAATGACACTTGCCAGCTTCTACAATTCCCTTCTTACTGCAATTTCTTATCTTGAAAGAATATTTGAAACAATAGATGCACCTGTTTTAGTCAAAGATAAGGAAGGGGCAGGAGAAATGCCTCCTATTGTTGGAAATGTAGAATTTAAGGATGTTCATTTTGCATACGAAGATGGTGTAGAGATACTTCATGGTGTATCCTTTAATGTAAAGCCGGGGGAAAGCTATGCTATCGTCGGCCCTACCGGAGCTGGAAAAAGCACGATTGTTAATCTTATAAGCCGTTTTTACAATGTTTCAGGCGGCGAGGTCCTTGTTGACGGGACCAATATAGAGGATGTGACGATTCATTCACTCAGAACCCAGATGGGTGTTATGATGCAGGATAGTTTCATATTTTCAGGAACTATAATGGACAATATCCGTTATGGAAATATGACTGCAAGCGATGAAGATGTTATAAATGCAGCAAAAACGGTCTGTGCCCACGACTTCATCATGGGGCTTGAAGATGGCTACAATACGCAGGTAAATGAGCGAGGTTCAAGGCTTTCAGCAGGTCAACGTCAGCTTATATCATTTGCAAGAGCTGTGCTTGCTGATCCGAAGATTCTTATTCTTGACGAGGCAACAGCAGCCATAGATACAGAAACAGAGATCCTTCTTCAGAAAGGCCTTGCAAGAATGCTTAAGGGCAGAACAAGCTTTATCATTGCTCACCGTCTGTCTACTATCAGAAATGCAGACTGTATCATGTATGTTGATCATGGTGAAATAGTGGAAAAAGGCACACATGATGAACTTATGCAGAAGGAAAACGGAGCTTACAGAAGACTTTACGAGTCTCAGTTTGATTTTCTTGTTTCCTAATGCTTAAAATACCAGCCGCGGAATGATAAGTTCCGCGGCTTTACTTTTGTATATGATCACAAAAAGTCTTGCAGAAGAAAAGCCGCGGTTGTATTATTATTGAAGTGCCCTGCGAAGCGGGGGACTTCAATAATAAGGAAGGAGACTTATAATGACAAGAATTGAAAGAGTTATAGCAGGAATGAAAAAAGAGGGGCTCGGCCACCTTATGGTTACAGATCCTATAAGTATAAGATATCTTACAGATGTTTATGTTCAGCCATTTGAGAGATTATTTGCATTTCTTATTAAAGACAGTGGAGAGTGCGTCTTCTTTTTAAATAATCTTTATTCAGTTCCGAAGACAAACTTTAAGGAAGTGTGGTTTTCTGATACGGATGATCAGATATCACTTATGGCATCAGAGCTTGATGGCTGCAAAAAGCTTGGCATAGATAAGGAATGGACAGCAAGATTCCTTCTTCCGCTTTGTGAAAAGTGCCCGGATGTAAAACCTGTGCTTGCTTCTTTTATTGTGGACGATTGCCGCGCGATAAAAGATGCCGATGAGATCGTTAAAATGAAAAAAGCTTCTTTGATAAATGATACTGTAATAAATAAGGCGGCAGACTTTGTAAAAGAAGGCATGACAGAAAAGGAAGTTGCCGCATTTATAGATGCGACTTATCTCAAAGAAGGTGCAAGCGGAAACAGCTTTACTACGATAGTTTCATTTGGTGCCAACGCAGCAGACCCTCATCATGAACCGGATGATACAGTTCTTCATGCAGGAGAATGTGTACTTATTGATATGGGGTGTGTATATGAGAATTACTGCTCTGATATGACAAGAACCTTCTATTGTAAGAGTGCAGATCCGGAGCAGACAAAGATCCATGACCTTGTACGCATTGCAAATGAAAAGGCGGAAGCAATGATAAAGCCGGGCGTAAGACTTTGTGATATAGATGCGACTGCAAGGGATTATTTAAGTGCGGCAGGTTACAGCAAGGAATTTAACCATAGATTAGGTCATTTTATAGGACAGAAGGAACATGAATTCGGAGATGTAAGTGCTGCAAATGAAAATGTAGTGAAGCCGGGAATGATCTTTTCGATAGAGCCGGGTGTTTATATTGAAGGAAAGCATGGAGTAAGAGTAGAGGATCTTGTGCTTGTTACAGAGGATGGCTGCGAGGTTCTTAATCATGCAGATAAGCACTGGCGCATAGTGGGGTGACATTCATAGCAAATATTGAAAACATAAGGGTGGCATGTTATACTAAACAGGTTACTCGCCCATGCTGTATTTATGGTAAGCTAAAAAATGATACAGCAGGATTTATGAAATAAGAGAAATACCAAGGTGAATTGCCATGCAGAATATTTATATTACGGAAGGGGGCAGGCTTACAGAAATCGGGACATATACTCCCGGCTGCTGGATAAAGCTGACCGAGCCCACTGCAGACGAATGTACACTTGTAAGTGAGCGTTTTGATGTTGAACTTGCAGATGTCAGAGCTGCACTCGATGAAGATGAGTCATCGCGTGTTGTTACAGAGGAAGGATATACACTTATACTTCTTGATATTCCTACGCATGAAGTTAAAAATATAGCCTTAAGCTACACCACTATTCCTTTGGGCATTATAATAAAAGATGATACAGTGATCACAGTATGCGCAAAAGAAACACCTGTTCTTGCAGATTTTATTAATCAGAAGATCAGGACATTTTCAACAAAGAAAAGAAAAAGATTCAGTTGTCAGATCATATACAATAACTGCATTGTGTATCAAAATCTGCTTCGCACAATAGACAGAAAGAGAAATGAGATAGAAGAAAAGATCAACCGTAATATGGAAGATTCAGACCTTATAAATCTTCATTATCTTGAATCAAACCTTGTATACTTTGCAACTTCACTTAGAGCCAATGCTTCAGTGCTTGACAGGATAAAGCGCTATGGGATCTTAAAGGAGCATGAAGAGGATGAGGAACTGCTTGACGATACTATAATCGAAAATATGCAGGCTATAGAAACTACAAAGATATATCAGGATATTATAAAAGGTACAAGTGAGCTTTTTTCGACGGTTATAAATAACAGGCTTAATGTAGTGATGAAATTTCTTACTTCGATAACAATTGTCATGGCTTTGCCTACTATAATCGCAGGAATATGGGGAATGAATGTCTCTCTTCCTTTTGAACATAACCAGTATGGATTCTGGATAGTGCTTGGCATTACGGCTTTTGCCTGCATTGCTATGTTCATTATATTAAAAAAGAAAAAGATGTTGTGAAGTGTCAGGGTTGAAATGAATTTTAACCTTGCATCAGTGCTGCTGCAGGCACAGTACCGATGTGCACCATGCCTGCGGTGAAAATAAAATATGATACTTAGGACACCGGATTTTTACGATGAGTTTCGCTGTATTGCAGGAGAATGTAAAGATTCCTGCTGCATTGGCTGGGAGCTTGATATAGATGATGAAACCTTTGGACTCTACAAAAATGCAAAAGGGGAGTTCGGAGAAAGGCTGCGGGCACACATGCAGGAAGGGGACGAGTCTACAGACGAATGTAATACATTTGTGCTCAACGGCAAAAGGTGTCCTTTTTTAAATGATAAAAATTTATGTGATATTTATATTAACCTTGGAGAAAAAAGTCTTTGCGAGGTTTGTACCGAGTATCCAAGATTTGCGGTAGAGTATGACAATGTGCTTGAAAAATCAATGGCATTGTCATGCGAGGAAGTCGGCAGACTTCTTTTTGAGAGGACCACTCCTGTAAGGATTGTTGAAAGAGAAATAGATAAAAACCCTGAGTATGAGGATGTCGAGACATTTTACACAGATGAATTAAGGAAAGCAAGAGACAGGGAACTTTTTATACTTAGCGACAGAACAAAGACCATGCATGAGCGTCTTGAAGAATATCTTGGATATGCGGATCATATTCAGAACCTTATTAATATGGAGGCAGGAAGACCTGGCGGACTTAAAAAAGGTGTAGATGGAAGGTTTTCAAAGAAGATCATAAAGGAGCCTTCACTTCGTGAGGCGAGGGATAATTTTGAACTTAGAATGAGTATTCTCTCCGGTCTTGAAGTGTTGGACAGTGAGTGGTCGGATACTTGTAAGGAACTTAACTTGCATTTTAGCAATTCGCCTACATATACAGAAGATATGAAAAAATTCCTTTCTGAACCGTCGATCACAGAAGAACTTGCGATCTGGTGGGAGGCATTATACAATTATTTTACTTTTAGATATATGATAAAAAGCGTATATGATTGTGAATTTTCTATGAGGGCGAAGTTTGCCAGACTTTCCTGCGATACGATAAGAGATATGGCACTTATGAGGTGGCTTGATACAGGTAAATTCGAACTTGCGGATATGATAGATGTTGCAAGGATATATTCAAAGGAAGTAGAACATTCAGAAGATAATCTTGATTATCTTGCGGATGAACTTTTGTTTGGCTAATAATCTGAAGATACAAGGGGGAGTTTTAGTGTACTTTTTGTTCCTTGTATCTTCATTAAATTTAGGTAAAAATAGAGTTAAAGTAAAATATGTGACGTGAGGGCTAAAAGAACAAAGAGTCGCATCCACGCGTAGTTTTTTTGTTTATAGGATTTCTTATAAACAAAAAAAGAAGCGAAAAACGCTTCTTTAAAAGAATGTGTGTGACAAGATTCGAACTCGCGACCTTCTGATCCGTAGTCAGACGCTCTATCCAGCTGAGCTACACACACATT
>CADBPM010000078.1 GCA_902796595.1 uncultured Lachnospiraceae bacterium | reverse complement strand
ATGAGTGTTTTAGCAGCATGTTGCACATGAAATGTGCATGCTGCGTATCATTTAGTCGGGGGCAAATGCTTTTGACCCCGACATCATTTACATTAAAGCATATTGCAGTACCAGGCAGAGCCAGGCACTGCAATAAAAGGACTAGCCGACCATGATAAACGCTTTCGCGTTGGTCGGCAGAGAGCAGTACTGGCAAAGCCAGGTACTGCAATAAGCGACTTACTGGAGGGGAAAATGAGTGGTGAACAGCTTGTGGCAAATTGCTCGCCGACTTTAGCCGGACTTAAGCCAGCTAATTTATTTTCGGTAAAAGCAGATTCCATGGATGAACTCGCCCGCGAAATAAGATATCTTAATGATGAGATAAGAGATAAGGGCGTATGCATAATTCCTATGTGTATGAAAAAAGAAAGAGCTGTTGTATATGTATACAGGATATCTGCCTTAAAAAGGTATTTCCATGATGAAGAAGTTTCGAGTTTGTTGAGGCTTTATGGATATGAGCCAGAGAGACCGGAAAAGTGCGTTAAAAGGCTTTGCAAAAAGATGAAAGAAGCTGCCTTTCCACATGAAGTAGGACTCTTTTTGGGGTATCCCGCAAGGGATGTCTATGAATTTATAAATAGGTCCGCAAGAGACTGCAAGTGTGTGGGCTGCTGGAAGGTATACGGCAATGAGAAGGAGGCTATAGAAAGATTCAGAGCTTTCGATGAGTGCACGTCTTTTTGTAAAAAAATGTATCAAAGCGGAAAAACCCTTCGCGACCTTACGAAGGCTGGATAAGAAAAAGAGCCACGTCTGTAGGTGACGCAGCTCTTTGTTCATTTTAACCTCCCTTAAGAAGTTGCTTTATCTTTAGCTTTTTCTCCCTTATAATCTCCGATATGGCATACAGGTATAAATGGAATGATTATAGGAGTGTTATCTGCGTAGGCGCGATAATCTGGATTGCTTCCATAGCGTTTTTCCTGCTTCTTATCAAGCCTTTCGGCTCCGTTTATCATTACAAATACGATAAGAATGTATCCTGCAATAACGAATATCCACTGAAGACTTCCTGAAAGGCAGTTTAGTGAACTTAAAGTTATGCCGGTCCAGAAAAGAATCTCCCCAAGGTAGTTAGGACAGCGCACCAGCTTGAAAAGCCCTTTTGTGGCAACCATCCTCGGGTTGTGGATCTTTTGGGCACTTTTCTGTTTGTCTGCAAGAGCTTCTATTACAAAGCCGGTTGCTGCAATTATCGAGCCTGCAAGAGGAAGGACAATCTCATTTCCCTTGTTATTGTAGAGCCTGAAGAAAACGCCGCTTGTCTGCAGGATGTACATTATAGCGACGCAGACCCACATTGCTGCCTTTACAAAGAAAGGAAATGGCTTTGTTTCGGCAAGGCTTGCCTTGTAAGAAGCGTTCTTTTCTCTGAAAAGAAGGAAAAGTGCAAGCCTTAGACCGTAGCAGACAAGTAAGAGGCAGAGGATAAGACTTACCCAGTTTACGGGAAGCTTCAATATAAAGGCTGTGATTCCATAAGCAATGCCCAGTGCGGCAACGGAAAAGCCGTAGCCTACAGACATAAAATGAACAAAATTTATAAAGCCGCCGATACAGCCAAAGGCGGATATGATAAAAAATATCAAAAAAAGTTTTAATGTCATAATGTATACCTTACTGCAGGCAGGTGTCCGCCGGTGTCGTGCCTGCAGTTGACACTGGTGAAAGAAAAGGGTCAGTTTGTATTAAAAGTATCGTAAATGTATTGCTTGAAGCTTTTCTTGCCAACTTTGGTATCAGCTACCATCTGATGAGTCATTATCCACTGACCGAAGAGGACCACGCCGCTGCGACCTTCCTTTTTTACCTTAGGCAGTTTTGAAATAAGGTTGAAAGTCCAGACAGGGGCACGCTTTATAACAGCCTTCTTTCCGGCAGCATCAAAACACATCTTAGCGATTTCTTCGTATGAATATATTTCTGTCCCTCCAATATTTACAGTGAGATTTTTGTCATTTACATGCTCGACCATGTAGTCTGCAAAATCAGAAGTATCGATTACATTTGCCCTTATCGTATCTTTTCCGAGGAGAGTTACCTTTCCTTTTTCTATCATAGGTTTGAACTGTTTCATGATATCGTAAAAATACCCTGTCGGACGATAGATGATATAGTTGACACCGCTTTCTTTAAGAGCCTGCTCCATCTGTGCCTTTGCCCCAAGCATAGGGATATGCTTTCCTTCTTCTGCAAGAAGAACTGAGACGTATATGAATTTTTTTACTCCGGCTCTTTTGGCTTCATTTAAGAGATTGAGATTTCCCTTGTAATCTATGTCATAAGGGGTAAGGCCTGGCACACCCTTGGTAAGCCCTATGGTAGTTATAACGGCATCTGCTCCATCGCAGACTCCTTTTAAGGTTGCAGGATCACCTGCATTTATTTTGCGAAATGTGTATGATGAAGGATCCACTCCATTAAGTGCTCTTTCATTCATGTCTATTGCTACTGTTTCATAGTCATGTGCTATGCAGGAACGCAGCACATCGCTTCCTAAATTTCCAAAAGCTCCCCCGACTACTATTTTCATTATATATACCTTGCAGCAGGCATGGTGTCAATCGGTGTTGTGCCTGCTGCAGCATCGATGAAAATCCGGAATTTATCGTAAACGAAATAAATAATTTCGTTTACGATAAACGTCGCCGAGAATTATTGCTGGATAGAGCAAGCTCTATCCGCAACTATTTTCTTCGCTTACTATAAAATTTGGATTTTATTTAGTGAACACGTTCATAATAATTCTACCCTGATATCAGAAAAAGTCAAGAAAAAGATAAGTAGGTGTATTTTCAGATAAAATTTCCTATGTTATAATGATGAAGAATATTTTTAAAAAACTTTTAGGTTTACTGCAAGACAAACAAAGGCTGAAAGGGAGATTCTATGAATAAAAATGTCCTTATTATAAGCAAAGGCTCTACTTTTATGGTCGGAGCGATAGTAAACAATCTTAAGAATGCTGATTTTAACGTGTTTCAGTGTTTACCTGAAATAGGTGATCTGAACGATCATGCGGATGAGGCGGATATCTATCTTTTCTACCTTGGAAGCTATATAGATGAAATTCCATCTTTTCTTACATATTTAAAAGATCTATGTCTTGAAAAAGACAAGAAGCTTTGTCTTATCGGCGAAAAGATAGAGATTGATACCATGGAAAAGATCTTCCATGAAAGTATGATAGCAAATATATTTTTAAGACCGCTCAATACTCCGGTTCTTATCGACAGTCTGAATATGATCGCTGAAGTGAATGAAAGAATGGCGGACAGGAAGAGCATACTTATTGTCGATGATGATGCCACATTTTTGCACATGGTAAAAGAATGGCTTGCTGAAGAATACAGGGTTACTATAGTAACTTCCGGAATGCAGGCAATAACCTATCTTGCAAATAACAGACCGGACTTGATCCTTCTTGATTATGAAATGCCTGTGACAAGCGGACCGCAGGTTCTTGGTATGATAAGGGCTGAATCAGGGTCTTCGAACCTTCCTGTTATGTTCCTTACGGGAAAGGGTGACCGCGACAGCGTAAGCAAGGTGCTAAGCCTTAAACCGGATGGATATCTTCTTAAATCAAGCGGCAAAAAAGAGGTGTTAAAATCAATTAAAAAGTTTTTTGATGAGAGAAAAGCACGTGAGATGACAGAGATGTAACCTGACTATCAATTAAAACGAATTTAATAAAAAATTCACTATACTTGATTTTGACTTATTTGACATACTTGAATTCCCGTATTAGAATTTTTATTTGGCAACAGAAATAAATAAAACGCAAAGTTTGAAAATAAAAATTGTATTTGGTGAAATTTCTGACTTTGCTAAAAGTTTTATATGAGAAAGGAATCAAAATTATGTCAAATTCTCAAAATAGCAGAGCAAGGAAGAATATACCATTTGTCAGTACAGTTTCAGGTTTTACCGGCGTAACGTACCTTGGACTTCTGGTAGTGTTTATTCTTGCGATCGTACTTATAACCAGACAGCTTACTTCTCTTGTTAATGTGACTGAAAAGACAACAAAGACAACAGAAACAGCAATGGAAAGCATGAGAACATTTGAAGTAGATATGAGGATCGTCGATAATGACGGTTTTGCACTTGCTTCTATGTTTGATACTCTTGAAAAGATAGGACAGATTGATGGCAAGATCACAGAAATGCAGACCTGTCTTGACGATATGACTACAGCTGCCGATACAATAGAGAGCACATTTTCTTCAGATCTTCTTAATGCAGAGGAACAGAGGGCAGCAAAAGAACTTAAGGAGACAGCTACAGGATATATAAGCGAGTACAGGAAGGTTGTAGAAGGAGCAAAGAACAAGGATGTAGCCACGATATCAAGTGTTGTATATGGCGATGCATCCAAGGATCTTGCTACAATGAAAGAACACCTTACTGTACTTGACAAGGGAATAACTCATCTTCAGAAAGTTTCAGACGAATATAACGACAATACAGCAAGAAAGACTTTTGTAATTGTAAATGCTCTTTTAGTAGTATACCTCGTACTTATTGTATTAAGTTTTACAGCTACATATTTTAGGATCGGCAAAAAGGTTCGCAGTATCGCAGATGAGATCAATGCGATCATTGAGGATATTGATAACAGCAAGGGTAATCTTAATGCAAGGATAAAGACAGAGACCTCAAGCGAACTTGTTTATATAAAGGATGGCTTCAACAACTTTATCGCAGACCTTCAGAAGATCCTTGGAAATATCAAGAGCGGTACAGCTACTCTTGAAGAGTCCGCAGGTGCTATGACTGAAAAGATTCAGGTTGCAAGTGATAATGTTTCAAATACATCTGCTGCTCTTGAAGAGCTTTCAGCAAGTATGCAGAATGTTTCAGAGAGAGCCGGCGTTATCGATGGCAAGCTTGGTGATGTCAAGGATGCAACAGACAACATCAATGACAGTGTTAAGGATGGTACAGACAAGTCGATTGAAATAAAGAGGGAAGCTACAGAAATTAAGGAAGCAGCTCTTGGCAAGAAGAACAAGACAGGAAGTCGTATGGAAGAGCTTTCGGAAGTTCTTCAGGAATCTGTTAAGGATTCTGAGAAGGTTCAGCAGATCAACGAACTTACAAAAGTTATTCTTGATATTGCAAGTCAGACAAACCTTCTTGCTCTCAATGCTTCCATCGAGGCAGCAAGAGCAGGGGAAGCCGGCAGAGGCTTTGCAGTTGTTGCGGATGAGATCTCACAGCTTGCAGAGAATTCCCGTCAGACAGCTGCCAATATCCAAACTATCAGTGCGGATGTGACGCTTGCAGTCAAGAGCCTTGCGGATAATGCTATGGAGGTTTTAAACTTTATCAATAATACCGTTCTTGCAGATTATGATGATTTTGTTAAGACTGGTGACAACTATGATCAGGCGGCCAATTATATAAGTAACATGCTTGAATCGATAAAGCATCAGACTGAAAACCTTAATAATATAATGGGCGAAATGACAGATTCTGTATACGCCATAACAGATTCAGTCAAGGAGTCCTCTGAGGCTATCGAGCTTTCAGCAGAGAATTCTCAGGAAATCGTTTACCAGATAAGTGGTATAAGCGATGCCATGGAACAGAACAACAAGGTTACAGGCGAACTCGATGCAAGTACAAAACAGTTTGTTGAGATCTAAAAAATTTACGCGGGTATCACTAAAAGTGGTACCTTTTTTCTTTTTATTGACGGAGAGTTGTAAAAGAACGATAATTGTACTCAAGTTGAAATGGCAAAGGTCATGTATCAGGGAGGAATATTTTGAAAAAAACAATTGAGTTTAATGGCATAGAGGTAACTGTCTATAAAAGTGAAGCCCCTTCGGATATAGTTGTTTATAGTAACGACGGTGGGGGTGATACAGAGGAGATAGTAAATAACTGTAAGGAGATAGGTACGTCTCCTTTTCATTATGTATCAATAACACGCTTTGACTGGGATGCGGCTATGTCGCCATGGAAGCATGAGCCGGTGGTATCAAAAAATGATAACTTTGCAGGAAAAGCCGATGAACACCTTTGTCTTATTGAGAAAAAGGTATTGCCTGCGGCAGAAGAGATCATCGGAGAGAATACAAGAAAAAGAGTGATAGCAGGTTATTCTATGGCAGGGCTTTTTGCTGCCTATGCTCCTTTTAGAACAGAGATTTTTAATGGTTTTATCTGTGCTTCCGGTTCTGTCTGGTATCCTGACTTTAAGGAATTCTTTATCGATAATGAGTTTGCAAAGATTCCGGAAACAGCCTACTTTTCAATAGGAGATAAGGAAAAGAAGACGAGAAACTCTTATCTTAGGACTACAGAGGACCTTATGCGTGAGCTTTGTGATAATGCGAAGAACAGGGGAATAAAGACAAGTTTTTCTCTTAATCCTGGCAATCATTTTAACGAAATGCCCCTTCGTCTTGCAAAGGGTATAGACTGGACAGTGAGAGAGCTTGCGGGGGCAGCAGGTTGAAATGATGGATTACACATTTTGGTTAAATACGCCCGGGATCTTTTTTTCCATGGGATACACTATAAGTTTGCTTTCGCTTATTCTAAACGTTCAAAGGAAAGTTGTCCTTCAGATTCTTTCACCAGCGCTTGTTTCATACGCACTTATAAATTTCGTTTCACAGCAAGCATCCGGACTTGGATATATCTTCTTTTCAAATGCGGATGTAAGTAAGGAAGTAAGAACAGCGGCAAATCTTTCTTCAGCTTACAGTGCAATAACCTGCATGGTAATCCTTGGTATTGCGATATTGATAGGAATGACAGCAGCATTTTTCAGACTTAATAAAAAGGCTTGATCAGTCATTTTTGACTTCTATCCTATTTCTTTTTCTTATTTTATCCTTGTTCTCTACAATGTGGAGAGCAGGGATTTTTTGCTTTTATAGAAAAATATTAGTATGTATAAACGAAACACAAAAAAAGAATATCAAACGGTTAACACAATGAAAACTGAAAATAAAATATTGCTATTACAGATGAAAAATATGAAGTTGTGTTTAACGAAAAAATATATTGCAAAATTTTTCAATTTGATGTAAAGTTAACCCGTAGGGACAAACTTCTAAGTATTACGTTGACGGAGAATGATTCCAGATATGGAGGTGTTGCATGACCAATGATCAATATCGCAGAGCCAATAGTATAGCTTACAATGTCTGCCTCATAATTCTTTTAGGTATGATAGTTCTTGACTTTGCAAATGGCATCCAAAAGGGCTTTCGTGGAGAGCTTGTTGCTCAGGTAGTTATTTCAATTTTAGGCTTTGTTCTTAATACAGCCGGTTTTATAAGGTTTAAGGAAGAAAAGAAGGGCTGCATCCTTATCATGGGCGGTTCGACTATCGCTTATTTTTCGTTTATCGTTACACAGACATCACTTATTTATTTTGCACTTGGTCTGCCTATCCTTTTTTCAAGTATTGTTTACCTTAATAAGAGACTTATTATTGCAGGAGAGGGCGCTATTACCGTAAGTTATCTGATTGCTGTTGCAAGAGAATTTGCATCAGGGACAGCGGATGTAAATATGGCTCTTGTAGGAGCTGTAACATTAGGACTTTCTTTTGTATCAGCCTTTCTTACAGTAAAGATGCTTGTTGAGTTCAATGATGAAAACCTTGCAGAAATACAGGATTTTGCTGAAAAGACAAAAGTTGCCGGCGAGAAGATGCAGGAGATCGCAGGAAATGTAACCAATCTTCTTGACAGTGCAAAAGACGGCGTTACAAATATGGGTGAACTTCTTGATGCCAACAAGACTGGTATCCAGAACATTTCTGACGGTATGGTTCAGAGTGCCGAGGAAATTCAGCAGCAGACTTCTCAGAGCCAGGAGATCGAGCAGCTTACTGGACAGGCAAATGAGCTTGTAGGTCTTGTTACAGAGGCATCAAAGAAGGCTCAGACAACGATCACCGAGGGTGTAAAGGTAGTTTCGGAACTGAAGAGAAAGTCAAGTGTGCTTGAGGAAAACAGCCATGTAACAGTTGAGGCTACCGAAGCTGTGCTTAGCAAGGTACAGGATGTACATAAATTTATAGGTTCTATCATTGCTATTTCAAAGCAGACAAACCTTCTTGCTCTTAATGCATCTATTGAGGCAGCAAGAGCAGGTGAAGCAGGCAGGGGATTTGCTGTTGTTGCAGAGGATATAAGAAAGCTTTCGGAGCAGACCAGCGAAGCTTCAAATGAGATAACAAATATCATCGCCCAGCTTACTGAAGATGCCAACAATGCCATGTCAAGCATAGATGAGACTGTTTCGAGTGTTGATGCGGAAAATACTATGATCGATACAGTTGAGTCTAATTTCAACACGATAAATGACAGTGTGACCGACATGGTAGAAAAGTTCAAGGCTGTTGGAGAAAGCATGAATCAAGTATCTGATCATATCACAGATATGAACAGCAATATCGCAAATCTTTCGGCTACAAGCGAAGAGGTTGCCGCTGTATCAAGAGAAGGTGCAGACCAAGCAATGAAGATCGGTGAAGAATTTGAAGAATTTAAGAAAGTTATTCAGGAAATATATGTAGAGGCAGCAAGCCTTTCAGAGATTTAAAACTAAATATAGTAAGCAAAAATAATTGCGGATAGAGCTTGCTCTATCCGCAATTATTTTTGGATCTTGTTCTATAATACAATTGTAGTGGCTCTTTCTTTGCTTATTCCACGGACTTAAGGCTTTCGATCATATTTATCTTTTTGATGGAGAAGTGGGCGGCGATATTTACGAAAAGGGAAAAGGCAAGGGTAAGCAGGGCGGAGATAATGTAGCTTTTTGGAGTTACACTTCTTCCAAACATCATATAGTCATTTTCAACAGTGGTCATAAGCCAGATGACCATATATTTTCATGCGAGAAGCCCTGTAAGTATGCCGATTCCGGTCATTACGAAATTTTCTCTGTAGACGTAGTTGGTCGTTTCAAAATCTGTGTAGCCGAGCACTTTCAATGTGGCGAGTTCTCTGTTTCGCTCAGTGATATTTATGTTGGTAAGGTTGTAGAGTACGATAAAAGCAAGTGTTGCAGCGGCAACTATAATTATCCCTACGGCGGCATTTACGGCTGAAAGACTTTTCTCAAATCTGTCTGCAGTAGACCTGATATAAGTGTAGCTTGAAGCCCCATCCAAGCCTACAAGACGGGTAGAGAGGCTGTCTATGTCTTTATCTGCGGCATCATCCTCATAAATAAACATGAATTCATTTGGAGTACCGCCGTCTTTTAAAAGTCTATCAAGATCATTTATATCAAGATAAATATAGTTATTTACATAGTTTTCTATTATGTCGGAAACTCTAAGCTTTATCGTCTCATCATCTGAAACCTTTACTGAAGCTGTGTCGCCTTTTCTAAGCTTCAGCGAGTCTGCAAGCTTTTCAGTAAACAAGGCATCTGCAACAGAGCCTTTTACGGAAGCCTTTGGGAAGATAACAGTTTCCCTTCTTTTTCTGTGCCTTAACGTTATGTAGTCTGAGATGTTTTCCGGCTTGCTTATACCTGTAAGATAAACATTTGAAACGGTCTTTGTGTCGGCGTTCCTATCATTTTTAACTTCTGTAAGTGCTGAAAATACCATGCTGTATTCTTTCACGATTTTTGCTGAAGAAAGGGTGGATTCTATTTCTTTAAGATCTTTTTCTTTTATATCGCTTTCTATTGCAAGAGTAGCATCGTATTTTGTGATCTCGTCAAACTGCTTGTCAAGTATTGCATAAATCGCATCATAAAGCCCGAAACCTACAACAAGCAAGGCGGTACAGCCGGTAATACCAAAGACTGTCATGAATAACCTTTGCTTGTACCTGAAAAGATTTCTGGCAGAAACCTTTGAACTGAATTTGAGCTTATTCCAGATGAAAGTGATCCGTTCAAGCAAGATCCTCTTGCCTGACCTTGGAGCTTTCGGGCGCATAAGGACAGCCGGCATCGAGGCAAGTTCGGCGCGACAGGCAAGAAATGCAGTCCCTGTGATACCGATAACTGCAATGGCAACTGAAATGATGTAGGTCGGTGCTTCGTTATGATAGATAAGGTTGGGCAGAGTGTACTGTCCCAGCCATGCTGTAAAGGCAAGCTTTGGCACAAGCAAAGACCCCCATATCACTCCGATGATGCCTCCGGTAAAACTTGCAAGAAAAGTGTAGCCTATATATTTGGTTGAAATGGCAAGGTTGCTGTAACCTATAGCCTTGAGAGTGCCGATCTCACTGCGGTGGTCTTCGATCATTCGCGTCATGGTTGTGAGACAGGAGAGGGCGGCAACAAGATAAAATATTACCGGAAATACTTCTGCAAGGTCTGTCATTTTATCAGAATCTTCACTGTAACTTACATATCAGCCGCAAGTTCTATATTTTCCTTTGCTGTAAGGTTTTGAACAAGGTTATAAAACTGGAATACAAAGCCTATATCATAGCGTCTGTAGGAAGTAAGCTACTTTTTGTTGTAGGAACTTATATCTATACCGGCGACATTTATACTTCCACTGCTTGCCTTGTCCATGCCGCCAAGCATATTAAGGATAGTGGTCTTTCCAGCACCGGAAGGCCCAACTATAAGCGTAAATTTTCCCTCGTCAATAGTAAAGCTTGCACTGTCTACAGCCTTTATGGTGACTTCACCCATGCGGTATTCTCTGCTTACATCCCTAAAAGTGATAAAACCCTCCGACATATTGCTCCTTTCTCAGACTTTTTTAGTAGTCCATTCAGCACAATTTAAAATTTTTGTTGCAAATGGTTCATAAAATTCCGGTTCGTGGCACACCATGAGGATTGAGCCTGGATATTCCTTTAAAGCTCTCTGCAATTCATCCTTCGCATCTACATCGAGGTGATTTGTCGGCTCGTCGAGCACAAGGATATTTGAAGGACGGTTGATAAGCTTGCAAAGCCTTACTTTTGCCTGCTCACCACCGGAAAGTACTCTTACCTTGCTCTCAATGTGTTTTGTAGTGAGACCGCATTTTGCAAGAGCACTTCTTACTTCATACTGACT
>CADBPM010000077.1 GCA_902796595.1 uncultured Lachnospiraceae bacterium | reverse complement strand
GATACGACATTACTTGAATCGCTTACCATGATAATTGCCTTCGGCAATGGTAAGCGGCTACATCGTATCACTTTGTGATACGACATTTGATAGAAAGGATTGTTATGCAATTTGATTTTTTACAGCTCTTTCCAAGGCGAATGAAAACGGTTGCCAGATATGCCTGCCTGTGTCAGAACAGTTTTCAGAAGGCCACATGGGGCAAATATGGCTTGGAAAATAATGGAGAACAGTTAAATCTTCTTTTTTCTATTTTATTGTTTATAATGGAGAAGTCTCTTCTTGAAACGCCATGTACAATGGATGATATAAGTGCTTTTACTGATGAAATCTGTTCAAGATACTTAAACAAGCATCTTTCCTTTGAGGAGGCAAGGGAACTGGCGGATTTTATCGTAAATGCTGTGTTGTCAAATGATGGTCAGGTAATGGATTTTCCAGCCTATTCTTTTGAAGATGAGAAATTTAAGGAACTTCATGTAAACTATGTGGAGACTTCAGTTATCTATATGGAGGATTCCGGCCTTAGAAGAACTTCTTACAAACTGACGAATGATGGCTACAATCTTCTGCTTGGCACCATGGAAATTGAAGATAACATGAAATTGTCGGTTCAGGAGATGATCTTTGAACTTCAGCTAAAGAAGAAGAGCTATGACAAGGCAGAGGAAGCTATCAAAAACGTTTATATGCAGGTGAGGGTTCAGATACAGAAGATCGATGAGGATATGAACCGGATAAGACGTAATCCGCTTGCTTACACGACCGAGGACTACAGGCAGATGTTGTCCGGTGACCTTACAACTATAGAAGAGACAAGAAAAAAATTTGAAACCTATAAGACTATGGTCGTAAATGAGGCAGACAAACTTGAACAGGCCGGGATAAACCTCAGAGACCTGACTAAAGAAGAAAAAGAAAAGCTCCTTCACCTTAAGAATATAGGAAATTACCTTACCCATGTTTTAGAGGACTATCAGCAGATACTTTTGCGTCATTATGACCTAAAAAGGCTGTATTCAGAGGAGCTTGAACGCATGACCCAGATGTCGATGATCAAGAGATTTTCATTGAGAAATGAGCTGTACGAGAAGGTACTTTTGGATGCATCTCTGTTAGATGACCTGGATATTTTTATTAGTCCTCTCTTTTCAAATGTACCGGAGAAAATCTACAACCCTAATATGGCTCTTATGCTGCAAAAACCTTCTAGAAAAGCGGAAGAAAAGACTGGCGAGATAGAACTTGATTTTGATGAGGAAGAGTATCTTTTGGAAAAGGAGAGGGAGCGTAAGGAGAGGCTTAAAAAGTATGATCACTGTCTTAGTGAATTACTGAAGGATATATTGGAAAATAACGATGAGATAAGGCTTTCAGACCTTACTCCCCAAAAAATGGCAGCATTGGTTCCTGATGTTGAAATATTCAAGGAAGTGATGATAGAATTTTTGAAAAACGGGGTTTTTGATCTGGTTAAAATGAGGTCAGAGAGGCTTCAGACAATAGAAAGCACTGAACTGATCTTTAATATAGGGGAGCTTTTATTAGAGCTTACAGATGAAAAAGAGGAGTTTTCCGGCATACAGAGGATAGAAGCTTTCAAGATAGACTCGGCTGCGCCGATCATTATAAAAAATGTGGCTGAACCTGACGGGAGACTTAAAAGCATAAGATGCAGTGATGTATTATTAAGAGTCAGCAAGGAGTGAGGACGTATGGCGTATGAAATAGGCGAAATAAAGAAAAGTCAGCAGATATTTTATTATCTTCTTAAAAATCATGAGATGAGTGAAAAGAATGAGCCGGCTCTTTATAATGCGTATATTACGGATGAGCATGTTCAGGCGCTTGTGAAAAGTCAGGGAGAAGAGGCGGAGTGTTCTATTGCGTGGTTTGGCGGAGTTATATATCTGATTCCTGATGAGGACAATAATTTTCTCGGTTTTTCAAAGAATCAGTTAAAAAAAGAGCTTTGCAAATCGGGGGCTCGTGACAAGGACTTTTATCTGTCGCAGTTTATCATTTTAACCATTCTTGTCGAATTCTACGATGGCAAGGGAAGTGTGGCGAATTCGCGTGCGCAGATGAAGGTGGGACTGCTTCAGAATATAATCGCAGACAGGCTTCGTGAGGGAGCTGCGCAGATGGATGAAGAGGAACAGGATTGCGCAGGGATTGCTTTTTCAGATATGTATGATGCTTTTCAGGCCTTGAAATCAAGTGACAAGGGTTTTAACGGAAGAACTTCAAGGACAACAAAGGAAGGTCTTATGTCAAATGTACTGCATTTTCTTGAAAACCAGGGACTTATCATTTTTGTGGAAGCGGATGAAATGATAAAGACGACAGCCAAGTTAGACAATCTGATGAACTGGGATTTGCTTAATCAGGCAAACATTGACAGAGTACGAAGGATAGTTGAAAGAAACCATGAAAGTGTAAAGCAGGGGAAAGAAGAGGATAAGGCATGAGTAAGATTTCTGCAGTTCGTTTCATAAATTTAAATTATAATGATAATAAAAATCATATAAGTGATGAGATTTTTTACATGAACAGGCAGAACACAATGATAAATATGGCAAATGGCAGTGGAAAATCTGTTATGGTGCAGATGATACTGTCTCTTTTTGTACATAAACGTTATCAGAATATGCCGAAAAGACTATTTGCCGAATATTTTACAGGTGTACAGCCATCGTTTATCATGGTTGAATGGCAGCTTGACGGGAGCGACACAAAGGTTCTTACCGGTATGATGGTAAGGAAAAGCCAGAACAGGGATAGCGAAGAGGAAAATGTGCTCGACATGGTCAATTTCATTTCTGAGTACAGAGAATCTTGTGAATATGACATAGAAAGGATAGCTTTATCAAAGAAGAGTGATAAAGCTATTAAAATAAGTTCTTTTGCGGATGCCAAGGCTCTTTTTGAAAATCTGAAGAGGGACTCGGAAAAAAAGTTCTGGTATTACGATATGAATAGCGGGGCAGGCTCATTTTATTATGATAAACTTGCTGAATATCAGATATACAGCTCGGAATGGGAGTCGATAGTAAAAAAGATAAATAATGAGGAATCAGGTCTGTCGAGGCTTTTTTCTGATAGCAGTGATGAAAAGGGTCTTATTGAAAAGTGGTTTCTTCCTTCAATAGAAGATAAGATAGCAGGCAGAAGGCGTCGCCAGAATGAGAACCCGATAAAGAACTACAGCAAGATCGTTCTTGATCATGCTGTGACATACAAGGCAAATATCAGTTCTATAAAAAGAAGGGATACGCTGAATCTTTTGTTAAAAGATCTTTTTGAAACGAGAGGATTGGCGAGAGATTATAAAGATGTTGATTCTGCAAGGCTTTATGCAGGTGCCGCGATAGTATCATTTTCGAATGAATTAAAGAAGCTTCTTCAAAATGTCAATTCTAAGGCAGAGGAGCTAAGAGAGGGATGTGCTTTACTTTCAGATATGGTAAAGAGGGTGGAATACGAAGAATTGTCCGCTCTTGTGCACAAAAATGAGGAGGAGCGTGACTACCATCTTGCCAATATGGCTATGTATGCAGAGGAACGCGATGCACTTTTAAATGAAGAAGAAAAGTATAAGAAAAGAGCGCAGGTTCTTGAATTGGCAAGAAAGCAGGAAGAAGTAAACGGCTATAGGGGCGAGTATCTTGTTTCAAAAGAGAGACTAGAAAACCTTAAAAGGACTGAGGATGAAAAAGCACCGGAAAGAGATAGCTTGGGAGCAGCTTTAAAGGAATATTATACGAAAGCTAGTGAAGAGAATAATAATGCTCAAAGATCGATCGAACAGGAAATAGAAGAAAAAAGGGAAAAGCTTAGAGTAAATAAGGAAGAGTTTAAGAAAGCAAATATCGCTCTTTCGAAGCTGACAGGAGAAATGGCGATCCTTCAGGCAAAAATTGATCTTTTTGACAGAGAAGAGGGCAGGTTTAACAAAGAAACAGACTCATCTGTCTCAAGAAATGTGATGAGAGTCTATGAGACAGGGCTTTTAGAGGGAATACTGCAGGAGTTTGAGGGAAGACATTACGAAGTAAATGATAGACGTCTTAAGATGATAAGGCTCAGAGAAGATATTCAGAAAAAACTTCGCTCGGTAACAAAGGAAATTGATAAGATAGGGGAAAATGAGTCTACTCTTTCAGCAGAAGTGCAGATTGCCCAGAATGAGCTCGCTGTTGCAGATGCGGAGATTGAACGCCGTAAGATGATATGCAAATATGAGGAAATACCTGCTGAAAAGGTGCTTTGCAAGGATGTTCTGATCGAGCAGATTATGAGACACTATAAGGAGGTAAGACAGGCGGTCAAGGTACTTGAAAAACAGCTCGATGACACCCATAATGCGTATAAACGTCTTACGAGGAACAGGATCATTGAACTTAGTAATGATCTCCTTGAGTATTTCTCGGATATTCCTGTAACAGTAGTTTACGGTTTTGAATGGCTTAGAAAAAACGGGAAAAGCACAGAGGAGAAAAGGGAACTGATCGCAAGGTTTCCTTTGCTCCCGTATTCTATGATCCTTTCTGAAGCAGACCTTGCAAGGCTTGAAGAAAAAGCGCCTGAAGTGTTTACAGACTTTCCGGTTCCTATAATAGTAAGAGAGCGTCTCGGAGGAAAGGAAGATGAGGGTGAGGCTGTAGCACCAGAGCTTTCAGAGAAATACAGAACAGTTATAAAATTTGAAGGCGGAGAGGCATTTTACGCTTATTTCAACACTGATCTTGTCAGTGACGAAAGCTATAATGCGGAGATTAAAAGGCTTTCTGAAGAGGAAGAGATATTTAAGGAGAAGCTAGTCGGAAGAGAAAATGAGGCTGATAAATATGCGACATGGCTGAAGGAACTTGAGCTAAGTAATCTTACACCTGACTATTATGACCAATTAAATAAAAAAATTGCTGAGTTTGACAAGAGACTTGGTGAGTGCAAGGTAAGTAAAATTGTTCTTAGAGATGAACATAAGAAGCTTGAAGAGGATGTAGATAAGATTTCTGCTGACGTCAGGAAAATGGATGATGCTCTCGTTGTTATTAAAAGGCAAAAAGATGCAGTCATTGCATTTTCAAGTGTTTATAAAAGGTATCTTGAGGACATTAAGAATCTTAATGATAAAAAAACTGATATTTCAAGGGAAGAAAACAGGGTTAGGCTATATGAGAATCTTGTCAACGACCTGACAGAAAAACTTGAAGTTCTCAATATTTCAAGGATAACTTATGAAAATGCCGGAAGAGAACTTATAGAAAAGCTTGCACTCTATGAATCATTTTCATCTGAAACGCCTGCAGACGGAGATATTAGCGAAATAGAAGCGAAGTTCAAGGCTATTTCAGAAAAGCTGTCGGGAATGAGAAAAATTCTTGAGGAGGATGAATCTCGCAATAAAGTAAGGTATGAAAAAGCACTTGCTTCGATAGAAAAACTTGCTGCCAAATACAGAATTGAAGCGACTGACTGGGACGGAGTCATATATTCAGAAGAGGAAAATACAAGAATATCGGAACTTATAGCAAGAAAGAGGGCAGAAATAGAGATCAAAAAGTCAAAATGGGCTTCTGAAAATGCCAATGCGAAGGTTTCTGTAAGCAAGACTGAAAATGCTCTGGAAAGACTCAAAGAGGAAACCGGTGAGGAGACTCCTATGCCAAAGGAAAGCATAAGAAATATAGACCATCAGGCGGAAAAATCAAGACTCTTAGGTCTTATAAAGCAGGAAGAAAGGAAGCTTAGTCATGTTACGGAGAAGATAAGTATATATCAGGAAAATATCAACTCACTAAATGATTACGATGATCTTAAGGGTGATGAGACAGTACCATTTACTGAAGACTTTGAGGATATGGACAGGGAAAGCCTTGGCAGATTTAAAAGTGAGCTTGTTAAAAATCTGAGGATCAAAACTCAGGAAACAGGCAGGACAAGGCAGACGTTAGCTGATCATATATACAGGCTATCGGGTGTGGAAGCTTACAGCAGCGATGAATTTTTCTCAAAACCTATAGCATCGATGATGGACATAAGCCCAGATCCTGATTTTTACCTTGAGCAGCTTGAATCTGTGATAACGGCTTTTGAAGCTACAAAGGGTAAGCTTGAAACAGACCTTGCTGTTGTTGAAAGTGAAAGGGAGGCTATTATCCAGCAGCTGCTTGATTATGTGCGTGACGTCAATGAAAATCTGTCGCTTATAGATGATAATTCAACTATAAAGGTTCGTGATAGACAGCTTAGGATGTTAAAGATCACTGTTCCGGAATGGAGCGTAAATGAGGGCATATACAAGGTGCGTGTCGGTGATATTCTTGAAGAGATCACGAAAAACAGCATGAGGAAAATGGATCTAGGTGAAAATCCGGAGGAATATATCGGTACCCAGATTTCAACCAGGTCACTCTTTGACAGGGTGGTGGGCACAAATCAGGTTCAGATACAGCTTTATAAGATAGAAGCAAACAGTGAGCAGCTTGTATCGTGGAAGAAGGCGGCAAAAAATTCTGGCGGTGAAGGTTTTGTCTGTGCGTTTGTTGTGCTGGCATGTCTTTTATCATACATGAGAAGACCTGTCGGGGATGTACTTGGAGAGCGAAATGAGGGTAAGGTTCTTATCATGGATAATCCTTTTGCTCAGACGAATGCACCTCACCTTTTACGACCGCTTATGGATATGGCAAAGAAGGCAAACACGCAGCTTATATGTCTGACAGGTCTTGGTGGTGATGCAATTTATAGCTGTTTTGACAATATTTATGTCTGCAATCTGATTCCGACTTCGCTTCGTGCAGGTGAAAATTATCTTAAAAAGGATCATGTGCGTGGGTCGGAAGAACAGGACCTCTTATCAGGGCACATAGAAGTGTTGGGACAACAGGAACTGCTGTTCTGAGAGTTTTATTTCAACAAGATTTGATGAATTTTTAGCGTAATTTGAAATGCCTTTTAAAGTGATAGGGAATATGATGGTAACAGTGTCAAAAGAAGTTGAAATACTTTTGACAGGGCTATTTTATGACAGGCTATATTTATCGTAAACGAAATAAGTAATTTCGTTTACGATAAACGTCGATTTTTGGCATATCACTTTGGGAGGGAAAAATGAAAGCTGGGAAAAATCCTATAATCACATCAATTTATACTGCAGATCCGGCACCGATGGTGGATGGAGATACTTTATATCTTTACACAACGCATGATGAAGATGAGCTTGTTGACAATTTTTATACAATGAACGACTGGCGCCTGTTTTCAACTAAAAATATGGTTGACTGGGAAGATCACGGACGTATTTTTTCGTTGGATGATATACCTTGGGCTGACGCAAGAGCATGGGCACCGCAGGCAATTAAAAGAAACGACAAGTATTACCTGTACTGTCCTGTTCATAAAAAAGACAGCGGAATGGCAATTGCAGTTGGAGTTTCGGATAAGCCGGAGGGACCATTTGTAAATATTGGTGAACCGCTTGTAGATGAAGGTGACTGGAACGATATTGACCCGACTGTCTTTATTGATGATGATGGTCAGGCTTATCTGTACTTTGGAAATCCGGAATTAAGGTACGTGCTTTTAAATGAGGATATGGTATCCTACGATAAATCTATCGGTGTAGTAAAGGTGCCTATGACTGTAGAATCCTTTGGGGCAGGAAGTCACGATACAGGAACTTCTTATGCTGAGGGTCCTTGGTTTTACAGAAGAAATAACCTGTATTACATGGTATATGCCGCATTTGGTGTAGATAAGAAGACGGAGCATCTTGCTTATGCAACAAGCAGTTCCCCTGTTGGACCGTGGAAATATGGCGGTGTTCTTATGACTGAAGAAGGTGGCACCTTTACTAATCATCCAGGGATTGCAGATTTTAAAGGACATTCATATCTTTTCTATCACACCGGACAGCTTGCAGGCGGTGGCTTGTTCCACAGAAGCGTTTGTGTCGCTGAGTTTAAATACAATGCCGATGGCTCGATAGATACTATCCCTAAGTGCGATCATGTTGAGGAAGTATAAAAAAATCCCCTGTACTGCTAAATCAGTACAGGGGGCTTTTTATTGAAAGCTCTTCGGCTGTGGATGGTGTACAGTAATGATCTTATTGGAAGCGAGGTTGTTTAGAAGTTTTATCCTCGCTTTTCCTTGATGTTCAGGTTTTATAAGGTAGTGGCAGTATGTTTCAACCAAAGAAAAAAGGTTGCCTGTGCGACCTTCTATTTTGAAATTGTTAAAACCCATAGGGACATATTTCTCCCAGATATCTTCAGGGGATACATGTGTAGAATATGACATGGAATCATATAAACTGTTGTATTCTCCGTATTCACAATGCCATGGCTTTAGTGGCTGCTGTTTTTCTTTCGGAAGATTTCTGTTTCTTAACATTATCCTCTGATTGTCGGCTATATTCCTGTAATGCTCTCCACGTCTTGGACAGTCCGGGATACAGAGGGCGTTTACAAGTATTTCAACGCGAGACCTGTCAGCCTCACTGATCTGCTCCAATATATCAAATTTGTTGTTGAAATTATAATCAAGGACTACAAGGTCGTAATCTTTTGCGAGCTCTTCCTTAACTCTTTCAATAGTGCGCAGTTCTTTACATGTTGAAGAAATTATCTTGAAAGAAGGGTAATTCTTTCTTATGTATTTTTCAAGTATCGGAGAGAAGAGGATCACTCCGTTCATGCCATTGTCTGCTGTCTGCATACAGAAATTGCAATAGGGATCATCACAGTCAGCCTTGCAGAGAGTCATATTTGTGTAAGTATATCTTACGGCAACATTCTTACTGTTTATGGCGTGTACTACATTTGTAATATATTCCTTATCACACTGGTCGTAATTAGACGGCCTTCCTCCGTTCCAGAGCGATGTTGGAAATTCGCCATAATTAGAGGCTATAACGACTCCATCTCTGAATATTTCCGGTTCCTGTTCAAGATAGCTTATCATAAGCATGTTAAGCGGGAAATTCTGTCTGAGTCCCGGCATGTGAAATTTCACTTCCATATTCTATGCCTTGCCGCAGGCATGGTGACCATCGGTGTCGTGCCTGCTGCGGCACCGATGAAAGCTTGAAATTTTGCTTCAAACTTTTATTTCTTTACTGATTAACTATATATTTTTGACCCTCGTATCATATTTGAAGTCTGAGAATACTGCCTTGCCGCCGGACTTCTTTGTACTGAAGATAAACAATCCAAATCTTGCACCTGTAAAGTGGTCTAACATAAATTTTAGTTTAACAGGGCTTCCGAGAGTATGAGTAACTCCGTTACCATCTATATATGACAGGATTGCAGTGTCTTTCATTTGATTGAAATCTGCATCTATCCGAAGCCTTATGATATTAGTTTTCAACGGAATACTGGTACATTCTTCACCAGGTTTGGTATCATTTCTGAGCCCTTTTGTAAAATCGTTATGTACTTCTCGTTTTACGGTAATGAGATTTAGGCTGTCAGTGCCTTTTTTAACACCAACGTAAGCATAGTTACTTTGAAGTATGCAAAGTCCAGCATAGTCACCTTTATTTAAACCTGATGCATCAAGAGTAACTTCTGCACTGCAGTATGGGTACATGCATCTTTGAGTGAGCGTATTTCTAGCCTGAACAAGGTTTGTGCATACTTTACCTGTCTGTATTGTGAGTGTCCCGTTTGCGGTATCGACTTTCACAAGATCAAGAGCAGGCTCATGATTGTATTCCCAACAGCTTTTTAAACCCAAAGAACCATACTTTTCTGAAAACAATGGCTGTGTACCATTGTTGAAAACAGGGTCTTCTTCATATTTAAAATCATCACTGCCAACTAATGGACGATAAGTGTAGTCGGAATGTACTACAGGAGTGGTAAAATCCTCTGGAACTTTATTATCAATACCTAATACCGGCATATTATTTTTCCATGACAGAGGAATAAGGATTGGCATTCTGCCAACTGCACCGCTATCCTGAAACAGCATTGCATACCATTTACCATCAGGTGTATCGATTATCCCGCCCTGTGCAACGCCGCTGTTGGCAAGACCTCTGGTATCATCGAAGATATCGCCGCCAATGTATGGTCCTTCCGGTTTATCTGCTATAAAGCAGCTTTCTGTTCTTCTGCCGGTCAATTTAGGAATATGAATGTTGAAAAGGTAATATCTTCCGTTTATTTTGTAAAAATGACAGCCTTCATAGCCTAGCCATACATCATCATTATCTATTAAGATAATCTTGTTAAGTCCACCCGATTTCGGGGCAGTCATATCAGCTGAAAGCTCTGTTATGTGAATTTCCTTGTTTCCATATACTATATAGACTTTGCCATCATCATCAAATAAAATTGAATTGTCGTGATAGAACCCGTCAATAGTCGATTTCTTCCATGGACCATGTATATTCTTTGATGTATAAAGATAGGTTTTATGCGTATCATTTGCAACAAAACATACATAGAAAGTGTTGTTGTGGTAACGGAGACTGGCGGCCCACATTCCATTTCCGTAGATATTAAGACCATCTTCCATACGCTGCGCTGGAGTTGAATCCAAAGTGTCGTATACATAGGAACAATGCTCCCAGTGTACCAGATCGTAGGAGCGCAGTATTTCGCATCCCGGCATAAAGTACATTGTTGTGGATACCATATAATATGTGTTTTCAACCCTGATCATATCCACATCAGGATAATCAAGGCAGGTGATCGGATTTATCATAATAACTCCTGATTCTTTTAGTTTTCAGTTTGATTATACCTTGCAGTTTTGCAGATTTCATCTTGAAATGAACCATTGAAATGCCAAATCTTGCGGAAATTTTACTTGTTTGGCATTACGGATTATCCATTATGTGAAAAATTTTTATTTTTTATGTCTTACAGATGTATAAAGTGGTATAATAAGAGTGTCTTGCAATGCTAAGCAAAAGCTAAATTTCTTATTGTAATCAGGAGGAGTCTGATATGAACAGCGATGTTGAAAAGATGCTTAATGAAATGATTGCCATTGTGATCAGCAAACAGATGGGGGATCCTTTACACAAGGATCAGTGGGAAGAAGTAAGAAGACCTCTTCTGGAAGCTCTTAATAATCTTGAGAAGGTTGGAAAATAATCCTTGCATTTTAAACAACATTTGATTACACTAAAAACAACATAAGGGAGTTTTTGGAGGAAATGCCATCATGACAGTTACACCTGTTAACGAATAATTATATATCGTTGCGCTGCCACCTTAGTCAGAGGGCTTTTGGCTCTGTTTTGGTATGTGTATAAACAGGTGAATATTCTTTAAATACTAAAGTCGTAGGAATATCATCCTACGACTTTTTTGTAAGGACTAAAATTTTTTAAAAAACTGCGAAAAAGCTCTCACTCTATCACCTGCACCATACGCCATTTTGAGATGTGTTTATGTTACAGGCAAAAAATTTGACTCTTACACAAAAAAAATCTCCGCGTAATTCTTAAGAACTTTTCCTTTAATCTTCTTTTCGGTGATAAGGCTGCGATCATCATTACAGGTGAAATGGAGCAGGTAAGACTACCTTGTTAAAGAAGATAGCGGAAGAACTTATATCAAGAGCAGATGTGAAAGCCTACTATATGCCACAGGACTATGAGAGTAGAATGAATATGGATGAGACACCTGTAGAATTTCTTGCAGAAACTGATAATAAAGCAGAAACAGGCCGTGATAGGACTTTTCTTAGAAGCATGAAATTTACTTCTGATGAGATGTTTCATCCGATCAAGGAACTTTCCGGAGGTACATGTATGGAAAAGCGGCGAGAACTTTTTGGAGATTTTGTTAAAACAGCCGCCTGATGGGGTTAGCTTATAATCAGACTTGCTACACAAGTTATTATTATGCATCGGATATGGATTTTTCTAAGGTCTTGTGAAATGCTTTTGACCTTTATGTTGCTATAACTTGCATTTTTCTTGTTCTTGCTATAGACTGATTTCGTTGCTGTGTAACAAGTTAAAAAAGGATACACCTGACATTGATAATCGCCTGTCGGCGATGTCAGGGGCTGCGAGGCATCACTTTGCGATGTCTCAGGAAATGGAGGAAATAAAATGGCACTTAAAAATATTTACCTTGCTGGTGGTTGTTTTTGGGGAACAGAGAGAGTCTTCAAGGCTTTAAACGGAGTATCAGAGACTACCGTAGGATACGCAAATGGACACACAGAAAATCCTACTTATGAAGAAGTATGTACAGATACGACAGGTCATAGAGAAACCGTTAAAGTCACCTATGATACAGAAAAAATAACGCTTAATAAGATACTTAAGGCTTATTTTATGGTGATCGATCCTACAGTCAAGGATAAGCAGGGCGGTGATACCGGTACTCAGTACCAGACCGGTGTATATTATGAGGATGAGGAAAGCCTTCCTGTAATCCGCGATTTTTTTGAGGAAGAAAGGAAGAAATACGACGTTTTCTGCGTAGAATTATTGCCCCTTTCATGTTTCTGGACAGCAGAAGAGTATCATCAGGACTATCTTGACAAGAACCCTACAGGCTATTGCCACATTACCAAGGTTGAAATGGATAAAGTGCTGAAATTAAATGAGGAAGAATGATTTTTGAGGAGGAAAAGTGAGTTCAAAACATCATTGATTTATATTTTACAAAGGAGTAAAATAGTTTAGGAGAAGCAAAATTATAAGGTGAGGTTTACAGATGAAGTATAGAAATTTAGGGAATTCAGGGCTTAAGATCAGTGAGATTGCACTGGGAAGCTGGATGACAGATCTTGGAGATGATGATGCTTGCAAAAAGGCAGAGGAAATTGTTGATCTTGCATTTGAAAATGGGATAAATTTCTTTGATTGTGCAGATGCCTACAGCGGGGGCGAGGCAGAACGCTTTTTGGGAAAGGTACTTAAAAAACATGAGAGGCATGAATATGTTGTTTCAAGCAAGGTTTTCTTTCCTACCGGAAAAGGTGCCAATGACTGGGGACTGTCAAGAAAGCATATTACAGAGAACATAGAGAGAACACTTAAGAATCTTTCTCTTGACTATATTGACATATATTATTGTCACAGGTTTGATCCTACCACACCAATGGAAGAGACTTTAAGGACTCTTTCATCGCTTGTGGATCAGGGAAAGATTCTTTATTACGGAGTAAGCGAAGAGTGGAGTGCCGCAAGGCTTGAAAGGGCAGAAGCAATTATCGAAAAATATGGACTTCATCCGCTTTCAACTATTCAGCCGCAGTACAACATGATCGACCGCTACATAGAGCATGAAATTGTGGATGTCTGCAAGAGATATGGCATCGGTATCACTCCATTTTCACCTTTGGCACAAGGTCTTCTTACGGGAAAGTATCATAAGGGACAGGCATTTCCTGAAGGTTCCCGCGCTATAACTCAGGCTGACCATCAGGTAAATGCACTTCTTACCGATGAGAACCTTGAAAAAGTCGAGAAATTAAGCGAGATAGCAAAGAAACTTGGCACAGACATGCCTTGTCTTGCTCTTGCGTGGGTATTAAGACAGCCTTGCATAAGTTGCGTTATAAATGGAGCAAGTAAACCATCACAGCTTTTAAATAATGTAAAGGCATGTGAGGTTGAAATAGATGAAGAGTCCATGAAGGAGATAGAAACTATACTTGGATTTACAAGATTTGAGAGACATGTAGGATGAGGTGCTTTGTGATATGAAACTGTCTGTAAAGGTTGGATGTATTTTAACCTGCGTTTCCTTATTGTGCGGTAGTTGTCTGACTGCATGTGGAAATAAAGAGGCTGTCAGTAAAGTTTCAGACGAGGCAGTGACTCGCAATGTCGCGTCAGAGGAAAATATTTCAACCAGTGGTGCCGTAAAGGCAGGTATAAGTGTTGATAAAGTTGAGGGATTGTCAGAGGATTTTATCAACGGAGCTGATATTTCATCCTATCTTTCAGAAATAAAGAGCGGCGCGAAGTATTATGACCTTAATGGAAAAGAGGCCGACCTGTTTGATATATTTAAGGAAGCAGGTATAAATTATATCAGGCTTCGTGTGTGGAACAACCCTTATCAAACGGATGAAGCAGGAAACGTTTTGTTTGCAGATGAAAATGGTAAGGAATATAGTGAGGAAGATGTCAGAAAAAAGACTGCAAAAGAAGGCTATTTGCTGTACTCTTTGAAGGACGGGACAGAGGTTTATCCAAAAGGGTATGGAGCTGGGAATTGTGACATTGATACGGCTGTTTATATAGGAAAGAAAGCTACTGAACATGGTATGAAGGTCCTTATCGATTTTCATTATTCTGATTTCTGGGCAGATCCTAAAAAGCAAAGAGCGCCAAAGGCGTGGGAAGACATGGAACCTGTAGAAAAGGCAGAGGCAGGAGCAAAGTATACAAAAGAAGCTCTTAAAAAACTGCGTGATGCAGGCGTGAATGTGACCATGGTGCAGATTGGCAATGAGACGAATACAGGCATAGCCGGTATGAAATATGTGACGCAGGTTTTTCCGTTTATGAAGGCTTGCGCCGATGCAGTGAGGGAATTTGACAAGAATATCCTTATTGCAGTTCATTATACTGATCCTCAGAAATACGGCTTTCAGTTAGATAGCTGCGGTAAGCTTATTGATAATGGAGTCGATTTTGATGTTTTTGCCACTTCCTATTATCCTTTCTGGCATGGTACAAATGAAGACCTTGTAAAGAACCTGAAACTAATCATAGAGAAATATGGAAAGAAGGTAATGGTTGCTGAGACTTCGTACCCTTGGACTGCCTCCGATGGTGATGGTTATGGAAACAGCGTAGGAAAGCCTGAAGCTGGCTCTGGCTACCCTGCCAGTGTTGAGGGACAGGCTCAGGCAATAAGGGATGTGATAGCGGCTGTTTCTCAGTGTGGTGAAAATGGACTGGGTGTCTTTTACTGGGAGCCTGCATGGATTCCGGTTGAAAAGAAAAGCTGGAATCTATATGGCTCGGGCTGGGCTTCGAAATATGCAAAAGGTTATGACCCAGAGGTTTGCGATGATGAAAATGGTGGAACATGGGACAATCAGGCATACTTTGACTTTAATGGCAAGGCACTTGAATCCATAATGGTATATAAATATGTGAGAACCGGAGCAGTGAAATGATCAGCGATCATTTCACTGCTCCACCTTTTATAGTATGACGGAATGACTTTATGCCAAGAAGTTGCTTGATCGTTTGCTTGATTTTGATTATTGTATCTTTTTTTCTTTCGTCCAAAACCTGTTTGGTTGCCTTATGTTTAATATATTCAAAGCCAAAAAAAGTATCAAGGAGAGCCTCTTTGTTTTCAAATGTGAGTGAGGTGTCCCAGTTTTTTATTAAATATCGTACGTATGTCTCTACAACATGATCTTCAAGCTCTGATTTCAGATATTTGAATGTTTCTAAATCAATATCGTGATTGTCTAAAAGATCCAATAAGATTGCAGGAAATTCTAAGGCAATAGCCTCAAATATATTGTAGCCACTTTTTGCCGTCAGTTTTATTGGAATCTCTTGAGTCAATCTAGTGTTATCAACTATATATAAGCTTCTTTTTGTAAAAGTGGTATAATATACAAGATGTGGAAAATAATAACGTATTAATTCATGACGTGAGCGGATGTATTCCATATCTTCCCTCCAGCAGGCGATGCCCCCAGAGTAAGTTGTGTATTTACCCAGACTTTTGAAAAATTCATTAAATGTTGAAATGGATATGGTACTGTTATTTCCATTAAATCCTTCCAAAAAATAAATAATTGGTCTGGTATTACGGTATTTATTTGCTGTTTCAATAAGATATTGCACTGTTCCTTCAAGACAGCGACATCTGCTATTGATAAATTTAATTAATTCCCCATTGCAATGCTCAAATGCTTCAATTTGATTTAAAAATAATTTTGCAGAGGAGCGGTAATAGGAAAGATTTCTGTGTTTAACTAAATAAGGCCTGATTTTTTCGGCAAGATTATCATTGATGCCATTATCACATACAACCACTTCATACATATTGGCATCGCAGTTTTGACTGAATATACTGTCTAAAACAGGTAGAACCCATTCTACAATCCCTTCAGTAGGAATGCATAAAGATAAAACTGGCTTCATATATTTTCACCTGACTTTCTTAAAAAAACCATCCAAAAATCCTTTGAATACAGCAAGGGTATTTTGGATATGTCTGTTTTCAAACAATATTATAGTTAATATTCCAGTGCAAACGGAATACGGGCGCTCATCCGGAGCGAACTGGTTCGGGTGTTTACGGTAATAGTAAATCCAATTACGTATCATATAATAGTATCGGATTGGAGCGTAATTTGTTAAAAATCTTTCTCTTCCGAGTACTTTTTTAGGTGTGACATAGCCGGTTTCGTGCAGTAACCCCGGATAGGTGACAAGCAAGGTTTTCCATCCTTTTTCCTGCATAGTAGCACACATATCAAAATCAACCACATCAATGAACATCCATTCATCGAAACCGCCACATTCTTTCCATGCATGTATATTTGTAAGGCAACCGGATGTTATAAGGAGTTTTTCTTCTCTTGTACAGATTTCATCCGGTACTGGTTCTGAATAACCAAGTTTACGGTCATGTATGATGCAGTTCATCATGCCAATGTGTTCATCTCTTATTTGCGAAAAATAAACATCAAAGAGATCAGGCTTCATGACTGAATCCTGATCAAGGGTCAGAATCCAATCAAAACCAAGCTCATCGGCTGCCTCCATGATCTGGTTCAATGCCTTTGCAATGCCCATGTTTTTCTGGTTTCTTATTTAATACTCAGTTAACAGGAGAAGGGGTTTTTGCAGTTAAACCTGCTCTTTTAAAGGAAATTGCTCCGGATAAAAAAGATATAAGAGACATATCTCTTAAAGCTTACAAAAGAGGCTTGTTTAATGTTATATTGTGCGTGAAAGTCATGCAGAAAAACGCTGCCTAACTGCTATCGTAAACGAAATAAATAATTTCGTTTACGATAAACGTCGCCGAGAATTATTGCTGGATAGACTTGCTCTATCCGCAATTATTT
>CADBPM010000076.1 GCA_902796595.1 uncultured Lachnospiraceae bacterium | reverse complement strand
TGGGTACGGTGAAGCACTTGCTGAGTATGAAAGATGCAGATGTACGAGCCTTGGAAGACTTGTTGCTAATAGGGAAGTGCCGGTTCTGAAAAGGGCGAAGGAACTGCTGCAGAAGGTAAGGGTGAACATCACAGTAAGAACTGCTCAAAAAGCAGATTTTGGCGCTGTTAAACGCATAATGGATCAGGTGCAGCAGATGCATGTTGACTGGAGACCTGATATATACAGACCTAACGAAAACTTGATCACTGAAGAAGTATATACTCAGATGCTTGATAGTGGAAATTTTTATGTCGCTGAAGCTGATGGTAAAGTGGCAGGTGTGCTGGAAGTTGAATATAAGCACATAGAAAGTCCTGCTCATGTGACAAGGGATATTGTTTTCATAGATAGCATGGCTGTTGATGAACCATACCGAAACATGGGTATTGGACATCTTTTCTTTGAAAAAGTAAAAGAGCTCAAATCAGCTAAGCATGCCGATGGCATTGAACTTCAAGTAAATGCCAGGAACAAGGCAGCTTATGAAATGTATAAGAAATATGGATTTTCTGAGAAATCAATAAATATGGAGTTGGGTGTATAACTATGGCGGAGATCTGGGATTTATATGATCGTGATGGAAACAGGACAGGAGAGACTTGGGTAAGAGGCTTTGGCAATTACAAGGATATACCTGAAGGCAGATATCATCTTGGGGTAGATATTCTTGTAGTACATGAAGATGGCACATATCTTCTGATGAAAAGAAGTGACGATAAGGACGTTTATCCTGGGTTCTGGGAAGCAAGTGCAGGAGGCTCAGCTCTCAGCGGGGAAGAACCACTTGAGGCAGCTACAAGAGAACTGCTTGAGGAAACAGGCCTTGTCCCAGACAGTATGGAACTTATAAATGTCCTTTTCAAGGATCCTAGCAGGGCTATGTTCTATTCGTATCTGGCAAGAGTGAGCTGCGATAAGGACAGTGTTACTTTGCAGGAGGGCGAGACAGTAGCTTACAAATGGCTTGATAAAGAAGCTTTTCTTGAATATGTTGATTCCGAGAATGCGATTGGGTCACATAATCAGAGATTTGAGAAATACATAAATACACTTAGATGTTAGCAATTGTATTTGGGGAATAGAATGCAGATTAAGATTGGACAATATGATTATTCAGAGTGCTGGGATGGTGTCTTTTATAAAAAGCTTTCAGACTATCCTCATATAACAGAGTGGGAGAAGCAGACTGTTCTTGACTTCGAGAAGTATGAGGCATCTAATGGTCGTACTTGTGATATAGAAGCGGACTCTGATATCCTGAATGAAATCGATAATTACAGATGCAGATATAACGGAGGATATCGTGTATCTCCGCCAGACAAGATAACGGAATGTACAGCCTGCCCTAAATATAAAGGATGTTTGACGGATTTGGTTTGCCATACTTCGCCATTAGAAAACGCTGTTCAGATATTGGAATGTGGGAATCTTCTTTCGCCTGTGCGAGCACGTAAGATGTCAGCAGCGCAGTTGCGTGAAGAAAGCAGAAATGCGGCGAATGATCCTGAAGATTACTTTGATTACATTATGTTTGCATGGGGGAACTGTCAGGCTGGAGATAGACTTGTAATGGAGAGAAAACTCGGGAGATTTCCGGATGAAAAAGATCTGAGTGTCTGTTTTACTCCAGGCGTAAGATTTTTTTTCAGATATAAGGACTTGATTATGCATCCTGATGCAGTTTTTGAGGGTGTTCTTCCACTCAAGGTCAAGAATGAAGTTGTACTAAAGGACTGGGTATATACAATTGTGGCCCCGTCTAGCTACAGAGAAGTGCTTGCACCTCATGTTCCAGACGAGTTGTCGCAAAAGGTGCATTTTATTGATAACGATTGTACAGATATATGGGCGTGGTCGGAAAAGGTCTATGAATATGCCCATAATCTGGGAAGATAATACTTAAGCCTGGGGAAGAGCTTGTTTTGGAGTGAATGACATGAGCCTAGATAAAGAAAATATATATTACTTTAATGGGACTGCGTATGCAGGTAAATCTACAATGGTGAAACGGCTTGCTGAGAAATATGATTGTATAGCCTGTGAGGAAAACTACCATGATGAGCTACTGGAGACGCTTGATAAGGATGAATACCCTTGCCTTACATACACCAGAGATTTGCAGGACTGGCATGATTTCATAAGGCGCACTCCGGAGGAGTATGCATCATGGATAGATGGCGTTACCCTGGAATGTGAGAGGCTTGAACTGCAGATACTTGAAAGGCTTTCCGGGCAAGGCAAAAAGATATTTGTTGATACCAATATATCAGTTGAGACTCTTCGGAAGATATCGGATAGGAATCATGTTGCTATCATGCTTGCAGATCCTGAGATTTCAGTGAAGAGATTTTTTGAAAGACCTGACAAAGAGAAGCAGTTCCTTTATCAGCTCCTTTTGGATGAAAAGGATCCAGATGCTGCAATAGAAAACTTCAGACAGTGCCTAAAGCTGATAAATTCAAAAGAGCGCTACGATAAATTTGCAAATAGCGGGTTTAATGTTTTCATCCGTGATGAGAGCAGAAGCATTGAAGATACAATGAAATTGATAGAAAAGAGTTTTGGCTTAATTTGACGGATAAGGAAAAGAGTATTAAAAATGTTACCAACGATAGATGAAGCACTTAAAGAATTAGAAATTGCGGAACAGCTCAACCCGGGACCATGGGTTAAGCATTCCATAAATACAGGAGTTGCAGCAAGAAATATAGCAGAAAAAGTTCCAGGAATGGATCCTGAGAAAGCATACATAGTCGGTCTTATGCATGATATAGGAAGAAGAGCCGGCATTACCGATATCCCGACACATGTTTATGATGGCTATAAATACTGCATGGAAAAGGGATGGGACGAGGTTGCCCGGATATGCATGACCCACTCATATCTTCAGATGAAGGATGAATTTGACTATGAACCGGAAACAGAGCATAAGAAAGCTATAAAGGCTTATATAATGGACTGCACAGCAGATGATTATGATAAGCTTATCCAGCTTTGTGATTCACTTGCTGTGGACTACGGCTTTGTTATTTTGGAAAAACGCTTTGTAGACGTTACCAGAAGATACGGTATCATGGAAGGATATATCAAAGGCTGGGAAATAGCATTTGAAATTAAGGAATATTTTGAAGAGAAGATGGGATGCTCAATATATTCGGTTCTTCCGGACATTGGTAAAACATCTCTTTTGACACCAAGACCATGGAAGCCCCCGGTAAAAAAGGATGTAAAATGGATATTCTTCGACATGGGCTCAACACTGCTTGATGAAAGCGGCGTCTATAAAGATATTTTTCAAAAGATAGCAAAATCTGCGAATGTCACTGAGACGTATGTGCATGAAAAGGCACTTGAGTTTTACAAGCAGAACAAAAAGGGTGACAGAGAAGTGACACAGCTCCTTGGCGTTACGAAACCTGAATGGAATCCGACACTTGAAACTTTGTACGGCGATGCTGAAGAATGCCTGTTAGAGCTTGGTAGAAACTATAAGATTGGAATAATCGCCAACCAGATGTATGGTTCTGAAAACCGACTGGAGAACTTTGGGATCCGCAAGTATCTTGATCTTATTGTAGCCTCTGCAGAAGAAGGTGTTGAAAAGCCTGACCCAAGGATATTCCAGATTGCACTTGATAGGGCAGGATGCAGCGCAGATCAGGCAGTAATGATCGGAGATCGTATTGATAATGATATTGTTCCTGCTAAAGCTCTCGGTATGAAAACGATATGGATCAAGCAGGGATTCGGTCAGTACTGGAATATTACCAGTGATGCGGAAAAGCCTGATTGTGAAGTAAAGAGCTTATCAGAGCTATTAGATATTTTTTAAAAATTGGGGGAATAAATTATGAAGGCAGTTACTTATCTTTTCTTTGCTATTGCGGTTCTTGCAGTGTTCATAGGTGCAATCATTCCGGTAAGTATTGGAAGATGTGCGGTTGTTGCTTTGATTCTTGGGGGATTAGGGCTTTTTATTGAATATAAGTGTAAAGGAAACGGACTAAAATGACAGAACGTATTATTGATGAAGAAATCAAGCTGATTCCATATTACAGGAATGATGAAGCGTCGCTCCCCTGGTATCAGGACTTAGATGTATGCAAGCAGGTTGATAACAGGGATGAGCCATATGATCGGGAACTATTGCATAGTATGTATGATTATCTCAGTTCTCATGGCGATTGTTATTACATAGAGTATAAAGGCACTCTGGTAGGTGATGTTTCACTGAGAGATAATTCGGAAGTGGCAATTGTGGTTTGCAAGGAGTATCAGAATCAACATATAGGGAGACGCTGCATTGAAGACATGCTGAAACTTGCTAAGGAGAAAGGCATGGAAACCGTTAAGGCAAATATATATTCCTTTAATGAACAGAGTCAGC
>CADBPM010000075.1 GCA_902796595.1 uncultured Lachnospiraceae bacterium | reverse complement strand
ATAATTTACGCAAAATAGTAATTTTCTTATTGAAATGACAGAAATGAAAAAAATCCCCGTAAACCGCACTGTAGGCGGATTACGGGGGTTTTTATATCTGATAAATTTGGTAAATTAAAGCAGTAAAGTATGATAAAACAATAGACCTTTCAAATCCGCTTATATACTGGCTTTCAAGGGGGAAACAGGTGGGCAGAAAAACGAACGTTTTTCTGCCCACCTGTTTTTTATATCGACCTCAACTAAAATTATTTTAACACTTTGCATGAAATAATGCAATAGAGCGGGTTCTAATTCCTTAATATATTTTTTAGAAAAGATCAATAAGGGTGGGCAGAAAAACGTTCGTTTTCTTGCTCACTCAGACCAAAACTTCTTGACTACGTTTATTAGAGTGAAGGTGTATGAAAAGCAAGAATGCAGCAAATGCTAAGGAAAGTGAAACTATTACAAAGGTAGTTCAAAGAATGATTATGTGGTTATTTCAATAGAGCAAAACCAAGAACAATTTGTAAAGTACTTGAATGGCCAAGGAATGAAGAAAGGAGTCGATTATATTACATGGAATAATATTAAAACCTAAAATCCCAGAAAACAGGGATTTATAAGATTCATAGATATAAAATGATATATCTATCAAATTTGTGATTCCTTTAAATTAGGCTTTTCGAACCTCAATATAATTTTTTCGGGATTTTAGGTTAAAAATAAGAAACCAACAATTTTTTTGATTATAAAAAACTATAGAAAAAGTTATTCAAGGATTGTAACAAAGCCATTAGTGCTATCTCTGAATTAATTGTTTGACGGTATAGGGAGTATTTATGCAATCAAAAATTGAAGATGTCAAATTTTTGGAATTTTCTCAACATGGGGATATAAGGGGACACCTGGTAATTGTGGAAGGTGGCATAGATGTGCCTTTTGCAATGCAGAGAATCTTCTATATATATGGCTCGGATAAGGCAGTAGTGAGGGGGCAGCATGCTAATAGGAAGAGTGAATTTGTACTTATAAACGTGGCTGGGCAGAGTAAGGTAAAAGTCATAGATGGTAAGGGAAACCAGATTATTTATTGTTTAACACGTCCTCATACAGGAATATATCTTCCGGCAATGATTTGGAAGGAAATGTATGATTTTAGTTCGGATTCTGTATTGCTGTGTATTTCGTCAGAACATTATGATAATTCTGAATACATCAAAGATTATGATGAGTATGTAAGAGAAGTTAATGAAAATTAGACTTACATCAAACGACATTTAATCCGGTGTTGCTGTGTATTCGTTGTGCAAGTTGAACAATTCGACAGGATTATGGTTAATTATATTTTTTAGGGATTCTTTTTAAAATCTTAAGTTTAAAAACTTTAACTTTTCATATGCCTTTGTATTATGATTGAAATCATTTAATGCATGTAGAAATGGGTCATCTTATGTATTTGAAAAGGATAATGACATAGATTTTATCGGTAGGAGGGCTATGAATGAGAATTTTAGCAAATAGAATGGATCTTGGATTCCAAAAATATCAAGCAGAATATGAAGAAGCTGTAATGCGTGTTTTGCGATCTGGCTGGTATATTATGGGAAAAGAGATGAAAGCGTTCGAGTCAGAATTTGCTTCTTTTAATGAAGTCAGTCGCTATTTACATTCGATGCGTTGGAATGGATCTGGAAATGAAAGTATATTCTGTGCTGGTGTTGCAAGTGGACTAGATGCACTTTGGATTGGAATGAAAGTTCTAGGAATAGGACCTGGGGATGATTTTATTGTTCAGGGAAATACATACATTGCTTCGGTCATGGGAGGTACAATTAATGGTGCAAGGCCTATATTTATTGAACCTGATGTAAATTATCAGATTGATTTAAATAAGATAGAAGAGTCAATAACGTCGCATACCAAAGCTATTATGGTGGTCCATCTTTATGGTATGGTTTGTAATATGGATAAGGTTGTTGATATCTGTAAACGGCATCATCTTTATCTTATTGAGGATTGTGCTCAAGCTCATGGCGCAATGTGGAATGAGCAACGAGTTGGGACGTTCGGTAATATTGGATGTTTTTCTTTTTATCCTACTAAAAATATTGGGGCTTTTGGAGATGCTGGCGCTGTTATCAGTCATGATCCAGATATAATCCATAAAATAGAAGTGTTTAGAAATTATGGTTCTCAAGAACATTATAAAAATGAAGTGGTTGGAGCTAACAGCCGGCTTGATGAGATGCAGGCAGCGTTACTCCGTGTCAAGCTTAAGCATTTTAATGACTTAACAGATGAAAGACGGAAACTAGCTAAACGATATGATGATGAACTGAAGAATCCAAAACTGATTAAACCAGTTGAGGAGCAAGGATCCTATGCAGTTTATCATCAATATGTTGTTCGCTGTAGAGATCGAGAAAAACTGATTGATTTTTTGCAGAGTAAGAATATCGGTGTTAACATACATTATCCAATTCCACCACATCTTCAAGAAGCATACAAATATCTTGGACATAAAAAAGGAGAGTATCCAATTACAGAGAGATATGCACAGGAGGTTCTTTCTATTCCTATATATAACGGCATGTGTGAAGCTGAGCAAAGTTATGTAATTGATGCACTGAATGCATTTTAAAATAGTTATAAGATTGTGAAAACGGAAGAAATCAGATGAAAATTTTCAAGGTAATTGTAAAGGTTCATGGGAGGATTTGAACTAAAATGGAATGTCGTAATGGGAGAGAAGCTAAGCGGCAGTTGATATGTATTGCAGGAAAGAATGATATTGCAGTATCCGTATTGGATTATCTGTTGAAAAAGAAAAAAACAGATGATACTTATGAGCTCTGTATTACATGCAATAAGACAGAATCAGGGAAGAATAGTTGGCAGCGATCACTTAGATATTTCGCAAAACAGAAAGGTGTTAAAGAACTAGAAATTAGTGATCTTTACAATGTAGAGAATCTGCTGTTCATATCAACAGAGTATGATAGGCTCATTAAGCCGGATAGGTTTATGTCAAAAAGATTATTTAATTTGCATTTTTCTCTTCTCCCCGCTTACAAAGGAATGTTCACTTCTGCAATGGTATTATTGAAGGGTGAAAAATATACAGGGGTTACTTTTCATAGGATAGATGCTGGAATTGATACAGGTGAAATTATTGCACAAAGAAGAATTGAATTGTCTGATGAAGATACTTGTCGAGATGTATATCTGAAGCTGATTAAATGGGGGACAAGTTTATTAATTGAAAATTTGGATGTAGTAATAAATAGGCAAGAGATATCTGCTCCACAAAAAACAGATGGCTCATCGTATTATTCTAATAATGTTATCAATTATAATAATGTTGAAATTGATCTGAATCAGACTGCAGATAATATTAAAAATCAGATTAGAGCTTTTAATTTTCGTGAGTATCAACTGCCTGTTGTGTATGATAGAAAAATCTGTGGTATACGAATTACTGATATCAGATCCAAAAGAAAACCTGGAGAAAAAATCTTTGAGACAGAAAATGGATTTCTGATAAACACTATCGATTATGATATTTTTCTTTATTTTGACAAGCTTGATGAACTACTTGAAGCATGTAGAAATGACGATGTTCAAACTGTGTCATCATTACTATGTACACCAGGTCTCATAAATGCGGCAGAGGTTGTAAATGGGTGGACTCCACTCATGGTTTCTACATATAATAATAGTAAAGAATGTGTTAGGTATTTGATAGCAGCAGGTGCTGATATTAAAGCTAAGAATCATAATGGAACGAATATGTTAATGTATGCGAAAGATGTTTTTATAAACTATAAGGATGACTATTTGTATCGACTTTTTTTAAAATTGGGTTTGTCCCCAGATGTAAAAGATTATGAAGGGAAAACAACATATGATTACTGTATGAAAATTCCAAATTTAGTGAATACAATGAAAGATATTTATAATGAAGAAGTATTACATTGAATATATGGAATAGAGAACCTTGATTTTATATTCAAAATTCATCAAATTTATATTGTTAGTATCGTAAACAAAATAAGTGATTTCGCTTACGATAAACGTCACTCATAAATATTGTTGGATAGAGCAAAACTATATCCGCAATTTTTTAATTCGTTTAGTATAAAATAGATTGTGAAAAAATATGCTTAGACATGAAAATAAGTACTTTATAACGGATCAACCCCCCAAAAAGCTGCTGTGCAAGAATTAAAATTGCACTAAATGCAACTATTAAAAATATAATTAGATATAAATTGCTTCAGCTCATTCATCCAGAAATTGATGACTCTTTATTTAGATATAAAGTAAGTATATGTGCCATATTTAAGAATGAAGCTGTGTATTTGCGTGAATGGATTGAGTTTCATAAAATAGTTGGAATAGAGCATTTCTACTTATACAACAATAATTCTACAGACAATTATATGGATGTTTTATCTCCTTATATTGAAAAAGGTCTTGTAGAATTAGAAGATTTCTCAAAGAATCAGGCTCAGCTAGAGTGTTATACAAAATGTATAAATGATCACAAAAAGGAGTCTGTCTGGATTGGATTTATTGATATAGATGAATTTATAGTTCCAAATACAACAGATACTGTGTATGATTTCTTGAAAGATTTTAATAGACGTCCTGCTGTAATAGTATATTGGAAGATGTTTTGTTCATCTGGAATTGTAAAAAGAAATTTAAGTGGACTCATTACAAAAGATTTTACTGTGTGTTTTCCTAAATATTATACAGTTGGGAAAATTTTT
>CADBPM010000074.1 GCA_902796595.1 uncultured Lachnospiraceae bacterium | reverse complement strand
CCTCGCCGTATCGCGAAGCGATACGGCAATAAATGGAGCTGGGGGGAATCGAACCCCTGTCCGAAAATCTCTCCACCGTACTTCTACAAGCTTAGTCAATCTTTATTGATTCCCCCAAAAAGTCTCGGACCGACACGATACTTTTCTCGGTAGACCCTTATACGGCCGAGGCTACGAGCCCGCTCACCCCGTCGTTTCCTACAGATTCGATGCCCTTACCCTAAAGTGTAGGTGCAATAGGAAGGACACGCTGCGCTTAGGCAGCGAGTGCTAAATTATTATCTTCAGCGTTTATATTTAAGTTTGGATTTAACGCATACCTGCGGCCTGCTTCTCCGATCTCAAAACTCCCGTCGAAACCAGTACAACCCCTTATATTAAGGTAATGCCTGATCAAAGAGGACAATCAAGAACAGGACGATTACCTCTGTGCACTGCCATGCATTATCATCCTGTCCTTATTATTGTCTTTACTTAAAAGATGTGACCATCATATCACATCGAATGAACTAAATTACTCTGTTACAGTAACGTTTACTGCTCTGAGCTTGCTTTCATTCTTAGGATCCTTCTCTGTATCGAAAGTAACCTTCTGTCCTTCGTTAAGAGTCTTGAATCCTTCAGCGTTGATAGCTGAGAAATGTACGAATACATCATCTCCGCCATTATCGTTTGTGATGAAACCATAACCCTTTTCTGAATTAAACCATTTAACTATACCTGTGTTCATTTTAGAACCTCCTGTGAAAATAAAAAAAGTTTCTGTAATTCAAAGATCAAAGAGCTTAAGAGCAGTTACTAAAATGAACAGTAGTGCTTCGAGCTAAATAAATCGTGATACGTCATTGCCGCCTCTCCCCGACTTCATTGACCATATTGAATACATTGGAATTCTATCACAGGTAAATGAAATTGTCAAATAAATTAAGAAAATTTAATTATGAATTGTACTTATATCTAATATCGTTTTAATAAATAAATGTTATAAGAAGTTTATCACAGATTCTTCACCCTGATATTCTTAAATTCCTTTTCTGCAGCCCTCTTCATATCTTTTTTAGCAATGCTGTCACGCTTATCATAGTTATGCTTACCTCTCGCAAGGCCTATTTCAACCTTGACAAGGCTGCCCTTCAAATAGACTTTAAGTGGAACAAGTGTGTATCCGTCCGTTTTTATCTTTCCTAAAAGTTTATTTATTTCAGATCTGTGCATAAGAAGCTTGCGTGTCCTTACAGGATCATTGTTAAATATATTTCCCTTTTCGTAAGGACTTATATGCATGCCTATTATGATAAGCTCACCGTTGCGGTCTATCTGGACATAGGACTCCTTTATGGAAGCCTTGCCCATACGTATGCTCTTTACTTCAGTGCCGATAAGCGTGATGCCGCATTCATATCTTTCTTCAATAAAATAGTCAAACGTAGCCTTCTTATTCTGAGCTACAAGCTTATAATAATCCTTAGCCATCTTTTAAATTTCCTCTTCCTCCGGAACTTCGCCCCTGGCAGCAAACCTTAGATCGATCGTTCTCATAAAACTGTTTGCATCTGTAACAACAACATTGACCTCTTCGCCAAGTCGGTAAGTCTTCATAAAGTACTCTCCGTAAACTTCCATTCTGCTCTCGTCAAACAGATAATGATCGTCATAAAGGTCGCCAAGTCTTATCATTCCTTCAATCGTATTAGGGAACTCAACAAATATCCCCCATGACGTAAGACCTGATATAACCCCCTTATATACCTCGCCGATATGCCCCTGCATATATTCACATTGCTTCATCTTGTCGGCATCTCTTTCAGCATCGTCGGCGCGTCTTTCGAGCGTGCTTGTACTAAGAGCCACCTGATCTAATATGCTCCTAAAGTGCTCCTGCCTTTTGTCACTGAGCTCACCCTTAAGATTTTCCTTTATTATCCTGTGGATCTGAAGATCCGGATACCTTCTTATAGGTGACGTAAAATGACAATAGTACCTTGCCGCAAGTCCAAAATGCCCATCGCATCCGGTCGTATATTTTGCCCTCTTCATGGACCTCAATGTCACTCTGCTTATAAGAGCCTCGTTAGGCGTGCCGGCAGCCTCGTCAAGGAGCTTTTGGATATCCTTCGGGTGAATATCAGATTCTTCACTTCTTACGGCATTTCTCTTTGAAATGTACTTGGAGACGCCCTTCTTTTTTACATTCTTTCCCGAATTTGCATGACCTTTTCTTAAAACAAATCCAAAATTTTCTATAAAAATAGACAATTCATTTATCTTATCTTCGCCGGGATGCTCATGTGTCCTGTATAAGAAAGGCAGTTCCTGCCAGAAGCTGTCTTGGGCAACAGTCTCATTTGCAGCAAGCATAAAATCCTCTATAAGCCTTGTTGCCTGATTTCTCATGCCAGCTTTGACGTCGATCGCCCTGCCCTTATCATCAAGGACAACATAAGGTTCAGGAAAATCGAAATCTATAGAACCTCTGTCATGGCGCTTCTTTCTTAAGATAAGTGCGAGCTCCTGACCGGTCTTTAACATTTCAACAACATCCGCATTAATTTTTAAAATCTCGTCATACTTTTCTTCTGATACAGGAAACTCCGTATTGTCAGTGATGATCGCATTTACATCATCATAATTCATCCTGTGTCTGGTTCTTATCACAGTTTCAGCAATCTTATGTGATATCACCTCACCTTTTTCATTGATATCCATAAGACATGAAAGCGTAAGTCTGTCTATATTTTCATTAAGAGAACATATCCCATTGGAAAGTTCTACAGGAAGCATAGGAATAACTCTGTCTACAAGATAAACGCTTGTACCTCTAGCAAGTGCCTCCTTATCGAGCACACTTCCCTCTTTTACATACTCGGAAACATCTGCAATATGAACACCCAGATGATAAAGCACATGCCCGTTTTCATCAATCTCCTTAGTCACACTGATCGCATCGTCAAGGTCCTTTGCGTCAACGCCATCAATTGTAACAATTAGCTCATTTCGAAGGTCAAGCCTTCCCGTGCAGGCATCAGCACTGACACTTACAGGCATCTTCCCAGCAGCTTTAAGCACTTCCTCCGGAAATTCAGTAGGTATCCCTGCATCTTTTGCAATGGAAAGAATATCAACACCCTTATCCCTTGCATTTCCAAGCACTTCCACGATCCTTCCCTCAGGGCTGTGCCTGTTGTCTCCATAGTCAACTATCTCACAGACAACCTTAAAGCCCTTTGGAATATTTTTAGTCTCGCTTTTAGGAATAAATATATCTGTATTTAATTTCCTGTTATCCGGAATAACAAAGCCAAAATTCTTGCTTCTGTCAAATGTTCCAGTAACGCGTCTTACGGCTCTTTCAAGTATCTGGACTATCTTTCCTTCCGCCTTGCCTCTCTTTCCCGGATCCGTAAGTTTAACCTGAACCGTATCACCATTCATTGCAGAAGAAACTGCGCTTTCAGGTATAAATATATCCTCTTCCTCGTCATTTATATGTACAAAACCAAACCCTCTCTGGGTGGAGCAGAATGTACCTGTGATAAGATCACTTCCCGGTATAAAATAAGCTCCATCTGAAGATTCAGCTATCTTTCCTTCTTTGATCAGAGCCTCTAAAATAAGCCTCATATTATTTCTTTCAACTTTAGGCACCTGAAAAATGGCTGCTATCTCCTTAAACTTCATAGGCCTATAGCGCCTGTCATTGAAAAATTCGATAAATGAAGCGGCTCTTGCCTGATTCTCATCGCTGTTTATATCAAAATTTTTGTCTTCTTCTCTCATACCAACCACCTCCCAGTCTGCTGTATGAACAGTTTCGGCAGTAAAAAAGTAAAAAAGCCCGGACCTTTAGAGTCCAGGCATAGAAACATCATCACCACTTAAGATTAAGTAAAAATGATAACGCAACAAAACATATAGCAAGAACTGTAGTTCCCTTATTAAGAGCACCTTCAAGTGAACGACCTTTATTCCTGCCCCAGTATGTATCTGCAATACCGCTGATAGCTCCGGAAAGACCCTGGGTCTTGCTTTCCTGCATAAGAACTATGATAGTAAGAGCTACGCAGATGATAACATATACTACTGTAACGATTATTCTGAGTGCTGCCATCTCTGACCTCCCGAAACAAACTCCAAAATACTAAGGAATTATACCACAGAGTCGCAAAAGGTGCAAGTCCGGAAAATTTATCGCTTATCGTAAACGAAATAAGTAATTTCGTTTACGATAAACGTCGCCGAGAATTAATGCTAGATAGACTTGCTCTATCCGCAATTATTT
>CADBPM010000073.1 GCA_902796595.1 uncultured Lachnospiraceae bacterium | reverse complement strand
TCTTGGGACGTGCTTTGGCGGCTCCCATTTGGGAGACGTCTGCCTCAGGCAGATATAATATGCGCTTACTTATGCGCATATTATACCGTAAATGAGGGGGTTTTCCACAAAAATGACTAGCCGACCATGCCTTGTGCTTCCGCAAAGCACAAGTGCTAACATATATAAAAGTGTATTACGAGGCAAATCCTGATAATATACTAAAAGAGCCGGTACTATGTACCGGCTCAAAATTCAAAGAAATAATTATCTTGCGTATGTATAAACGTTTTTAACAATCTCAATCCTGCCAAAGGTATCATTTACGTATGCACCAGCTACTGCATCGTAACTCTTCCAGTTTGAAGACATTACTTTAGTAGAATCTGCACCCTTTGAATTAAGATAAATTGATCTGTTGCTTATATCCTTAAGTTCGCCATTAGCGTTGTAGAAAAGAACAGTTACATAACCCGATAATCTCTTCTTACTACTGTTCTCATATCTAAGATCAACATCTACTTCATTTTCACTGACAACATTTGCATCTTTGCTTGTTATCTTAAGGCTGCTTGATGCATCCTTGTAAGTATACCCCGGCATTCTGTCATACTCTTCAAGAGTTACAGTAATACTTGAAGGATCAAAGTTTTCAAACTGATCTCTATTTAAATATACAGAATTGCTATAGCTTGTCTTACCTGGTATAAGAGCAGAAATTCTTGCATCATCACTTACAAGTGTAGCACCATTTATATCCTTGATAGTATAATGTATCTTGATAGTATCAAAGATCTGCTTTGTCTTATTTACAGCTGTGAAAACAACGCCATAATTTGGGATCACTTCATAGCCAAAGTCAAACTTTGCTTTCTTGACTGTAATCTTGTAATTCATTGTACCACGTACAGTCTTAATAGTGATATTGGCTGTACCTGTCTTTTTTGCAAAAAGATTTGCCTTATAGTCTCTTGACTTATCCTTTACTGCCTTAACAACAGATTTCTTTGAACTCTTAACACTCTTTACCTTATTATAGTTGGTAACATAAATAGCCTCACCTACATATAAGGTAACATTTGTTGTCTTTGCTGCTTCTGCCTTTGTTACAGGCATAATGCTGAATACCATTGCAGCCATAAGCATCATGGTCACTGCAAGCTTAAATACTTTTTTCATCTTTTTTCCCTTCGTTTTGTTTTCTTCACATTTCCCAAAGTATTTTAATACCGGCTACACGAAATGTCAATAAATATTTTTAACTAATCGGATATACTTTTTTGAAATATCTTCTTGTCTTAACTTTAGTTAACAAAATGTTAAAGGTGGTGTATTAAGCTTAAAATAAATAAATCTACACTCTTCAAAAATATACATACATTGATCAAAAACAGCTTTTAATTAACATTTCCACTCAAAATGCACTATACATTCTTGACTAATCGCACTGAAAGTTATATCCTATTAAATATTAATTTAGCCTACGTCGCTGATTAAGCAATTAAACAGTTGGCAGTACCATTACGGAGTTCATTTATGCAACCTTTTTCAGCTATGTTTGAATATGCAAACGTCCTTTTGGCATTTTTAGTTCTTTCTCTTATGATGACTACTCATCCTAAGAAAACATATATATACAGATTAAACCGCGCAGGCATCGCATTTTCTCTTCTTGAATCCACACTCGGTATCCTGCTGTCATTTGGATATCTTCCGGTAGGCAGGCGCGGTTCATTTTATGCATTTTCATTCAGTATACTTTACTGTATCATCTATACAACTATTGTATCATTGCTTTTGGCTTATGTTGATTATCTTGTAAACAGAGTGAAGCCTGTGTTTAAAAAGATTTCCATACACACAATGCTTATTGCAATCTCTGTGATTAATTACTTTCTTTTTTATTTTTACAGGGTTCCTCAGTACAACACTCTGACTCCCTGCATAACACTTTGTCAGGATACAGTATTTATATGTGCGATAAACGGTCTTTGGACCTGTGCCTTTATTCTTATAAGTTGTTTGCCGAATATCCACAAAATGACAAAAATAGTGCGTTATGCAATGTGGAATAATCTACCTCTTTGTATGTTCATCCTTATCATACAGCTTTTCAACAGGCAAACTGTTCTTATAGGGCTTACATATATACTGCCTTTTACATTGATGTATGTCCTCTTTCATTCAACGAGCTATGACGAAGCTACCGGCAGCCAGAACTCCGATGCTTTGAACAATCTCATTTCAACGAGACTTGAAAATGGAAAGAGCTTTATCATCACTTTTGTAGAGTTTCCTCTCCTTAAGATAAGTGAATCAAAGCTTTTGAAGGCAAGAATGATGAACATCTGTCGTACTTTGGAATCGGGTAAGCATGACCTCTCTGTTTTCCGCGTATCGACTTCCATTTATGCAATAATCACGTCGCTTAGCGATGAACGCTCCATAGAGACGATAACTGACGATATATGCAGAGTAATGTCGCTTAATTTCGAGTCGGATGTTTATATACCAAGTAAACATAATGTTTACTCTATTTATTGCACACCATCTTTTACAACGCCGGATATGGTCTATGCTTTCAGATATTACCTAAAGGCTAATCACCCTCTTGGTGTCAATACAGAGTATTATATTCCTGACAAAAATGATTACATTAATTTTGCATCCGCATACGAAATTCAAAGTCTTCTTGAGGAGATACAGGATCAGAACAACCTTGAAGACCCACGAATACTTTGCTATGCCCAGCCTATTTATGACATTTCAAGCAATACTTTTAAAACTGCAGAGGCACTCATGAGGCTTTCTCTTGGAGAAGAGACCATACAGCCTTCAGTATTTATACCTATTGCCGAAAGGTCCGGCTGCATACACGTGCTTACAGTTATCATGCTGAACAAGGTATGCAAGTCCATCCAGTATCTTATTAACAACGGATATAAATTTGATGCTATAACTGTAAACTGCTCTGCGCTTGAGTTTTCAGACGAACATTTATACAGGGACTTGACCTCTGTAATTGACAGCTATAGCATACCTAAGACAAAGATCCGTATAGAGATCACAGAAAGCGCCATTTTTGACAATTACGAAACTGTCCTTCACAACATGAATGACCTTCAGGAGTCTGGTATAGCTTTCTATCTGGACGATTTTGGTACCGGTTATTCGAACATGGAAAGAATTTCATCCTGCTCTTTCCACACTATAAAGTTTGATAAAAGCGTCATGAACCGCGCCATGGTCGATCCTGCACTCGACAATCTTATCAATTCCTACATGGATATGATGGGAGAAAAAGGTATTTCAACCCTTGTAGAAGGCGTGGAAACAGACGATCAGGTGGAATTCAGCAAGCGCCACGGTTTCGACTACATTCAGGGCTTCAAATACGCAAAACCTGAGCCTATTGAAAATCTCTCAAAATTCTTTTCAAAAGACTAAGGCAAGCGGTAATCTTATTTTCAAAAAAAGAACTGCCATAGCAGGTATACACCTGCTACGGCAGTTCTTTTATTTTCAATTATTTTGCATAATCGACAGCTCTTGATTCTCTTATGACGCTTACTTTGATCTGGCCCGGATAAGAAAGTGAGGCTTCGATCTTCTTTGACACGTCTCTTGCGAGAAGAACCATCTCCGAATCATCAACCTGTTCAGGAACAACCATAATTCTGATCTCCCTGCCAGCCTGAATAGCAAATGACTTTTCAACGCCCTTAAATTCATTAGCGATATCTTCAAGATCCTTGAGCCTGTTGGTATAGTTCTCAAGGGTTTCTCTTCTGGCTCCCGGACGGGCAGCGGAAATAGCATCAGCCGCCTGTACAAGACATGCAATAAGAGAAGTTGGCTCTACATCACCATGATGGGCTTCAACAGCATTGATAACGATAGGATTTTCTTTGTACTTCCTGCAAAGATCTGTACCGATCTGAACGTGGCTTCCTTCCTGCTCACGATCAATAGACTTACCTATGTCGTGAAGGAGTCCTGCACGCTTTGCAGTCTTAACATCGCACCCTGTTTCGGCAGCAAGGAGTCCTGCAATCTGAGAAACTTCGACAGAATGCTGAAGTACATTCTGACCATAGCTTGTGCGGAACTTCATGCGGCCAAGAAGCTTGATAAGTTCAGGATGAATGCCATGAACGCCGCACTCAAGTGCAGCCGCCTCACCATTCTCCCTAATCTCGGTCTCAACTTCTTTTTCAGCCTTTGCGACCATCTCTTCGATCCTTGCAGGATGGATCCTTCCATCTGCGATAAGCTTTTCAAGAGCAACTCTGGCAACCTCGCGGCGTACCGGATCGAAGGATGAAAGAACAACAGCTTCAGGAGTATCGTCGATTATAAGATCTACTCCTGTAAGTGTTTCGAGGGTCCTGATATTGCGGCCCTCTCGTCCTATTATCCTGCCTTTCATCTCATCATTAGGAAGCTGAACAACTGAAATTGTAGCCTCGGAAACGGAATCCGCCGCGCAACGCTGAATAGCATTGACAACAATCTCTCTTCCTTTTTTGTCTGCTTCCTCTTTGGCACGATTCTCATATTCTTTTATGAGAACCGCTGTTTCATGTTTCACATCGTCTTCAACTGTTTTTAAAATGAAATCTTTTGCCTGTTCGGAGGTAAGTCCTGAAATCCTTTCGAGCTCCGCCAACTGCTTTTCATGAAGTTCATCCACAGCTGCCTTATCCTTTTCAAGCTGTGCTTCACGCTGGTTCAACCGGCTCTCTCGTTTCTCAAGTGCTTCGCTCTTTCTGTCCGCTGCTTCTTCCTTGGACAGAACTCGTTTTTCATACTTCTGCAGCTCTGCTCTGCGTTCCTTGGATTCTCTCTCGATCTCGTTCTTATTCTTAAGAGCTTCCTCTTTAGCCGCCAAGATAGCTTCTCTCATCTTTGTTTCAGCCTTTGAATTGGCCTCTTCAATGATTTTCCTTGACCTTTCCTCGGCCGTACCTATCTTAGATTCATACTCCCTCTTGTGCTTATCAAGAGCAAGTTTACCGGAAACAGGGATCGCTACTGCAGCAGTGACTAAAACGGCAACGATAGCCGTGATAATAACTGGCACCACTGGAGCACCCTCCTTATTTAGTTTTCATTGTACACGGAATTATACTATTCCCAAGAATACAACATAAATAGTTTATACTTTTTGATAATCGATGTCAACCTGAAATGCCATGTTTTTACCACAACTCTGAAAGTTTTTTATTATTAATATCCTGTTTAAGAATAGAACCTTTTTATAAAATTAACTGCATCAGTAAACCACCCTTCTGCAGGTGTAGAAACAGCAAGTCCTGCCCCATGTCCCACTTCAGGGTATGAATGTAACTCTGAAGGCACGCCCGCCTTATCAAGTGCCTTTTTTAATTCTATAGAATTTCTTGGAGGAACCACATCATCTGCCTCACCATACCAGATAAAAGTTGGCGGATAGTCCTTATCCGCGTGAAGCTCCACGCTTGTTTCCTCGATCATTTTTTCAGCGGGATCAGTACCTAAAAGCATATCTCTTGAACCCTGATGCGTGAAATCGCGCATTGTAACTACAGGATAAATAAGAACGACAGAGCCCGGCTTTGGCAGACCATACTTTGCATATCCCATATTTGTGGTTCCAAAACTTGCAGCAAGGTGTCCTCCGGCAGATGACCCCCATACGGAGTAGCCTTTTGTCTCTACATTGTATTTATCTGCATTATCAAGGATCTCTTTAACAGCTCTTGCGGCGTCTTCCTGCGGTGCAGGGAACTTAGCCTTATCCTTTACATGGTAGAAAAGGATAAATACTGATATTCCCTGATTGTTAAGTTCTCTTGCAAAGGGAGTACCCTCTACATAACTGCATACACACCAGTATCCACCACCCGGTATGACTAAGGCAAACGGATGCTTTTTCCCATCATTTATAACAAAGTCGGTAACAAGCTCATAGTCGTTTGCGTGTTCCATGTTTCTTTTGGCCTCATCCCTGTATTCAGGCGGCATTAAATTAAAATCCATCGTATTTCCCCTTATACATTCTCTCTGAATTTTGCTAACTTATCCCTTATCAGTTCCCCGTCAAAACCGTGTCTGAAAAGGTATGCGTTCAATTTTCTAAGCTCATCATCACTAAGTACAGTCTTTCCAAGTGTCTTCTTTCTGATGGCAGCCTCTATAGCCTCGTCATCGTCTCCATAAGCCTCTATAAGACGTTCTGCCGTTTCTTTGTCCACTCCCTTGTTTTTAAGGACACTGGCGAGCTCTCTGCTGCTCTTACGGCCGCCTTTAAAAGCAATATAGGATGCGGCAACTCTCTCATCATTAATATAATGGTATTTATCAACATAAGCTATGGCATCATCGATAAGCTCTTCTGTAAAGCCTGCTCTTTTAAGTCTGTTGACAAGCTCTTTTCTTGTTCTGTCTGCCCTTGTAAGTATATCCAATGCCTTCTTCCGACATCGCGGAATCAGTGTTTCCTTCATAAGTGCATCATAGACTTCATCCGGCACTTCCTCGCCGGATTTCAGCCTGTACCGCCGAAGGTCTCCTGTATATAAATACAGGAGACCTTTATCAGTAGATACTTTATATTTGATTTTAGTGATCTTGTCAATTGATTCAATATACATGATCAATCTTCCGTTTCCCCTGAATCATCCTTATTTTCCTTCTCAGGCGTATCGTTTTCGCCCTCTATGGACTCTCCTTCTTCAAGACCATGTCTTACGCGGACAAGATGTTCTATTTCATCAAAGACTTCTGGGTTATCTTCAAGATACTTCTTGGTATTCTCTCTGCCCTGACCTATCTTCTCGCCCTTATAAGAGAACCACGCACCTGATTTCTGCACGATATCATCATCTACAGCTATATCAAGGACATCACCGGAACGGCTGACTCCCTTACCGAACATGATATCAAATTCAGCTTCCTTAAATGGAGGTGAAACCTTATTTTTAACAACTTTTATACGGGTATGGTTGCCGACAACCTCACCTCCCTGCTTTATAGACTCTACACGACGCACATCCAGTCTGACCGATGAGTAGAACTTGAGTGCGCGACCGCCGGTTGTAGTTTCAGGGTTTCCGAACATAACGCCTATCTTCTCACGAAGCTGATTTATAAATACTACTATACAGCCTGTCTTGCTTACAACACTTGTGAGCTTTCTTAAAGCCTGACTCATAAGTCTTGCCTGAAGACCTACATGGCTGTCTCCCATCTCTCCGTCAATTTCTGCCTTAGGTACGAGAGCTGCAACCGAGTCAACTATGATAATATCTATAGCGCCGCTGCGAACCATGGTATCAGCTATTTCAAGTGCCTGTTCTCCCGAATCAGGCTGAGAGATATAGAGATTGTCAATATCTACGCCGATATTGCTTGCATATACAGGGTCAAGAGCGTGCTCCGCATCTATGAATCCTGCTATTCCGCCCCTCTTTTGCACTTCAGCGACCATATGAAGTGCAATGGTCGTCTTACCACTTGATTCAGGGCCATATACCTCAACTATCCTGCCCTTTGGGATACCACCTATGCCAAGAGCAAGGTCAAGTGAAAGACAGCCTGTAGGTACAGCCTCTACGTTCATTGTAGACGACTTGTCTCCGAGCTTCATTATAGAGCCCTTGCCGAAGTCCTTTTCAATCTGAGCTATAGCGGCATCCAATGCCTTTTTCTTGTCATCATCGGCCTTATTGGTATTTGTTTCTGTATTTTTTGCCATAATCTTTTCCTTTTTCAAGCTTTTATCTGAATTTTTCAAACATCCGTCTCATTTTAGAACATAAGATAGACTTTGTCAATTAAAGAAGTGTTGTCAGAATGCACGATTTTTATTTCCATCTGCTGGAAATTATTTTTATTGATACTGCACTAAAAAGCGCTCGTTTGTTTGTACAGTATGCAAAAAAAGAGCGCCCCCGCAAATTGGGACACTCCAACTAATCAATACTTAACCTGAACTTCTTTCGGACTATAGCCTTTTTCGGCAAGCCCTTCTATTATCTTCTGTTTGTGATCCATGCCAAAAGCTTCCATGGTGATCACAAGTTCCACAGCTGTATTTCTGTTGATATTTACAAACTGGTTATGATCAAGTCTTACTACATTTCCCTGAAGCTCTGCAATAGTCTCTGAAATCCTTGCAAGTTCGCCCGGTCTGTCCGGAAGCATGACTGAAACAGTAAATATCCTGCCTCTCTGTATAAGACCATGCTGCACCATAGAAGAGATTGTGATTATATCAATATTTCCACCTGAAATGATACATGCGATCTTCTTGTCTTTTATATCAAGATGATTTAGGGCAGCCAAAGTAAGAAGACCTGAATTTTCTGCAACCATCTTGTGATTTTCAAGCATATCAAGGAAAGTCAGTGTTAGCTCCTCGTCCTCTACCGTAATGACATCATCTATATTTCTTTTGATATATGGAAATACCTTGTCGCCCGGAGTCCTTACTGCTGTACCGTCTGCAATAGTATCGACCGCTCCGAGTGTGGTCACATGACCAACCTCGATACTCGCCTTCATACATGCAGCGCCCGCAGGCTCAACACCGATAACCTTTATCCTCGGATCTAAGAGCTTTGCACAGGTTGAAACGCCACAGGCGAGACCGCCACCGCCGATAGGAACAAGGATATAGTCAACATCAGGAAGTTCATCTATGATCTCCTTGGCTATTGTTCCCTGACCAGTTGCAACTGTTTCATCATTAAAAGGATGCACGAAAGTCATGCCTTTTTCTGCTGCAAGCTTAAGGGCGTATTCACAGGCATCATCATAAACATCCCCGTGAAGTATAACTTCCGCGCCATAACCCTTTGTTCTGTTTACTTTTATAAGCGGCGTAGTAGTAGGCATTACAACGACTGCCTTAACATTGAAAAGCTTTGCAGCGTAGGCAACACCCTGAGCGTGATTACCGGCAGATGCTGTTACAAGGCCCTTTTCCCTGTCCTCTTCGGACATGGTGCTTATCTTGTAATATGCCCCTCTTACCTTGTAGGCTCCTGTGTACTGCATGTTCTCCGGCTTAATATAGACTTTGTTTCCACAGGATTCGGAAAAGAATTCACTGTATACAAGCTTTGTAGGATTAACAACCTTCTTTACAACTTCGGATGCTTCTTTAAATTTATCAAGTGTCAGCATAATCTCCCCTCTTTCTTCCGGCTAATGCACTATTGTAAAGCAATACAGCATTTAGCCAAAAAAGTTCCACCAATGCTTCTTTTTAGCCGGCTTTTCTTCCTCAGACTCCTCATTTTTATCATCCGATTCAGTCTCCCACTTAAAATCATCAAAGGTGTCGCTTTCTTCTGTCTGATTTAATACATTATCTGCCGCCTGACCCTCTGTGTCAAGGTTTGAAGGCTCATTATCACTTTCAGGTATATCTGAGATAAATCCGGCTGATAGCTCCACCTCATTTTCAAATTTTGTATTTTCTGTACTTTTTTCTTTTGCTTCGTTATAAAGATCAGTTTTAGCATTGTTTACTTCTTCATCAAAAGCCTCTGTCCTGTCGGTATCTGTTTCTTCAGCTGAAACTTTAGTATCTTCTTCATCACCTATATTCTCTAAAAAGCTTTCTTTGGCAGTTTCCACAATATTTTCTTCAATAGTTTCTGCCGCCTCTTCGCTGTTTTCTTCTGATATTTCAGGAAGTAAAGCTTCTTCCTCTTCCCTCTTTACATCAAGAAGGGCATCTATAAAGGCTCTTGAATCAAACTTCTGAAGATCTTCTATCTTTTCACCGACACCGATATATTTTACAGGTATTCCAAGCTCAGACTGAATAGCTATGGCAATCCCCCCTTTTGCCGAACCGTCCAGCTTTGTAAGTATGATACCATTGATATCAGTTATCTCAGAAAACTGCTTTGCCTGCTCCTTGGCATTCTGACCTGTAGCCGCATCTACAACAACAAGCGTTTCAACCTGAGCATCCGGATATTCGCGGTTTATAACCCTGAACATCTTTTCAAGCTCATTCATAAGGTTCTTTTTATTATGAAGTCTTCCGGCTGTATCGCAGATAAGGATGTCTCCTTTTCTTGCCTTTGCGGCCCCTATAGCGTCGAATACAACTGCTGCCGGGTCGCTCCCTTCCTTCTGCGCTATGATAGGCACATCTGACCTGTGAGCCCATTCTGTGAGCTGCTCTATAGCTGCTGCCCTGAATGTATCTGCTGCCGCAAGAATGACCTTCTTCCCCCTTGCCTTATACTGACTGGCAAGCTTGCCCGCTGTGGTGGTCTTTCCGACACCATTTACACCGATAAGGATGACAACTGATTTCTTCTCTTCGAAATCGTATGCATCCTCACTTGTCTGCATCTGCTCTGCAAGACTTTCAGCCAAAAGCTCCCTGCAGTCCTCCGGGTTTTTTATCCCTTTTTCCTTTACCTTCTTTTTGAGGCTTTCGATAACAGTTTCTGTGGTCGAAAGTCCTACATCCGCCATTATAAGGGTTTCTTCAAGGTCCTCATAGAACTCATCATCAATCTTGCTGTAGGAAAAAACATTGCCTATCCCTTCAAATATAGAATCTCTTGTCTTTGCAAGACCCTCTTTTAGTCTTGCAAAAAAGCCCTTTTTGGCGTTTTTTTCTGCTTCTTCACCATTTTCATGAAGCTGCTCTTCTAACTTTTCTTCTTCCATCTCTTAGTAATCCTTTCAACCTGTAAGTTCCGATTCCACAAGGTCGACAGAAACCATTGTAGACACTCCCTTTTCCTGCATGGTGATTCCGTAAAGTCTGTCTGCCGCATTCATTGTACCCCTTCTGTGGGTTATCACTATAAACTGAGTATGATCTGTAAGCTTGTGAAGGTAACCTGCAAATCTGCCTACGTTTGAGTCGTCAAGAGCCGCCTCAATCTCGTCAAGAAGACAGAACGGCGACGGTTTAAGGTTCTGAATCGCAAAAAGAAGGGCTATTGCGGTAAGCGACTTCTCTCCACCGGAAAGCTGCATCATATTCTGAAGCTTCTTTCCAGGCGGCTGAGCCGAGATCTTTATGCCTGCCTCAAGTATATCCTCTCCGTCAACAAGCTCAAGCCTTCCCTTGCCGCCGCCAAAAAGCTCTATGAAGACTTCATTGAATTCCTCATTTATCTTCTTAAAACGCTCGGTAAATTGGGCACGCATCTTGCCATCAAGGTCCTCTATAATATCCTTAAGTGAATCCTCCGCCTTGATTATATCCTCCTGCTGTTCATGCATAAGGGTATATCTTTCGTTTAATTCCCTGTACTCATCTATAGCATTTACATTTACATTTCCAAGGCCCTTTATAAGATTTTTCTGATTGACGATAAGCTTCTTTAACGCAAACTGACTTACTTTTTCTTCATCGCTCTGAGTCTTATTTTTAACTATCTCGGAATAAGTAAGGTCATACTCGTCACGCATGTAATCTACCATGGATACAAGATCATTTTCAGCTTTTTCGATCTGCGCCTTGAGCCTTACTATTTCAACATCAAGTCTGTTCTTCCTATCGCTTATCTCTTCACGCTTTGTAAAGAACTGCTTGTGATCTGCATTTATCCTCTGTTTTTCTTCTGTGAGATTTCTAAAATGCGTCTCAGCGCTTTCAATATCTTCTGTATTCTTCTTTATCTCTTCATTTGTCTTTGCAATGATCTCCTGCTTCTTTGCAAGCTCCTCCGCATAATTATCATTACTTTCAACAATTTTTTCATACTCTGTTTTTATTTCAGAATACTCTGCTTCAAGTCTTTCGTGCTCACTCTCGTTGAAACTTATGTGCTCTATAGCAGAAGCCTCTTTAAGTCTTTCCGCACTTATTTCATCATTCAGGTCTGATATCTCAGCTGTCTTTGTTAAAATGAGTTCGTCTGCCTTTTTAAGGACTTCTTCTCTGTTACCCTTTGGCACATCATTTCCGGAGGTAAGCTTATCCTGCAATGTGGCAAGAGCAGTTTCCGCGGCAGTTTTTTCCTTATCAGCATTTGTAAGATCAAGCCTTATCTCTGCTATAAGGTTTTCATTTTCACTTATCCTGTCGGCAAGCTGTACACCACGGTTCTTTTCGGTCTGAATCTCAATAGTAAGTTTATTTATCTCTTCCTTGTAAACACCTGCCGATTTTTCCTGTTCGCCTGCCCTCCTGTCAAGTTCCTTTATCTCCTTTACACATTCCTTAACAGCCTCATCAAGCCGCGCAACCTTCGCTTTCAATTCTTCTATTTCCCTGTTTCTTCCAAGGAGATTTGACGAATTTTTAAATGCACCACCGGAAATAGAACCGCCGGGATTAAGCTGTTCACCATCAAGCGTAACGATCCTTAGTGAATAGTGGTACTTTCTTGCAATAGTCGTCGCAGTATCCATATCAGTGGCAACAAGCGTCCTTCCAAGAAGATGGGTAACTACTGCCGCAAAACGATCCTCAAAGGTAACAAGTAAAGCCGCAACTCCAACTATCCCCTTTTCATTAAGAGCACCGCCGAAATTGCCGGGACTGTGCACTCCTACTGAATCAAGCGGCAGAAATGTAGCACGACCCAGCTTGTTTTGCTTAAGCCATGTTATTGTCCTTTTTGCGGTATCTTCCTTATCTGTGACAATCTGCTGGATAGCACCGCCAAGAGCTGTCTCTATAGCTGTTTCGTATTTCTTTTCTGCATGTACGATATCCGCTACAGTGCCAAGGATACCGCTCTCCACCTTTGAATGTTCCATTACATTTCTTACAGTGGAGCCATAGCCGTTATATCTTTCAGCCTGATTTGTAAGTGCCTCATACCTTGTCTTCTCACGAAGATATTCTCTCTGCTTTTCGTCGTGGTGCTTTACAAGCTGCTCTCTTTCCTTCAGATAATCCTTGTGCGACTCATTAAATGAAAGGATTGAAGCCCTTACCTTTTCATAGGAAGCAGAAAGCATGGATATTTTTTTCTCTATTTCCGCCTGCTTTTTTGCAAGATCTTCCTTCTGCTCGCTCTGACGAAGCATTCTATTTGTTATTTCAAGCTTTTTTATCTTATTTTGTTCAAGAATATTTTTGTAAAAATCAATCTTACCGGATGCTTCCGCTTTTCTTTTTTCAAAGCGAACGAATTCTGCTTCCGTCTCTGTCTTATTTATCTGAAGCTTATCAAGATCTTCTTTTTTGGCTTCAAGCGCTTCTGCTAACTTACGAAGACTTGCAGTATGCCCTTCTTTTTCATATGAAAGCTCCGAATGTTTTGTTTCATTTTCCTCTATGCGCTTTTTAGCCGTTTCAAGCTTGGCACTTGTTTCATTTATTCTTTCGTCAAAATGTTCATTGAGAGACTTGATCGAATGTATCTGCTCCTCAGTGATCTTTACGGTGTTATTTAATTCTGCACCGGCAAGCTTCAAGGTTGAAATGTTCTGCTGCGTATCATTGATGGCAGTTTCATTTTCTTCAAGCTGCTTTTCTATGCTCTCATATTCCTTTTTTATTTCAAGAGCTTCATTCGCGGCTTCGGTAAGATTATTTTCAGCTATTGCACAGTCATTCTCTGCCTTTTTCTTTATTTCTTCTGTATGGTCATAATCTTCTACAAAATATTCTGTCTCATACTTTTTTAAAATCTCTCTGTATTCAAGGTACTTTAACGCATTTTCAGACTGAGCTTCAAGAGGTCCCTTCTGCTTTTCAAGTTCAGCGATAATATCATTTACCCTGTTTAAATTGTCGTGCTCAGCAGCAAGATTTCTTACCGCCTCATTCTTGCGCTTTTTATATTTTGTGATTCCTACAGCTTCATCAAAAAGCTCTCTGCGCTCCTCCGGTCTGCCGCTTAAGATCTTTTCAATCTGACCCTGTCCGATTATAGAATATCCCTCTTTTCCGACACCTGTATCAAGGAAAAGCTCCTGCACATCTTTAAGCCTGCAGGAAGTACCATTTATCTGATATTCACTCTCACCCGAACGGTAGACTCTTCTTGAAACTTTTACCTCTTCAAATTCAACAGGAAGTGTATGGTCTGAATTGTCCATAGTAAGCGCTACAAAGGCAAAGCCCTGTGGCTTCCTTGCCTGTGTGCCCGCAAAGATAACATCTTCCATCTTGGAGCCACGAAGCTGCTTGGCACTCTGCTCACCCAAAACCCAGCGAACGGCATCTGCAACATTGCTCTTTCCACTGCCGTTTGGCCCTACTATTCCTGTTATACCACTTTCAAATTCAAGCAGGATCTTATTTGCAAACGACTTAAATCCATGTATTTCAACACTCTTAAGGTACATGCTTTACTCTCCGCCCCTGATCTTTAAGAGGGCATTATACGCCGCTCTTTGCTCGGCTGCCTTCTTGGTATGGCCTTCACCCTGGCCGTAGAACTTCCCGTTTACATAAACTGCCTCTGTAAAATGCTTATCATGGTCAGGTCCCGATTCAGAAATAAGCTTATACTCGATAGTTCCCTTGCCTGCTTTCTGTATCTTCTCCTGAAAGATAGTTTTACTATCATAAAAGAGTACTTTATTTTCCAGATCATTCATAACGAAGTTGTAAACAAACTCTTTCGCATTAGTAAGACCACCGTCCAGATATATAGCACCTATCACAGCCTCGAAAGCATCCGACTGAATAGAGTCACGATTTCTTCCTCCTGTCAGATCTTCGCCTCTGCCAAGCATTATATACTGCTCAAGTTTAATATCTCTTGCACAATAAGCAAGTGCAGGCTCGCAGACCATAGATGCGCGGACTTTGGTAAGCTCACCTTCCTGTACATTCTCCATTTTCTTAAAAAGAAATTCACTGCTTGCAAGTTCAAGGACTGCATCTCCTAAAAATTCCAGTCTTTCGTTGCAGCAGGATTTTTCCCAATGCTTCTCATTGGCATAAGAACTGTGTGTCAGAGCATTGGCAAGAAGAGACCTGTCCTTAAAGTGATAATTGATCGTATCTTCCAATTTGGAAACCTTTTCATTATTCAAAAAAAATTTCATATCCTGTACCTTTCACAAAAAATGTGAGTGCCAGATATTAACGGCACTCACATCGTTTTATTTAACTGCGAGCTTCCTTAAGTTTTTCTACCGCATCTCCTACAGTAGTAATAGACATTGCTGCATCATCCGGTATTTCGATACCGAATTCGTCCTCTATCTCCATTACTATGCTTGTAACATCAAGCGAGTCTGCTGAAAGATCATCAACAAACTTTGTATCCATAGTTATTGACTCAGGATCACAGCTAAGCACACTTGCTGTTATCTCTCTTATCTTTTCAAATTCATCCATGTCCTGTACTCCTTATCAATGCTAAAGCACCCTGCCTGCCATCAAGGTATAGCCTGATACTCCTTTGCAAGATATTCTTTTATAAAATCTCCTATGTGCTGACTTTTAAAGGTCATACACTGGCGAAGGGCAGATGTGATCTCTACAGCCTTGGAACTGCCATGAGCCTTGACAACAAGCTCATTTAAGCCAAGCATAGGCGCACCGCCATACTGCTTTGTGTCGAATGCTCCAAGCGTCTTTTTGATAGCCGGCTTAAGAAGAGCACCGCCTATCTTACTTCTTGTATTCGAATATATGGCTTCCTTCATCTTACCCATAAATACCTGTGCGACGCCCTCATACATCTTCAGTACACAGTTTCCGGCAAATGCATCACATACTATGACATCCGCATCACCAAAAGCGATCTGTCTTGCTTCAACACTGCCTGTAAAATTGATATCAGAACGATTTTTAAGAAGCGGGAATGTTTCCTTGACAAGAGCATTTCCCTTTTCTTCTTCAGCACCGATATTAAGAATGGCAACCCTTGGAGACTTGATATTTAAAACATGTTCCATATAAAGGGAGCCCATTTTTGCGTACTGAACAAGGTGGCTTGCTCTTGAATCAACATTAGCACCACAGTCAAGTATAAGAGACATTCCGTTGACGGTAGGAACCATTGCTCCAAGCGGAGACCTTTCGATTCCATGAAGTCTGCCTATGATAAGCTGACCTCCAACAAGCACCGCACCGGTCGATCCTGCCGAAATAAAAGCATCTGCCTTGCCTTCTTTTACAAGCTTCATAGCCACAACGAGCGAACTGTCTTTCTTGCGTCTGACAGCCATAACAGGGGCATCTTCATTTGAAATGATATCATTTGCCTCTACTATCTCAAGTCTACTTCTGTCAGGATTTATACCCTCTTCCTTAAGCTTTGCAAGACACTTTTCAATCTCCTCAGTTCTACCGGTCAACAGAACTTTCATCCCCGCCATTTCGTTCACTGCGATTGCAGCTCCCTTAACTATTTCAAACGGGGCATTGTCTCCTCCCATCGCATCAAGCGCGACTGTAATCTTATCTTCTCCCACTTTCCAATACTCTCCTGCTTAATTTGTCTTTATATAGAAGAAGGAATGCTGAGGCTTGAATCCAATCTTCTGAGACTGAATGATCTGCTCTGTACTTCCCACAAAAAGAACACCCTCAGTCTTAAGACTCTTGTTAAAGCCCTTGAAAACCTGCTCCTTGGCTTCTTCTGTAAAATAAATAACAACATTTCTGCACACTATAAGGTCCATATCATCAGGATATTTGTCCTTAAGGAGATTATGCTGTTTAAATGTAACGCAACGCTTTATCTCATCTGAAATCTGATAAGTCTGATCTGTTACTTTGGTAAAATACTTCTTAAGGAACTCGTCCGGAAGTCCCTTAAGACTCTTTATATTGTACATGCCGACTTTTGCTGTGTTCATGACAGTTGTATCGATATCTGTCGCAAAGATCTTTATCTTATTAAGAGGCATATACTTTGATAAGAGCATAACAAGACTGTAAGGCTCGTCACCTGTGGAACATGCTGCCGACCATATCTTAAGCGGCTTTCCAAACTTCGTAAAAAGCTTGGGAAGAATGTCATTTTCAAGGGTCTTCCACTGTTCAGGATTGCGCCAGAACTCTGATACATTGATTGTAAGGTAATTGATAAAGTCACTATACAACTGCTTGTCCTTTTTCAACGCCTGAACATACTCATTGTAACCTTTGAAACCGTTTTTTGAAATAAGAGAATCTATCCTTCTCTTCATCTGACGTTCCTTGTAAAGGTTAAGATCGATAGTGGACATTTTAAGAACTTCGGTTTTAAAGCTTTCATAATCATCAAGAGCCATACGCAAACCTCCCGAAATATAAATTCTTTATTGATGCAAAAAGCTCAGCTTATACAGGCCTAACTGCATAAGCTGAGCTTAATACTCTTATATTACTCTGACTTCTCGCCGTCTTCAGACTCTGTCTCTTCACCAGACTCCTCAGGTGCAAGAAGTGCCTTGATTGAAAGAGAGATCTTTCTGCTTTCAGCGTTGATGTCAACAACCTTTGCAGTTACTTCCTCACCTGTCTTAAGAACATCTGATGGCTTATCAACATGCTCCTTGGCAATCTGTGAAACATGAAGAAGAGCATCCACGCCTGGTTCAAGTTCAATGAATGCACCAAAATCAGTCATACGTGCAACCTTACCAGTTACGATTGTACCAACTGCAAACTTTGTCTCGGCATCCATCCAAGGATTTTCATCCTGGAACTTAAGTGAAAGGGCAATCTTTTCTCCGTTGATTTCCTTAATAAAGCACTTAACTCTGTCGCCAACCTTGAATACCTTCTTAGGATTCTCGATATGACCCCAGCTCATTTCTGAGATATGAAGAAGACCGTCTGCTCCGCCAAGATCAATGAATGCACCAAAATCTGTAACATTCTTAACTGTTCCTTCTACAACATCGCCAACCTTGATCTTATCGAAAAGCTCCTTCTTCTGCTCTGCCTTCTGAGCAACAAGAAGCTGCTTTCTATCGCCGATGATCCTTCTTCTGCGAGGATTGAATTCAGTGATAACGAATTCGATTTCCTGACCCTGATATTTGTCAAGATTTCTCTCGAATGTATCTGATACAAGGCTTGCAGGTATAAATACCCTTGCCTCCTCTACTACAACTGAAAGACCGCCGTTAAGAACCTGGCTAACAGGTGCCTTAAGTACGGTATGGTTCTCGAATGCTTCCTCAAGCTTCTTGTTGCCCTTCTCAGCAGCAAGTCTCTTGTATGTAAGAAGAACCTGGCCTTCGCCATCGTTCATCTTAAGAACCTTAGCTTCCATAGTATCGCCAACGTTAACAACAGTAGTGAGATCAACAGGATTGTTGGAATATTCCTGTCTTGTAATAATACCTTCTGACTTATATCCGATGTTAAGGATGATCTCGTCAGGCTTAACAGCAATGACAGTACCTTCTACAACCTCTCCGTTGTGTATCGTCTTGAACGATTCCTCCAATAATTCATCAAAACTCTTTTCAGCCATTCCGGTCCGAACCTCCTCAATAATATTATTTGGGGTTGAAGCCCCTGCTGTAATACCTACGCAACGGAAGGATCCGAACCTTGACGGATCCAGGTCAACAAGTGTCTGTATATAGTAAGTATCTACACAATTCTTTATACAAATGTCGTATAACTTTTGAGTATTGGAGCTCTTTTTTCCTCCAATAACTATCATAGCATCACACTCACGGGAAAGACTTTCAGCCTCAGCCTGTCTTTCATGCGTAGCATTGCAGATAGTATTCAAAACAATACTATCATATCCTATTTTCGATAAAATATCAACAATTAATTTGAATTTGTTTTCATTAAATGTTGTCTGAGACAAAATAACAAGCTTTTTGTCTTTTGGAACATCAAGATTTTCTGCCTGCTCTACAGTTTCTATTACAACAGGCTCACTGTGGCACCACCCTTTTATACCGACCACTTCATCATGGTCAGGGCTTCCTGTTATAACTATCTGAACCCTCGGGTCTTTGCTGTAGTCAGATGCATACTTATGAATCTTCTTTACAAAGGGACATGTCGCATCCTCAATGCGGTTGCCTGTTGCCTCAAGCTCTTCTATAACCTTTCTCGGCACTCCATGGCTTCTTATTATGACAACGCCGGAAGGCTTGTCATTAAGCTCACCTGCACTGTTTATCACAGTGACTCCCCTTGCTGCAAGGTCGCTTACAACATTTTCGTTGTGGATTATATCACCGTATGTGTATACCGGTATATTCTCCTTTGTAATCGAATAAACAAGGTCTACCGCCCTTTTGACACCAAAACAAAAACCGGCAGTTTTTGCGATCTTTATCCTCAAAAAGCCTTAACCTCCCTTAACGTAGGGACTTTTTCTTTAGCAATCTCAATTATACGGTCTGCCACCTCATCTATGGAAAGTGAAGAAGAATCAAGAAGAACTGCATCATCAGCCTGCTTAAGAGGGGCTGTTTTTCTTGTCATGTCCTGTTCGTCTCTTCTTCTTATATCGGCTTCTATCTCTTTTATATTAACCTCTTCGCCTTTTTGGGCAAGTTCTTTATATCTTCTGTCCGCTCTTACCTCTACGCTTGCAGTAAGGAAAATCTTTACCGAAGCATCGGGAAGTACAACTGTGCCTATATCACGACCATCCATGACAACCGCGCTTCTCTTTGCAAGTTCTCTCTGAAGATCTGTAAGACCGCTTCTCACCTCAGGAATTACAGCAAATGCGCTTGCCGCACTGCCGATTTCAGGAGTCCTTATCTTTCCGCTTACATTCTCTCCGTTGAGTATGATCTGCTGGACTCCGTCTTCATACCTGATATCAAGTGAAATCTTACCGAGAGCATTTTTTACAGCTTCGATATCACTCTTATCAACAGAGTTTTCCGTCATATAAAGACCTATAGCCCTGTACATGGCTCCTGTATCTACATAAATAGAACCAAGTTTCTTTGCAACAAGTTTTGCGATAGTACTTTTTCCAGCTCCTGCTGGTCCATCAATAGCAATATTTTTATTCATATTCACCTCGCTGCCACTGCCTCGATCTCTACGAGTGCTCCGGCAGGTATATCCTTTACTGCGAAACAAGACCTTGCGGGCTTGCTCACGAAATATTTTTCATATACGGCATTAAATGCCTTGAAATCATTTATATCTGCAAGAAGACAGGTCGTCTTTACTACATTTTCCATACCAAGACCTGCTGCCTCCATGATCGCCTTTACATTTTTACATGCCTGTTCTGCCTGCTCCTCAATAGTTTCTGCCTCAATCTTGCCAACCGCAGGATTGATAGGAATCTGACCGCTTGCAAATACAAGGCCGTTTGCCTCGATAGCCTGACTGTATGGTCCGATCGCCTTTGGTGCATTTTCAGTTGAAATTACCTTCATAACGAATTCCTCCCCTTTTATTGCAGTGTCAGGCTTTGCCTGATACTGCACTCTGCCGACCAACGCGTGAGCGTTTATGCATGGTCGGCTAGTCATTTTCATACAGACATCCCGGCAAGGTGCCCTGTAGACCATGCGATCTGCAGATTGAACCCTCCTGTCAGAGCGTCAACATCAATAACCTCTCCAATAAAATAAACTCCTTTTACGAGTTTGCTCTCCATTGTATGAGGATTTATCTCCTTAACCGAGACACCACCTTTTGTTATCACTGCTTCATCATAACCTTTAAGTGCTGTTATTGTCAAAGGGAAATTTTTAAGGAGCGTAACTATCTTCTCTCTGTCAGCCTTAGACACATTTCCCGCTTTCTTGTCAGCATCGATTCCAAGACAGGAAACAAAAACAGGTATAAAGCTCTTCGGAAGGAGCTTATCAAAGGCATTTTTTAGCTCTTTTGCGTGAAATGCCGTAAAATCCTTTACGATCCTTTCATCAAGCTCCTCTTTTGAAAGAGCCGGTTTCATATCGATAAAAAGACTCGCACCACCCTTAAATATCTTGTCTCCTGCAATGGAGCTTGCAGTAAGGATAAGCGGTCCGCTAACTCCGTTCCTTGTAAAAAGCATTTCTCCGAAACCATCATACAGCTTCTTTTTGCCATCTTTTATGGTAACGTTGATATTTTTAAGAGAAAGCCCTTCAAGCTCTTTTACAAAATCTTCCTTTACGCTCATGCCGACAAGGCTTGGTCTGGTATCAGTCACCTTGTGTCCAAGCGCCTTTGCAAAGGTAAAGCCGTCTCCTGTAGAACCCGTTGACTTGTAAGAAAGCCCTCCTGTAGCGATCATGACTGCATCTGCCTTTATAGTATCGCCTGCCTCCGTCACAACGCCGCAGACCCTGCCATCTTCTGTAAGTATCTCCGTTACATTTACTCCATAACGGACTCTTACGCCCTTTTCTTTCATTGCCTTGTTGAGAGCCTTTATTATATCCGATGAATGGTCGGACACAGGAAAGGCCCTGTTGCCGCGTTCAATCTTAACCGGACACTCAAGGCCTTCAAAAAAATCAATCGCATCAAAGCTGGAAAAATTCGAATACGCACTGTACATAAACTTAGGATTGCGTATGGTATTCTTTATGAGATTTTCTGTATCTGTGGCATTAGTAAGATTGCATCTGCCCTTGCCAGTAATATAAATCTTCTTGCCGGTTTTTTCATTCTTTTCAAGAACAGTCACCGAATGTCCTCTCCCTGCTGCTGTGACAGCAGCCATGGAACCGGCGGCTCCTGCCCCGATAACAATAACTTTACTCATTCGTCATATACGGCTTATCAGCTGAAAGCTTTAATTTTTCGCTATGATAAGTCTCTCCGTTTACTGTAAAATATATGTATTTTATATCGTCAAAATTTTCAAAGATGCTCTTACTCAGGCAGTCAAGAAAAAGCTGTTCAAACTTCCCTGTGCCCTTGCCGAAAGGAGCGACCGGATCATCAGCCTTAAGATCCACTTCAAGTCTGTTCTCGCTCCTTATCGCACTTCCTATGGAAACACTTGCATTCTGATCTATGAAATTCTGACAGCATGCCTTCAGCACATCCATCTCGGAAATGCCATTTGAAGAGTCTATAACTGTAGTAATAGGTCCTGTAGCCATATTGGCAGAATCAACTGCATAAACTGTGATCATTTCCTGCTTTGCTCTTATTTTTGCAAGCTCATCGCTGTTCCCTTCAAGAGTATTCATACCCGAACCTACGGATGTCCTTGTAGTGCTCTGCTTTTCCGTACTTCTCACAGAAGAGACGTCAGGATCACTTTTTGCAGCCTGACAGGCCGACAAGGCAAAAACAGCAGAAATAACAACTGCTAGAATCTTTATTTTTATTTTCTTCATACTGATATCGCCTCTTTTGGATAAACTGGTCTTGGCTTTTGACTCTTGTATCGTCAAAATAACCCAATTAATAATATCAGTATAGTATGGCAATTCTATGTCTATAGTGTTTCTTTTTGATTAACTTACGTCAGACTATCTTAACATTTCAAAAAGAACTTTCATGATCTCGTTTACTGTTTTCACTCTGACTTCATTCCTGTCACCCGTTAGATGGAGTTCCTTAACCGTAACATCAAATCTTTTCGGTGTCCTTATGGCTATCCCTGCAAACACAGTACCCACAGGTGTTTCAGGCGTGCCTCCATCGGGACCAGCTATCCCCGTGGTTGAAATGCCTACTTCCGCGCCTGCCTTTATAGCAGCAAGGCGGCACATTTCTGCTGCCACCTCTCTGCTTACCACTCCATGTTCCTCTATCGTGACAGGGTCTACCCCTATGAGAAAGCTTTTGGCCTCATTTGAATACGTGACAAAACTCATATCCATAACATCGCTTGCGCCGGGTACTGCAACAAGTGATGCGGCAACTAATCCCCCTGTACAGGATTCTGCTGTACAGATCTTCTTTTTACCTGCACAAAGACATTCTACAACCTTAGTGCATAATTCGTGATCAACTTCCATTACTTGTATGTCTTTATTACTCCTCTATTATCATAAAGATATATTACCAGTGAAATGACTGTAAGTATTGTTGCACCTGCAATCGAAATAAGTTCAAGTATTCTGTAAAGAGGATGGTCGATATGTAAAATAAGCAATACGCACATTGCCATCTGGAAAACAGTCTTTACTTTTCCCCACATGTTTGCAGCGATAACAATACCATTGTCTGATGCTATGAGTCTGAAACCGCTTATGATAAACTCGCGGCTTATGATGATTATGACTACCCATGACGGGAGCAGTTTCATTTCAACCAGACAGATCATTGCAGCAGCCGTGAGGAGCTTGTCTGCAAGGGGATCCATGAATTTTCCAAAGTCTGTTATGAGGTTGTATTTTCTTGCGATCTTGCCATCGACAAGGTCTGAAAGAGAGGCAATGACAAATATGGCTTCGGCTATCCAATTGCTGTAAGGTATGCCCGGACATAGCATAAAAAAAACAAAAAATGGTATCATGATCACTCTGAAAATAGTGATCTTATTAGGCAGGTTCACTTTAATTCCTCCAATTTTTTTAAAAATCTATCGTCTCTGCATAAAGGTCATATTCGCTTGCAGAAGTAACTTTGACATCAACAAAAGTACCGCTCATAAGCTCCCTGTCGCTGTCAAAGAATACAAGTCCGTCTATCTCCGGCGCATCCATATACGACCTTGCGGCATAAACTATCCTTCCCTCTTTATTTGCCCTTTTTATCTCCGGGAAGGAGTCGCCGGCCGTATCATCATCCGGTATGCTTCCTTCCACCATGACCTTAAGAGTCTTTCCGATACGCTTTTCGTTCTTTTCTATGGAAACAGCCTGCTGAAGCTCCATGATCTCGTCTCTGCGGGCGCAGGCTACATCCTCCGGCACCTGTCCTTCCATCACAGCCGCAGGAGTTCCCTCTTCTCTTGAATAGGCAAATACTCCGAGTCTGTCAAATTCTATCTCATTTACGAAATTGTAGAGGTCTTCATAATCTTCTTCGGTCTCACCAGGAAAACCTGTCATAAGTGTTGTACGAAGAGCAATATCAGGTATCTCTTTTCTTATCTGCGCGATACGCTCACGAAGTTCCTTCTGATCTGTTCTTCTTCCCATGCGCTTAAGGATACTATCAGAGGCATGCTGAATAGGCATATCGATGTAATGACAGACTTTCTTCTCATTCTTTATACATTCGATTATCTCATCTGTGATCTCTTCCGGATAGCAGTAAAGTATCCTTATCCACTCAATACCTTCTATTGCTGCAAGCTCGTGGATAAGCTCCGGAAGTGCCTTTTTGCCATAAATATCCGTTCCGTAGAGAGTAGTTTCCTGCGCAACAAGAATAAGTTCCTTTGTGCCCTGCCCGGCCAATCTCTTTGCTTCTTCTACTATAACTTCTTTCTTTATACTCCTGTAATTGCCTCTTACATAAGGGATAACGCAATAGGTACAGCGCTTACTGCAGCCTTCTGCTATCTTGATATATGATGAGATCTCGCCGGCAGGAACCACTCTTGCATCCTCTCCGCCCGCCAGCCTGTCTATGCTGTTTATAAATCTGTCCTCCCCGCTTCCCTGCTCAATGGTTTTTATCGCAGGTATTATACTGTCGTAGGAAGTAGTCCCTATTATAGCATCCACCTCAGGAAGCTCCTTTTTTATCTCATCAGCATAGCGCTGGGCAAGGCAGCCTGCCGCAATGATTCCCTTCAGACTGCCTTCTTTTTTCTTTTCACCCATTGCGATTATCCTGCCTATGCTTTCTTCCTTGGCATCGCCAATAAAACAACAGGTATTTACAACAGCAACATCCGCCTCATCGACATCATTGGTAAGTTCATAACCATTTCTGTCCATGAGTCCCATCATGATCTCGGAATCAACAAGATTCTTGTCACATCCGAGTGATTCAAGATAAATCTTCATTTCTAAAATCTAACTCCTTTTATTTATCCATTTTTCACCATAATCACATACCATGACATGATTGATGAAAAATCTGATGCTCTTTCTGTCATGGAAATTATGCAAGTCTCTGAGTCCGTATTCAAGATTTCTTCTGACACGCATCATATCCCTGCTGTGATCCACCATGGCAGTCACCTTGCCCGCTTCAAATACAAGTTCAAGAACTTCCTTATATTCAAAGCAGTCGCGACTCTCTTCCGTCTTCTTTTTGAAAAAACCAAACAGATTCATGAATTTTTCAAAAATGCCGGATGGACACAAAATACCATGTTTTCTCATTGTTTTCTTAAATCTTGTTCTTTCAAAATATTTTTCAAAAACCTCAAGTCTTGCATCAAGCCCTTCTACTTCACCTAAAGCCGCAACAACTCCGCCTGTAAAGGTATTTTTTTCGCCGTTTTTTATAAGGCGGTGGGAGGAATTTATCCTGTATTCGTTCATTTCATTTCCCTTGTCGACACGCCCCTCTTCTGATACGGCAATTACTTTGAACGTCCTGCCATTGATAACAATAACGTCCTGTTTTTTCATTATAATCCTCCTCGTATCAATGCCTGTTATAATTTATCAAACATCCGTCCACTATTATCTTTCTTTCTTCTTCTGTCATAGGTCCAAGAGCAAATCCATCACGTACATACATATTTTCATCCACTATATAAACTATCACATTAGAAGCTCCTGAAAGAATGGCTTTTCTAATCCCTTTTACATAAATAAATTGTCCTTTGCAATACGGAAAAAGTTCATTATCATAGATAAATGGTATCATACCCCAGTTGATCATATTTGAACGATATCTCTTCGTTGCATAGCTTTCGGCAATATTGGCAAGCCCTCCAAGTACTCTCTGACAGCTTGCAGCCTGTTCTCTTGCAGAACCGTCACCAGGTTTTACAGCATAGATCATACTTCCTATTTCCGTCTTCATAATATCAAAATCAGGTATTTCTTCTGACAATCTCTTTATAACCTCATCAATACCAAAGCCAGTTGGAATCTTTCCCTCAAGTCTTGCCTTTTCGAGTTCACGCACTTCCTTGGCAGCCTTAACATAATCAGGGTCACGCCTTGACAAAGTGAATTCTGCAAGTCCCAGAGGATTTGACCTGTAAGAACTTGTCTCTCCGGATGGTATCAGTTCATCTGTGGTGGTTACAGGGTCGTATATTACAGAAACCAGTTTTAAAAGGATATCATCTGCAAGCTGTTCCATTTCAGGCCACGGAACAATATTAGGACCATAAACAAGCTCTGCTTTTTCATCCGGCTTGCCAGCACCATCGTATACACGCTTTTCATAAATTCCCGTGTCAAAATGGTATACAGGCTTTTTATATTCAACATCCATCTCGGTTGCAGGAGTAAGTCTTCCCTTATTGGCAGCAGTCGCCGCAATACTTCTTGCATCCATGAGCGCAACGCTTGCAATCTGTCCCTTGTCCGGCTTGCTTCCCTCACGGTTAGGGAAGTTTCTTGTAGAGTGTCTTATTGAAAGCGCATTATTGGCAGGCACATCACCGGCTCCAAAGCAAGGACCACAAAATGCCGGCTTAAACACAGCTCCAGCCTCCATAAGTCTTGCTGCAGTTCCATTTTTAACAAGTTCCATAAATACAGGCTGACTCGCCGGATAAATATTAAGTGAGAACTTGCCATATCCGATGTCCCTTCCTTCGAGGATATCCGCTGCTGCAGAAATATTTTCAAAGCCGCCGCCGGCACACCCTGCTATCTCTGCCTGATCCACAAAAAGTCTGCCATCCTTTATCTTGTCTGTCAGGTTGAAATGTACCTTGTCGCCAAACAATACCTTTGCTCTTTTCTCTGCCTCTTTACATATATCATAAGGGTTTGCATTAACATCATCGATCGTGTAAACCTGACTTGGATGGAAAGGCATGGCTATCATAGGTCTTATCGTGGAGAGGTCTATTTCAACCATACCATTGTAATAAGCCGTTCTGGCAGGCTTGATTTCCTTATAGTCAGCGCTTCTTTCGTGAATGTCGTAGAATTCTTTTACTTTGTCGTCTGTGACCCATATAGAGGAAAGGCAGGTTGTCTCTGTGGTCATCACATCTACGCCAATCCTGAAATCCACTGAAAGATTCTTTATGCCATCTCCCACAAATTCCATCACCTTATTGTTGACGTAGCCATTCTTAAACACTGCACCGATTATAGCAAGGGCAACATCCTGCGGACCTACTCCCGGTATCACATTTCCGGTAAGCTTTATCGCAACAACTTCCGGTCTTTTTATATCATAGGTCTGGCTTAAAAGCTGCTTTACAAGCTCCGGACCACCTTCGCCCATTGCCATTGTACCAAGTGCTCCATATCTTGTATGGCTGTCTGAACCAAGTATCATCCTGCCTCCGCCTGCAAGCTTTTCTCTGGCAAACTGATGGATAACCGCAAGATTTGGCGGGATATACATGCCTCCAAATTTCTTTGCGGCAGAAAGACCAAAGACATGGTCATCCTCATTTATAGTTCCGCCGACTGCACAAAGGGAATTATGACAGTTTGTAAGCGCATAAGGTATAGGAAATCTTTCAAGCCCACTTGCTATTGCTGTCTGGATGATTCCTACAAATGTAATGTCGTGAGACACAAGGCAGTCAAAGGAAATATTAAGCTTTTCATCGTTACCCGACTTATTATGAGCTGAAAGAATGCTATATGCCATTGTTCCCTTGTAGGCATTCTTACTTTCTTCCTCACTCACGCCTTTTGTCTTTAGGGAAGCCGCACAGTTCCCATCTTCCGGAATGACCTCTCCATCAACAATGTACACTGGGGTTTTTGATAGTTTTACCATAAACATTTCAACCGAAATCCTTTTTTCCGGTATTCCTCCTCTTGATCTTATTCATCATTTTTTCTAACCTTTTTCATAGATAACCTTAATGATACCCTATTTGCACCGATTTAGCAACATTAAGCAAAAAATCCTGTGCAAACTATCTCTTGCATTTTTTCATCAATGAGTGTATGATTTGAAACAATGTAAACAAAGTTCTTTTTATTCAGGAGGTATTATGAGGCATCTTATCAGTCCACTCGATTTTTCTGTGGAAGAAACCAATGAGATACTTGATCTTGCAGATCATATTTACAGACATCCGGAGCAGTATAGTGATATCTGCAAGGGCAAAAAAATAGCAACTTTATTTTATGAACCGAGTACACGAACCCGTCTTTCATTTGAGGCAGCAATGCTTAATCTTGGGGGTTCTGTTCTCGGTTTTTCTTCGGCCGCAAGCAGCTCTGTAAGCAAAGGTGAAACAGTTGCCGATACGATCCGCATCATTTCCTCCTACGCAGATATCTGTGCAATGAGACACCCAAAGGAAGGTGCTCCTCTTGTTGCCAGCAAATATTCCGGTATTCCTGTTATCAATGCCGGCGACGGCGGTCACAATCATCCTACCCAGACTTTTACTGATATTTTCACGATAAAAGAATTAAAGGGTAATCTTTCAAACATGACTATAGGTTTCTGCGGCGATCTCAAATTTGGTCGTACAGTTCACTCACTTATAAATGAACTTGTCCGTTATACCGGTTTTAAATTTATCCTTATCTCACCTGACGAATTAAAGCTTCCGGATTATGTTAAAAATGAAGTTCTTGACCGCAATCATTGTCCTTATGTAGAGACAAGAAGCCTTGAGGAAGCTCTGCCGGGGCTCGATATCCTTTACATGACCCGCGTGCAGAAGGAGCGTTTCTTTAACGAAGAGGATTATATACGTCTCAGAGACACCTATGTTCTTGATACAAAGAAATTACAGTATGCTAAAAAAGACTGTCTTATACTTCACCCTCTTCCTCGTGTAAATGAAATAGCACCTGAGGTGGATGATGACCCTCGTGCAGCTTATTTTACACAGGCAAAATTGGGTGTTTATGTAAGAATGGCAATCATTTTAAGGCTCTTAGGGCTCAGATAAACGGTTACGGAAAGGATTTAAAATGTTAAATATAAGCGGACTTGACTCAGGCTACGTTATCGATCACATTCCTGCCGGCATGGCAATGGAGATATATGGATATCTTAAACTGGATCACTACGAAGAAAGTGTTGCGATCATACAGAATGCAAAAAGTACAAAGATGGGTAAAAAAGATATAATAAAGATTGAAAAGATCCCAGAAAACCTCAATCTTGACCTTTTATCCATTTTCAGCGATTCGATCACCATAAATGTGATACAGAACGGAATAATAACAAAAAAAATAAAACCTGAACTTCCTTCAATTGTAAATGATGTATTCAAGTGCAAAAATCCGCGTTGCATCACCACAGAAGAAAGAAATCTCAGACATATATTCAAGCTGACCGACAAGGCAACAAAAACATACAGATGTCTGTATTGTGAACAGGCATACAAGCTCCACTGATAATCTAAACAGCCCCTCTTCACCGCATATTGTTGCGAAAAGGGGCTGTTTTTTAATTTATAGGAAATTCCTCCGGAATTCCTATAAATTAAAAAACGCTCCGCGTGGATGCGACCGATGCGCAGAGGAAGATGCAAGCTAAAGCTTGCGCGCATCGGCGCGCAAAGAGTCGCACGCGACTCTTTGTTCTTTTATGAGACCACTATATTTTTATACATGCGAAGTCATAAAAGTAAGTGTTCCAGAAAAAGCAAGTTTCCTGTAGCCGTACGGTGCAATAAAACTGTCGCCCGGCTTGATCTTTCTTCCATCTACGCTTCCCGTACCTTCAAGCACATTAACGATAAGAAAATCATAAGGGTTATCTATAACCACTTCATCTGCACCTGAAACCATGTGTTTTGTAACAGTAAAGAGAGGGCAGTCAACAAGCACCTGACTCTTCTGTCCTCTGTATATCTTTTCAGCTTCTCTTGTATCCTTTAGCTCCTGTGGACATGTGATCACATCAAGGCTTTTTGCGGTATGAAGCTCTCTTGGCTTTCCGTTCTGAAGCCTGTCGTAATCATAGAGCCTATAGGTTATATCCGAATTCTGCTGAATTTCAAGGATAAGTGTACCCTTTCTGATTGCATGCACTGTACCTGATGAAATAAAGAAAAAATCACCTTTTTTTATAGGTCTTATATTTAAAAGCTCTGACCATCTCTTTTCTTCAACAAGCTTCTTTAATTCTTCTTTTGTCTGTGCCTTATGACCTGTAACAATATCAGCACCCTCGTCACAATCCACAATATACCAGCACTCAGTCTTGCCTTTGCAGTTTTCATTTACCTTAGCATAAGCATCATCAGGGTGTACCTGAATACTAAGATCATCCCTTGCATCTATAAGTTTTACAAGAAGAGGAAATTCTTCTCCCTGCATATTGTTAAAAAGCTCCCTGTGTTCATTCCAAAGCTCTGTGAGTGTCTTTCCTGCGTATTCGCCTTCTGTTACAGTGCTGACACCGTTCTTGTTGGCGGCAACCACCCATGCCTCACCGGTATGATCTCCTTCGGTTTCATAGCCGAACTTTTCGGCAAGCTTTGTGCCGCCCCAAAGAACCTCCTTACAATAAGGCTTCATAAATAAAAGTTCCATACGCACCCTCCGATATATGATGATACAAGCAAAAAAGCCCCGAACATATAGATGTCCGGGACTAAAATTTCAAAGATTAGCCATTAATCTGAGCAGCAACTTCTGCAGCGAAGTCTTCCTGCTTCTTCTCAATGCCTTCACCTGTCTCATAACGTACAAACTTAACAAGTGAGATTTCTGCGTTATTTTCTTTTGCAACAGACTCAACATACTTCTGAACTGTCATTGAGCTGTCCTTTACATAAGCCTGATCTACAAGGCAGATTTCCTTAAGCTGCTTGTTAAGACGGCCTGTAAGCATCTTCTCAACAATGTTAGCAGGCTTCTTAGCCATTTCAGGATCGTTAGCAACCTGAGCCTTAAGAATTTCCATCTCGTGGTCTCTATATTCCTGTGAAATCTCTGATTCATTGAGATATTCAGGGTTCATAGCTGCGATCTGCATTGCGATATTCTTTACAGCTTCCTTAACAGCGTCATTTACAACTGTTGTCTTAACTGAAAGGATAACAGCAATACGGCCTGAGCCATGGATATATGTCTGAACAAAACCATCTGCCTGTGAAAGCTTCGCAAATCTTCTGATGTTCATGTTCTCGCCGATAGTAGCAATCTGATTTGTAAGCTCGCTCTGAACTGTCTCAGAAGGATTCTTAGCCCACTTCTCAGCAAGAAGTTCATCAACAGTAGTTGATGATGATGTAAGAGCCTGATCAGCAACAGCCTCAACAAAGCCTGTGAACTTATCATTCTTTGCAACGAAGTCTGTCTCTGAGTTAACTTCGATGATGATTGCATCCTTCTCATCTGCAGAAGCCTTTGCAAAAGAAACACCTTCTGCTGCAATCTTCTCATTTCTTTTAGCGGCCTTCATAAGACCATTTTCTCTAAGCCATTCAATAGCCTTGTCCATATCGCCTGATGTAGCATCGAGAGCCTTTTTGCAATCCATCATACCTGCGCTGGTAGCTTCACGAAGCTGCTTAACCATAGCTGCACTAATAGCCATTATATTTCCCTCCTGTATATCAAATCAGGTGTCGCAAAAAAGACACCCTTACTGCAATTCATCGCCCCTTTCGGGACGATGAAAGATTTATCTGTCTGATTATTCTTCTTCTGTAGCCGGAGCTTCTGCTGTATCCTCGCCCTGGTTAGCTTCGATAACGGCGTCTGCCATCTTTGAAACGATAAGTCTTACGGCACGGATAGCATCATCGTTACCTGGAATAACGTATGAAAGCTCGTCTGGATCACAGTTTGTATCAGCGATACCGATAAGAGGGATGTTAAGTGAATGAGCTTCCTTAACGCAGATTCTTTCCTTCTTAGGGTCGATGATGAAGATAGCGTCAGGGATCTTCTTCATATCCTTGATACCACCGATATTTTTCTCAAGCTTATCCCACTCCTTCTTGAGCTGGATAACTTCTTTCTTAGGAAGAACATCAAATGTACCATCTTCGCTCATCTTCTCGATTTCCTTAAGTCTTGCGATTCTGGTCTTGATTGTTCTGAAGTTAGTAAGCATACCACCAAGCCATCTCTCGTTTACATAGAACATACCGCAACGGATAGCTTCTTCCTTGATTGTATCCTGTGCCTGCTTCTTGGTACCAACAAAAAGAATAGTACCGCCATTGGCAGCAATGTTCTTGATAGCTTCGTAAGCATTGTCAACCATACCTACTGTCTTCTGAAGATCAATGATATGGATACCATTTCTCTCTGTGTAGATATATGGAGCCATCTTAGGGTTCCATCTTCTTGTCTGGTGTCCGAAATGTACGCCTGCTTCAAGCAGCTGCTTCATAGAAATAACGCTCATGTCTTTACCTCCGTAGGTTTACTCTTCCATCTGTTCCCGCGTTACGACCTCAAGATCCTGCATATATCGGTGCAGAACCACCTTGTCTGGAACAGATGTGATTTATTTACTAAGCCATGCAAAAAGAGCATGTGCTCACACACATGCTCTATTGTATCATATACCTGTTTTGTTGGCAAGGATTATTTTCTTTATTTACCTGTCAGCGCTGCGGCTATCTGACCGTAGCTCATACCGGAACTGACTCTGTGTGAACCGACTCTTATCTTGTCTGAAAAGCCGTTTCTTACTAAATATGAATTGAAGTCTGCTGCACTTTCGATTATTCCTGCCTGCTCAAGTTTTTTTGCTACCGTCTCGGAATACATTCCTCCTGTTACTGTTATGGTAACAGATTTATCATTACTGGAAGTTTTATTTGCTTCTGCGGCAGCTGAGTCTTTAGTTTTTTTCTCGGACTTTTTTTTTGCAGCAGTCTCTTTAGAATCAGTTTTTGAAGTTTTTTCTGAGCTTACAACTTCTGTTTTCTTTGTTTCTTTTTTATCTTCAGCTGGTTCGCTGGCTATTATCGTTGCTCCTGTAGCAACAGCCCCGTCTTTTTCTGAAACTTTTACTGTGACCCCGCTTTTGTCCTTACTTTCGCTTTCTTTATCAGTTTTTTTATCTTCTTCCTCTTTGATATCCTTTTCTTTACTATCGGAGTCATTTTTTTCTTCTTCCTCAGAAGAAATACTTTCGCTTGTCTCACTGCCTGAGATAGCCTTATCCTTTATCCTGTCGAGGCTTTTTTGCTTAAACTGGTCTTCCGTCATCATTCCAAGAGCCTCAGCCCTTTTCATGATCTCTGCATCCGTTATTTTGGGTTTTGATGCTAAAAATGCACCTGCAAGAACGAGAGAAGCCGTAAGAACTCCCACTCCCAAACCACGAATAAAATTACGATCCAACATCTATACCTCACTTACGATTTCCATACAGTCCGATAACAAGGCTTACTTCACCCTGACCAATCCCAAGCTCCTTTGATATTTCCATGACGCTCATTCCGTCTTTATGCATATCAAGGATCTTCTGATTGATGATGCCCTGTTCAACTGCCCCATCATTTTTAACTGCCGGTGCCTCTGTGACTGTTTCCTTCTTTGTATCCTCTGTCTCGATCATTTCAGGCTTCACAGCCTTTACGACCTTCTTGGCAGCACGCTTCTTTGTAGCTGCTGCAGCTGCCTGAATGCCTGTAAGAGGGCCTGACCTTGTATCAGTCCCCTCGTCCTCGGACTCACTTTCCTGTTCTTCTATTAAAACCGGATCCGGTATATTATTCATCATTATGGCTTCGTTCATTCTCTGATTCGCACGAACGACTGCCGCTTTTTCATCAATACTTTGAGAAAGTGTCTGGAGCATCTTTGTTTCAGAGTCAATTTCTCTCTTCATACCTTCAAGTCTTGAAGAATAGTCCTTTATATTATCGCTCTTTTCATTGAGCATATCATAAAGAAAAACCACTTCCTTGTGGTTTTCATCTATCTTTTCAACAATCTGGTCAGCCATTTCATTGATGGCCAACATCTTTTCATTGGCCGACTGCCCCATCTTGTCAAATGTTTCATTTATCTTCTCGTCCGCAATACCATCTATCCTGTTAGAGAATCTGGCGCTCGCCTCTTTCATGATCATATCCATGCTATCATCGGACATAGTCATTGATCTGATCTCATCAGCCAGCTTTTCTTTTTCCTCTTTATCAAGTTCAGGCTTATCCTTAATAAAAAAACTGCCCGTAAGAATAGCTGCGCCAGCAATAATTGCAACAATAATAACTGCTTCCATTCCTAAAATCCTCTGTAGAACTTTCTATACTTTTAGATCTATCGATCTTCCCTCGACGCCAAGGATCTTTTCCAATATCTCATTCGAATGGATCTCATCCTCCTCATCTTCTGCAAGCTTTTTTTTCTGCATAAGAATATACTCATTTTTTCCCTTCTCTCTGGCATCAAAATGAGTATCATCTTTAAGTACATTCTGTGTCTCGCTGGTACGTTCCGTAGCACGCTCCGTAGCTTCTTTAATATGACTTTCCGCCGCAGTCTGAGACTGTGTTGCCACAGTCTCAGAACTGCGCTGTATCATAGAAGTTGTTTCACTTCTGTTTGCCATAACTATATGATCTACATTCATTATTGGCATACTGACACCTCACAGACTGGATATTTATAATCCCTTTACTCTGACATCTGCGCCTTCACGTACAAACTGGCTGAACTGAACAGGTCCTTTTAAATAAAGGACTGCATCTGAAATAGTTATCTTGACACCAGGATATGCTGTTCCTGTTACCTTTACACAGCCACCCTTCTGCTCATCCATGATAGTCTGTATCTCTGTAAGCCTCTGCATCTTCTCACTGCTTTCGGCAGCATTCTTTTTAAATGAAGCCTGAAGAGTCTTGAACTGGAGCATCTTATCCGGTGTAAGCTTCGCTCCCATTTTAACCTTCTTGCTTAACATATCAATAAGTTGCTTTGAAGACTCCATCTCCTTTGCAAGCTCATTTACTTTTGCCTGACAATTATTGTATTCTTCAAGAAGAGCAGGGTCTATACCCACCTCAAATTCAGTCTTGGTGCCCATCATTGTTCCGGCTGTTTTTACCTGAATAAGTGAGGCGCTCTTTGTAATGCCGCCGGTTATATTGCCTTTTTTGCCATCGACTATGATATCACCGCCGGCTGAAACATCACTGTTCATAATAGCATCCGCCTGAATATAGCCTCCGGCGGTTGCGATCGTACTCTCCAAGAACTTGGCAACAATATTGGTACCCGCTTTAAGGGTACCCTTACCCATTCCCTGGATGCCACGCTTAAGTATTATCTGACCGCCTGCCTCTATAACAGCATTTTCAACGGAACCTGTAACTTCAACATCACCGGTTGCTTTTATCTTAAATCCGCTGATAACATTGCCCTTTACTTCCACGTTGCCATCATACTCGATATCACCAGTAGATGTATCGACATCTGCCTCGACCGTAAAGGTATTGGAAACGGATACTCTGTCTCCATCAAGACTTACGTGACCTGAAACATCGGAAATAAGTTTAAGCCCATCATCTGAAACATGCAAATTTCTTCCAAAACGGAAATTAAGCTTCTTTACCTGGGCAGGCTTTATCATATTGCCGCGCACATCCATGCCGGGATCACCAGGATCAGCCGGTATCATTTCTGCAACAACATCATCAGCCTTTACTCTTGATATTATATCGAGAGAGTGGAAATCTACACTTCCGTCTTCGTTGCTCTTAGGCTTGACAGAGTGGTCAACATTAAAAAGATATTTGATCTCGGCATTGCTGCCATTGCGCGGAGCCTTTCCCTGTGCAACGATAAATTCTGTCAGGTATGACCTCGCCGTAAGGTGCTCCTCAATCTTCTTTTCATCTATGCCTGCCTTAACTCCAGCCTGATCAAGAAGTGCGAGAATATCGGACTTTGAAAGCTGTCTTCCACCTGTAGACGGTGCAATCAGCACAAGTCCTGCGAGCATATTTCCTTTAGCTATAAAAACTTCTGCCTTTTCACTGACAGGAGAGACCTTTCTGTCCATGAGTTGTATAAGCGTAGGCTCCTTGGCTGCAGCCATAGCTCCCTGAAGTGCTACCTGATCAAACTTTACTCCAGCCTGATCAAGATAAGTCGTAAGTTTAGAAAAATCAAGCGGTTTTCCTTTCAGCATTGGCGGAAAATATTTTAAAAAAGTTCCGTTGTCTCTGATCACAAGCTGAAAAAAAGCGTTTGCGTAAACCATACTACCCCCATTTCAAAACTAATACAACATAATTTTTTTAAGCTTACAGTCTATTTGTAAATACTTCCATATATTCACCAAGCTGTTTCTTCAGTTTTACCAATGACTTGCTATGTAACTGTGAAACTCTTGATTCAGATACAGACATTACCTTGCTTATCTCTTTAAGATTCAATTCTTCATAATAATACAGAGAGATTACGGTACGTTCCTTCTCAGTAAGCATACCGATAGCCTCTGCTATCTTACTCTTTAATTCTTCCTTTTCAACACTCGTTTCAGGTGAATCGAATGCCGAAATACCTATGTCATTTTTTCTGTTGCTATCCTCTTCGCCTTTTACCTCAATGCCTTGATCAAGGTAATCGTCTAAGGATATCATGCTTGTCATTGTCGTTTCACTTTCCATATCCGCAAGTTCCTCAACCGAAATCCCCAGTTCTTCGGCAATTTCCTCACTTGAAGGTGCTCTGCCAAGCCTTGTGGAAAGCTCACTTACGGCTGTATCATATTTTTTCTGGCGCTGCCTGACCGATCGCGGAATCCAATCCATTTTACGGATCTGATCAAGTATTGCTCCTCTTATTCTAAGACTTGCATAGGTTTCGAACTTAACATTTTTAGAGGGATCATACCTGTCTATAGACTCTATCAATCCAAAAACCCCGTATCCGACCAGGTCATCATATTCAACATTGTAGCCAAGGTACATAGACATACGACCGGCTACTACCTTAACCAAACTTGCGTATTTAATTATGAGTTTTTCTCGAAGCTCATTTGTCGGATCCTTTAGAAAAGCTTCCCAAAGCTTTTCAGTTTCTTTTTCATCTGACAATCTGTAATTACCTCTCTATGAATGTTGTATTGCACTGCAATACGTGGCAGCCATCATCAAAAGTCTTTTAGGAGACTTGCTTTATGGCTTTTCAGTCTTTTATGAATTTGTATTATCCACATCGGGAGTTTTGGCTGCTTTCTCAGAAGTTTCCCCTTCTTCCGCATTCTCACCATTACTGGAATCGTTTCCTTCTGCGTCCTCTGCACGCTTTTCAGCATCCTCAGGAGGAGGAGTTGCCTCTTCTATCTTTATCAGAGCTTTCTTAGCAAAAGTTCCGATAATCAAAAAGATAATAAGGACAGCAAGAAGTCTTTTCAAGCTAAAAACTGCATCATATCCCCTATATATACTGATAAGGATCGTGATTGCTCCAGCTGTGAGCATAACAGTAGAAGGTATCCACTCTTTTCTCATATCTCCTTCTGTCCCTTTCCAACTGCTTTTATCAAAAGTATACCTGTTTCGGAATAAAATTCAATGGTGCGTCCGTAATTAAGTCCTGTATCTTCCGCAATAATAGGAATACCCATCTGCTTAAGTTTTTTCTTTACAGCTTCCACATTCCTGTCGCCAACCCTTAAAAGATCATTACTGTTCTTAAATGCGAACATCTGAGCCCCGCCGGCTATCTTGGCGACCATACTGCTTTTCCTTGCTCCTAACGCTGTCATTTGTCTTAACAGTTCGTCCAGCCCTGTATCAGCAAACTTTGCTATGTTTGTATTGTTCGATATCTTAGTGCTGTCCGGCAGCATACAGTGGAGCATACCGCTGATCTTGGTGTTCTTATCATAAACAACCGCACCAACGCAGGAACCAAGTCCCAACGTGGTCAGGTTATCGGGGCATTTGGCGACCTTAAGATCACCCATGCCTACTTTGATCATTTTCCCCATTTGAATCTCCAATGTATGATACGGTTAAAGTCCAAGTGAACTAAGGATCTTATTATAAGACTCAATCGTAGGTGTCAAGATAAAGTAACCTGTTACATCATTATTGTCTCCAAGAAACGTTGATTCTATAAGAAGAGCTCTGTCGCCAAGCTTTCCAAATTCTATCGCCGGAACAGAAAGAATAGCCCCTGCCATATCTACTGACAGATACGGTACGGACTGTCCGATGGTAAGTCTGGTAAGCTGTGACAGTGATGATATATATGCACCGGTAATAATATTACCTATTTCTTTTAATGCAGACATTGACATTTCATCAAATGGTGTATCAGGCGGAGTGGAGCCCGGTTTTCTGCCAAAAAGCACATCAATGATTCCCCATGCTGCATCAAGTCGCATAAGAAACATCATCATACCTTCAATATCGGTATCAAGTGTAACAAGTATACCAGCTACCGTTGTTTCTGCACCACCGACAATCTCATGAAGCTCTTCAAAAGTCAACAGTTCTACCTTTGGAACCTTCATATCAACTTTGGCATTTATCATTGAAGATAATGCTGTAGTTGCATTACCAGCTCCTATATTACCCAGTTCCTTTAAGACATCAAACTCAGTTGAGTCTACATTATTAAGGTCTATATTCGCCACAATGTTTCCTTTCAACTAAAGTTCTCCCAAAATGGAGAAATCTTATAAATAATCATACACCGGCACGCGAAATCGCAAACTGCCGGTGCATTTTACTCATATTCTGTTACTGCTGCTTAACAGGTTCTTCTCTTCTGTCGATAACAACAGCTGAAAGATTAAGCAGAGTAACGAGTGTTCCGTTATTCTGTCCAACTCCCATAAGGTATTTTGCCTTTTCACCCGAACCGGATTTTGTATCAACATCATCCATTGAGAGTGTGATAACTTCCTTGACTGCATCCACAAGTATACCTACTGAACCACTGTCGTCATCGAGCTTAACTATGATGATCCTTGTAGCATTGGTAATCTCATCTTCAGGAAGACCAAACTTAAGTCTAAGACTCATTACCGGAATAACCTCACCACGAAGGTTGATTATGCCGAGATAATATGGCTGTGACTTAGGTACTCTTGTGATCCTTGTCATCTTTACTATATTATCGATATATTTGATATCGATACCATACTGCTCACCGCCAAGATTGGCGACAATGAACTGCCTTGTTTCTGAAACCTTTTTATTATTATCCATCAGTTATACCTCTTTTGATTGCCGTAATGAAAACTCATACCGGGCTGTAATCTTTAAGCCCTCTGTTATGAAGGATCACTCTTATCTATCAGAGCAGTACGTTCGGATCAAGAATAAGTGCGATCTCGCCATCACCAAGGATAGTAGAACCGCTGATAACCTTAGGTGTGTTGATGTATTTACCGATAGCCTTGATAACGATTTCCTGCTGTCCGATAAGATTATCTACAACAAGACCTGCAAGTTTCTCACCCTTCTTTACAATAACTATCATGAGATAATCACCTGCATCGTCCCTGTCAGGTACATCAAGAAGTCCGTCAAGTCTGATAAGAGGAATAACCATTCCACGAAGATTTATAACCTCTTTAGACTGTACATACTTAATGCTGTCCTTTGGAACATTTTCAATAGTCTCGATACTTCCAAGAGGTATAGCATATTTTTCTTTGCCAAGCTCAACCATAAGAGCCTGTACGATTGCAAGAGTAAGAGGAAGTCTGATCGTAAATGTTGAACCCTCGCCCCACTTTGTCTTACAGTCGATAGAACCGCCGAGCTTTTCAATATTTGTCTTAACAACGTCAAGACCAACGCCACGACCTGATACATCGGTTACCTTGTCGGCTGTAGAGAAACTTGGCTGGAAAAGTTCAGCGATAGCATCCTTGTCTGAAACCTGATCCTTCTGGTCTTCTGTGATAAGACCTCTTTCAACCATCTTGTTCTTAACTTTCTCTACATCGATACCGGTACCATCATCTCTTACTTCGATGACTACGTTGTTGCCTTCCTGGTATGCATCAAGGAAGATAGAACCAACCTCCGGCTTGCCGGCTGCGATACGCTCTTCATTTGACTCGAGACCATGGTCTGCTGAGTTACGAAGAAGATGCATAAGAGGATCACCGATCTCATCTACAACGGTACGGTCAAGCTCTGTATCCTCACCAGTCATGTACAGTTCCATCTTCTTGTCAAGTTTCTTTGACAAGTCACGGATCATACGAGGGAACTTCTGAACAACACTCTCGATAGGTACCATTCTAACCTTCATGACTGTCTCATGAAGACTTGTAGTAACACTGCCAAGATATTCAACCTGCTCGTTGAAAGCTGTCATGTCCTTGCCTTCGCTGCTGGCTGTATTAGCCATCGCAACAAGACCGTTCTTCGCGATGATAAGCTCTGATACCTGATTCATAAGGTTATCAAGCTTCTCGATATCAACACGGACAGATCTGTTGACAACCTTCTTCTTTGCCTGCTGTGCAGGAGCTGCCTTTGCTACCGGAGCGGCCTTTGCTGCCGGTGCCTTCTGAACTGCTGCCGCTGCTCCACCTGCCGGTACTGCAGCTGTAGGAGCTGGTGCTGCTGGCGCTGCAGGTGCTGCCGGTGCTGGAGCTGCTGGTGCAGGTGCAGTATTAGGATCATATTTTTCAATAATACATTCTGCGATTTCAGAAACATCAAGTATTGATTCTCTTAATTCTTCCTCGTCATGCTTTGTAAGGAAGATCATGCTGAAATCAAAGCCGAACTTTTCATCCTCGATATCCTGAGTGCTTGGAGATGATACGATAACATCACCCATGTCCTCCAATGCCTTGAATACAAGGAAGGCTCTTGCAGCCTTAAGAAGGCAGTTCTCGGAAATATATATTGTAATACCGAATGAATTAAGATGCTCTTCAAGTCCCTTCTTGATCGTATCTTTTGCGGCTTCATCCACTTTTATATTCTTATAATGAGCCCTGTCTTCCTCGCCGGCTGGTGCCTGAGAAGCTTCTGCTGCAGGTGCCGGTGCCGCCGGTGCTGCACTTTCAGCAGGTGCTGCTCCGCCGTTAAGGAATTTTGCAAGGTCATCGATTATATCCTGGTTGTCTTCGGTTCCTTCATCTGAAGTTTCCTGAACTGTATCAAGATATGCCTGTATAGCATCGAGTGCTTTGAAAAGTATATCGATAAGTGATTCATTAACCCTAAGCTTACCATCACGGATTGCAGAGAATACATCTTCCATATCATGTGTAAGACGCTGCATTCTCTTGAATCCCATTGTACCTGCCATACCCTTAAGAGAATGGGCAGCTCTAAAGATTTCCGAAATAGCATCCGTGTTATCCGGCTCTTTTTCAAGAACCATTATCTGATCATTAAGACTCTGGATATGTTCCTTTGTTTCATCGACGAAAATGTCAAGATACTGGCTTACATCCATTTCAACGCACCCCCGTTGCTCTCGCTATGGCACCGGCAATCTGATCGAGCGGCAGAACCTCATCTACAAGTCCTGCATCCGCAACTGCTCTTGGCATTCCATATACCACGCATGTTGGCTCATCCTGTGCTATAACATAAACATTATTAGTTGCTTTTAACTGTCTGATACCACTTGTACCATCTGCGCCCATGCCTGTAAGCACAACACAGACTATCTTGTCGTATGAGGAATTTACCAATGACTCATACATGATATCAGCACATGGTCTAAGACCTCCTCTGGGAGGATCTTTAGTCAATGAAAGATAGTTTCCTGTCGCCGCTTCGTTAAATTTCATCTGAAAGCCGCCTTTGGCAAGATATACCTGATCTTTTTTAAGTATATCTCCATCTTCCGCCTCTTTAATGTCTACACGACTCATTTCATTGAGTCTGTTTACTAAAGAGAGAGTAAAACCCTCCGGCATGTGCTGGACTATAAGCATTGCAGCATTTAGCTTTTCCGGAAGCATCGGCATAACAACCTGAAGCGCCTTTGGTCCGCCTGTTGAACAGGCAAGTGCAATAAGTGTCCTGCCGTTTGTAGGGCCGCCTCTTCTTTTTGGTGTAATGATCTCAGGCATTTTGATCGTAGGCTCTGAGTTCTTACTTTCCTGTAACGGCGTACCCTGGCCTGAAAGGTTTGGCTTATTTTTCGGTGTGAGACGCAGAGCTGCTTCAAGCTTTGAAAGCAGGTCGCATTTAAAATCACTGGATCTTGTCTGTGCAAAGCTTCCCGGCTTTGTGACAAATTCAAATGCTCCAAGCTCCAGTGCCTTTATAGTCTCTGCCGCACCTTCTTTGGTAAGCGTGCTGACCATAATGATCGGTGGCCTGTATCTTTCTTTTTTCAACTGCTCCAAAACATCCAGACCATTCATCTTTGGCATGTTTATATCAAGAAGAACGGCATCGTAATCACCATTCCTATGAACATGCTCCAAAGCATCAAGGCCATCTCTGGCAACACCGCCGACTGCTAATCTTTCATCTGATTTAATTATATCAGATATAACACTTCTCATGAGTGCAGAGTCATCAACGATAAGAATTTTTTTCTGCATTTCTTATCCTTTCTGATTATTGGAGGACACTATAATGAGTTCTCTCCACTCTGCCAGCTTCTTACTTTCAAATGCCGGCAGATTCTTTCTAACCTTTCTAATTCAGATCTGTTCCGCTCTTGTGCTGTCTTATTCTACGATCAATCTCAAATACGAATTTTACGATCTGTTCTCTGTCCTTTTCTTTAAGTTTAACATATTTAGCTCTATTTTCATACCTGATTATGCCATTTATAATTCTTTTTTCACTTGCCACTATTTTAAGAAGGATATGATATTCTTTTACTGTTACATCATCTTTCAACTGCATAGCCATAAGATACATCTTATCCTTATCTTTCTGGTCATCTGACAAAAATCTGATACCGCCCCCTGAAAGGTCAATGACATCATCTTCTTCCCAGTCAGGCACCGTCTCAGCGAGCATATCAAGATACTCATTAAGTCTCTCTACACCAATCCTTGAACCAACATTTATTTCACTTATAACTTTTTCTTCTTCCTCAGAAAGAAGATGTGTCTGGACTCCAAGACTGCAGTTGATCCTGTAAAACTGCCTTCTCTGCATCTTTTCCGGCTTTGTTGAAAGCTTCACGCCGCAGATAGCTATATTTCCCTCATAATTCCTGTCGGTTACAACGCCCTTTGCACCAAATATGCTGTCTTTTGAATAAAAAAACAAGGTGCATTCCTCATCCGGCTCAAGGTAAATATTCTTATATTTGACCATTGGCATGGCAATCTTCATTTTCCTGTCGCCGTCATATTCAAGTACTTTGCTGACCAATTCATCTTTTACTTCAGGAAAATCTGTTTTATTTATTCTTTCAACAGTGACTCTGTTCCCTACTTCAACCTTATTGCCTGCCATAGTTTACTCCTCGCTCTTTTTCACCGCTCTTCGGAAAACTTCCATAAAAAGCTCTGCAAGACCTTTCCTTTGCCGTGACAGGTCAAACACCTTATCTCCAAGTACTCTGTCTGCTATATCCTCTATTGCCGCGTATGCCGGCGAATTCGGATAAGACTGAGCAATTGGCTTCTGCTGCATGACTGCCTTTGAGATATTCTTGTCAAATGGTATCGCTCCCATGTATTTTAGCGAGATATCAAGGAATTTCTCCGAAACCGATGAAAGCTTCTGGTAAAGTTCCATTCCATCTTCAGCATTGCTTACTCTGTTTGCTATAAGCTCAACCTTACTGTTCACCCTCATATAGTCAGGTTTTCTGCCAAATGTTTTTAGGAGTGCATAAGCATCAGTTATACTTGTCGGTTCAGGTGTTGCAACAAGCAGGATCTCTTCTGAAAGCATTACAAATTCCATAACACTTTCAGAAATGCCTGCTCCTGTATCTATTATAACAATATCTGCCCGATCATCAAGTTCCGACAGTCTCCTTGTCAGATTTAATAACTGATCCTGTGTGAGGTCGAGCATTTCCTGAATACCCGAACCACCCGAAATAAATCCAACACCTTCCGGTCCTTCGCAGATTATGTCCGTCAGACTCTTGCCACGAAACATAAGATCTGCAAGAGAATATTGAGGTCTTATACCAAGCATCACCTCTATATTCGCCAGTCCGAAGTCTGCGTCAAGAATGATAACCTTCTTACCTCTTCTTGCAAAAGTTATGGCAAGATTAATCGAAATAGAAGACTTACCAACTCCCCCTTTGCCACTTGTGACAGTAATCACTCTTGCCTTAGACACCGGCTTTATATTGTCTTTTTTTATAATGTTTCTCAGATTCTGTGCCTGATCCATGTCCTATACCTGTAATCCAATCCTTTAACGGTTATGCTCCGCTTAAAAGCTGCTTTGCTATGTCCTGTGCATCTGCCTTTCCTATATCATTCGGAACATTCTGTCCGAATGTAGTATACGAAAGAGGTGCTCCAGTAAGCAGTCTGATATTATAAATACTGCCGATCGTACTTGTTTCGTCTAACTTTGTAAAAATAAGCCTGATGTCTGTAAGTTCTCTGTATACACTTGCAGTTCTAACAAGATCCCTGTATTTTGTCGTAGCAGATAAAACAAGGTATGTTTCCTTGTGCTCATCAGGAATAGTCCTTAACATCATCTTGATGTCATTTATCTGTTCCATGCTCTTGTCCGAACGTCCAGCAGTATCAATAAGCACTACATCATGTTTGTCAAGCTCAGCCTTCATATCTGAAATCTCGCTTGCAGAATAGACAATCGAAAGAGGTATACCAAGGATATTGGCATAGGTACGAAGCTGGTCAACTGCGGCGATCCTGTATGTATCCGCAGTAAGAAGTGCTACATCCGCTCCCTGATTTATCTTAAGTTCGCTTGCGATCTTTGCTATAGTCGTTGTTTTACCGACACCTGTAGGTCCTACAAAAAACACATATTTTGTTTTGCCGGGAGTAAGTTCTATTGTCTCCGGTGCGCCAAGCTTAAGCACTATTTTCTGATAAACGGCACCAAGTATCTGATCTACCTGAGCATCCTTTCTAATCGAGGAATTGAGCTCACTTGTAAGGTCATTGATATATTTTTCATCGACCTCATTATTAAGTAACTGACTGTAGATAAGATTCATGCAGGAACTCAGTCTTGAAGGTTCACTTGCCTTTGAGACCTTCCCGTCTGACTGCATATCCCATGGCGCCGGGACCTCGTTTTCTTCTGTCTTAATCTCCTCAGGATCTGAAAGAGGTATTTGAGATATATGCTCAGAATTTGTCTGTGCTTCCTCTTTCACAAGTGCAGCGTTTTTTGCATTTCCCATCATCTGAGCCTCCAAAAGTTCCTGAAGGCTGTTAAGCTTCTTTTCAATAGCAGAAACTTCCTGTTCTCTATCCCTTACCGGTGCAGAATGAAAAGGAACGCCTCCTGTTTTAGGCTCTTTACTTTTCGGATTTTCATCGACAGCTGCAGTCACCTCGACAACAGACTTCCTCATAAATTTGAGGAAACCTTTTGGTTTGGTAGTTTTTATGTTCATGACCACGGCGTCTTTACCAAGCTCATCGCGAGCCTGCTTTATAGCGTCTTCTTCGGTCTCCGCTTCATATTTCTTGATTATCATGCTGTTACCATCCCCACAGATTGTAATTCAACGTTATTCTCCACCTCGTTATATGAGAGAACAACAAGATCCCTGAAATAGTCTTCTGTAAGCTTTTTAAAATACATACGGACTATAGGGCTCGTCATAATTATAGGAGTCTTTCCCAATTTATCAAGCTTGTCCACTTCCTGTTTTACTGAGTCTATTATCTTCTGTGCCTTAGGCGGATCAAGTGTTATATAAGCTCCCTGCTCCGTCTGCTTTACAGAATCCATGATCTGCTGTTCAGTATTAGGGTCAAGCGTGATAACGCTCGTCATTTCACCCTGAGGGAAATACTTTTCAGAAATAGCCCTCTTTAAGCTCTGCCTTACATACTCAGTAAGTACATCTGTATCATGAGTAGTCGGGGCATAATCTGCCAGAGTCTCCAATATCGTGACCAGATCTCTGATAGAAATATTTTCCTTAAGCAGATTCTGAAGAACCTTCTGTATCTCACCAACAGAAAGAAGCTTCGGTACAAGTTCTCCGACAAGTGCCTCGTCCTTTTCCTTGATATTGTTGATAAGGTTCTGCACATCCTGTCTTGTAAGAAGTTCCCAAATATGATCCCTCACTATCTGAGTAATATGCGTTGCGATTATCGAAGGTGGATCTACTACGGTATAGCCAAGTGTCTCTGCCCTCTCACGCTGATTTTCCGTTATCCAGATCGCAGGAAGATGGAATGATGGTTCAAATGTAGGAATACCGGAAATCTCCTCTTCTACATATCCCGGATTCATGGCCATATAATGGTCAAACAAGATCTCACCTTCTGCCACCTTCACTCCCTTAATCTTTATCACATACTGATTAGGATTAAGCTGTATGTTATCTCTCAGTCGGATAATAGGAACAACACATCCAAGCTCCAAGGCAATCTGCCTTCTTATCATGACAACTCTGTCAAGAAGGTCGCCACCCTGGTTCACATCTGCAAGCGGAATGATACCATATCCAAATTCCAGCTCGATAGGATCCACCTGAAGAAGAGAATTGACATTTTCCGGCTTTCTGATCTCTTCCGCCTGAACTTCTTCCTGAACTGCCTCTTCTTCCACCTGTTCCGTGCCAAGATTTGCATCAATTCTTCTGCTTACTATAACTATTATTATACCAAGGACAACAAAGAGTACTGTGTTAAGCGGTGTAGCTATACCAAAGAGGATAAGAGCCGCACCAACCATAAGTAAAACCTTCGGTATTGAAAAAAGCTGCTTTACAAGCACACCGCCAAGATCTGCCTCGCGACTTACCTTGGTAACAAGAATACCTGTTGAAAGCGATATGAGAAGGGATGGAATCGCAGAAACAAGACCATCACCTATCGTAAGTATCGCAAATGTATCAAGTGCTGTCTGGGCATCCATACCTCTCTGCAAGATACCCATTACAAGACCGCCGACAAAGTTTATTGCAGAAATAATAAGACCGGCGGTAGCATCCCCTTTTACATACTTGCTGGCACCATCCATAGAACCGAAGAAGGCTGATTCATCTTGAATCTTCTGTCTGCGTTCTTTTGCCTGCTCATCTGTTATAGCACCAGAATTAAGGTCTGCGTCGATTGCCATCTGCTTACCAGGCATAGCATCGAGGGTAAATCTTGCCTGTACTTCTGCAACTCTTTCAGAACCCTTATTTATGACTACAAACTGAATTATTATTATGATAAAATAAACTATGACACCAACTATAAGATTGCCGCCACCAACGAAATTACCAAATGTTCTTACTACGTTACCAGGATCTCCTGTGATAAGGATAAGTTTCGTTGAGGAGACATTAAGAGAGATCCTGAAGATTGTGGTAAGAAGAAGGATAGTCGGAAATGTACTCATATCCAGTGCTTCTTTACTGAACATAGAGTTGAACAATACCGTCATTGCCAGTGCAAGGTTCAACGCAAGAAAAACATCGAGCAAAAAACTCGGTATAGGTATGATGAACATGATAATGATCATCAAGGTAAAGGCACCGAGCATTATATCTGCACCAAGAATTTTTTTCATTAAAAGTTCCCCCGGGTCTATTCAGTAACTACCTTATTTTTAACTTTATATACATAAGCCAAAACCTCTGCAACCATCTGATATAATTCAGGAGGTATCTGGTCACCTATTTCCACATTGTAATACAGCATACGGGCAAGCGGTCTGTTCTCAACTATTTCAACATTGCTTTCCCTTGCCGTTTCCTTTATCTTCTGAGCCAGATAATCTGCACCCTTGGCAACAACCATAGGAGCCGGAGCCCTGTCCTTGTCATAGGTGAGCGCAACTGCAAAATGTGTAGGGTTTGTAATGACAACGTCTGCCTTTGGTATCTCCTGCATCATCCTACGCCTGCTTGCTTCACGCATTTTCTGTTTTATCTGACCTTTTACCTGAGGATCACCTTCATCGTTTTTATATTCATCCTTTACTTCCTGCTTACTCATTCGAAGGTCATGCTTAAATTTCCATTTCTGATAAAAAAGGTCTGCAAAGCCTATCAGAGTAAACACAGCGCTAATCTTTATGCCTGTATTTATTACGAAGGTGAACACTTCACTCATTGTCTGAAAAAGAGGCATATCATACATATTGAAAATGATCTCGGCACTCGCCTTGATATCATTAAACACGATAAGAAAAGTCACTCCGATTTTCAGAACTGATCTTAAAAGCTCCATAACCTTATCAAGAGAGAATATCCTCTTGACACCGTTTATAGGATTAAGTTTGCTTAATTTTGGCTCTGCGGCTTTCGGTGTTACCTTGAAGCCAAACTGCATAACATTCTGTACTAAAGAAACCAAATATAAAACCAAAAGGTACGGAATCACGCCGATAATTACCATGATAATGGCATTTGACAAGATTCTTGCACTTGTCTGCGACGTGAATTCATTGTGCGTCAGTGACGGCATCATATTGTAAAAAAACTCAAAACTGTTCTTAAAAATGCCACCAGTGAAAAGTCCAAAAAGCTTAATGGCAACAAAAGCCATAAGCAGAGAAATCCCGCTGTTAAGATCCTGACTCTTTGCAACACGACCTTCTTTTCTGGCATCTTCAAGGTGCTTTGGTGTTGCAGGCTCAGTCTTATCGTCACCGGCAAAGAACTGCAGATCATATTTAAATCTTAATTCTTTTTTATATTGTAACTCACTTTGTCCACTATTGCAACGGAGTTTATATCCTGTCATCTGATCGCCTCCACTGCCAAACGCATGATCTTTACCATCTCTTTGATTATATAATCTGAAACGCCAGGTAACAGCTGCATTACAAGAGTTAATACTGCGAGTCCGGCAAGTACCTTAAGCTGCATACCTACAACGAACATATTCATCTGCGGTGCAACCTTTGCCATAATACCAAGAACGATATTGACAATAAGTATCATCGCATAGATCGGCATGGATATTTCAACCGAAATAAGGATATAATCAGCAAGGAAAGTCAACATTACTTTGGATATGTCTGCAGCAACATTTACCCGTCCTATAGGTATCACTGCAAAGCTGTCGACAAATCCCTGTATGATCCACCTGTGAAACCCGCTCACAAGCATCATCATCATTATAAGATAAGTATAGAGGTTGCCGGAAATAGATGTCTGCACCATAAACAGAGGGTCCATCTGAGTAACCATTGAATAGCCTATCTCAATATCTATAAGTCTACCGGCAAATGACAGTATATTCATAACTGCATTTGTCATAAAGCCAATAAAAGCGCCCGCAAAAACCTCTTTTAGCACTTCTGCGGCAAATCCCCATACACCGACATAAGTAACCTCATTATAAGGAAGCGCATAGTAAAGTATCACTGAAAGAAAAACGACAAAGCCTGCCTTGATTCTTTGCGGTATCATATTTCTTGTAAAATTAAAAAAAGGAGCCGTAAACACAAAAACAGATACCCTTGCTGCTATAAAAAGCAGATATTCAAGATTCTCAATGGTAAACTGCAATTGCATACAAACTCCTTAAACTCACAAGAGACGGAACATATAAGCTAAAACACTTAAACTTCCTGTCGCGCTGGCGCTCTCGTGGATATAATTTCCAAAATTATTAAACAATTCCACTGTAAACTCTTCTATGGTCTGGAACATCCATCCCCCTGTAAGTACAAGCATCAGCATTATCACTAAAAGTTTGGGGACAAACGAAAGCGTAGCCTCCTGAATAGACGTGATAGTCTGGATAAGACTGATAACAAGACCTATCGTCAGTGACGCCAAAAGCATGGGTGCCGAAACCTTGAGAACTACAAATACTGCACTCCTTGCAAGATCTATAACTGTATCCTGAGTCACGTTTTACTCCTCTATCTGACGAAACTCTTTACCACATTGCCAATAACCAAATCCCAGCCATCTACCATGACAAAGAGCAGGATCTTGAAAGGCATGGATATGGTCGTCGGCGGAAGCATCATCATACCCATCGACATGAGGGCACTCGATACAACCATGTCTATGATTATAAACGGAATATACAAACAGAAACCAATGATAAATGCAGCTCTTAGCTCACTTATTATAAATGCCGGAATAAGAACATGCGTCGGGATATCATCCATATCCTTGACATTTTCTATTTCAGCTATATCCACAAAAAGCTTGATGTCTTTAGTATTGGTCTGCTTATACATAAAAGTTCTGAGTGGCTTAATTCCCCTGTCAAATGCCTCTTCCACACTGATAGTCCCATTTTCAAGAGGCTTGATCGCATCTGTGTTTATCTGGGAAAATGTAGGAAACATAATAAACCATGTCAGGAAAAGTGCCAACCCTATAAGAATCTGATTAGGCGGAGCAGTCTGCGTTGAAAGTGCACTTCTAAGGAAATGCAAAACCACTATTATCCTTGTAAATGATGTAAGCATAACAAGGATAGCCGGCGCCAGTCCGATAATAGTAAGGGCAAGGACTATTCTTAGATTAGCTGTAAGACCCTTTGTATCATCAGTATTACTGGTGAGGTTTATTCCTATCTCATAAGGGCTTGTACCTGTGGTAAGCCTTTTTGTATGATCAAGGTTATCATTGGTATTGTCCTTTTGAGACTGTCCACCATAAACAGGCGTATAGCTTGTATCACCATAAGTTGGTGTCGGAGTATTGTTTGAACTTGCATAAACCGGTTCAATAAAAAAAAGAGCGGCAAATACAGTTGCTAAAACAACGCTCTTCACAAGCCAGTTAAAAATCCGTGTTGAATGCTGTTTTATTTTCATGTATACCAGCCCTATTTCTTCTTATTGAACTTGTCTTTGAACTGCTCCTTGAAAATATCAAGAAACTTGCCCTGTCCATCTGCGACAGGCTGATATTCTTCAATCGTTTCTTTTGGCAATTCTGCGATCTTCGTGATACTGTTTCTGGTAATAGCAATCAGATAATATGCATTGCCCGCCCTTACTATCTGCAAATAGCGGTCAGGAGCCAACCTGCAGGTCTCAATAACCTTAAGATTTCTTGATGGTCCTGCAAATCCGCTCTTCTGCCCCAAAAACTTAGCTGTATAATAAGCAGCGGCGAGAATGATAATGAAGATGACAAGCATCCCCACTATCGTTCCCACACTGTTTATCACAGACATACCGTTTGCTGTAAGGAGCAGCATATCATCCAACAGCTTTCTTTACTGCTTCAAGTACTCGGTCAGCCTGGAAAGGCTTAACTATGAAGTCCTTGGCTCCATTCTGGATTGACTCGATAACCATCGCCTGCTGGCCCATTGCTGAACACATGATAACGATAGCCTTAGGGTCTGTCTCCTTAATCTTCTTAAGTGCCTGAATACCATCCATCTCAGGCATTGTTATATCCATCATAACAAGATCGGGATGTGTTTCATTGTACTTCTCAACGGCTTTTACGCCATTCTCAGCTTCTCCGGCAATATTATAGCCGTTCTTTGTAAGGATATCCTTGATCATCATCCTCATGAAAGCTGCATCATCACAAATTAATACATTCTTAGCCATATTTCCTCACATTCTGCCTTTCAGGCAATTGATCTCGATATTACTTTACTATTTCTGTTATCCTGATACCAAAGCTGTCATCTATGACAACAACTTCACCCTTGGCAATATATTTGCCGTTTACAAGAACATCTATAGGCTCACCAGCGAGCTTATTCAACTCGATGATGGTACCAGGTGAAAAATCAAGTATTTCTCTTATAGTTTTGTTAGTCCTGCCAAGTTCTACTGTAACTTCAAGAGGAACATCCTTGATAAGGTCGATGTTCTCCTGCATCATGATAGGATTAACTGAAGTATCAAACGAAGCAAACTGCGCAGGCGCTACATTTACCGGCTGCATCTGCGGATAAGGTTGCTGTGGCATAGCGTACGCTCCTGGTGGTGGATATGCTCCCTGCGGTGGTGCCGCATAAGGTGCCCCTTGTGGTGGTGCACCATAAGCTCCCTGTGGAGCTGCTGCAGGTGCAGGAGCCGGTTCTGGTGCCGGCGGAGGCGGAGCAGCTCCGGCATCTGGCTCTGCAGTACCGCCGATATCCGTTGAATCAAGGAACTTTTTGTAAAGGTCTCTTGCAAAATCAAACGGATACAACTGCATTAGTTCACTATCTATAAGATCTCCGATTTCAAGTCTGAAAGATACTTTTACGAAACTCCCCTGGAGAAATTTTCCAAGGTTGTCTGAAGAAATCGTATCATTCATATCTATAAGACTTGCAGTTGGAGGACTTATATCTACCTTCTTTTCAAGTACAGATGATATTGAAGTCGCACTGGACCCCATCATCTGGTTCATAGCCTCACAGATAGCCGAAAGATGAAGCTCTGTCAGTTCTCCCTCTGTATTGTGACCATCTCCTCCCATCATAAGATCTGTTATGATCTTAACATCCTTTTCCCTTAGGATAAGGATATTGTTGCCATCAAGACCTTCGATATAGGAAATCTGGATAAATACACACGGTCTTTCGTATGTGTTTGATATATCGTCCCAGTTGGAAATCGCCACGCTCGGAGTGGTAATGTTAACTCTTTGATTAAGAAGAGTAGAAAGGGTGGTTGCAGCAGTACCCATACTGATATTACTGATCTCACCGATTGCATCCTTCTCCTCCGCTGATAACGGATCATCTTCAGCAGCAGCACTGCCACTGTCAGCCGCACCCGCATCACCGGCACCACTAAGGAGGGCATTAATCTCTTCCTGAGAAAGCATCGAATCCATGTCTCTTTATTCCTCCTCTCTGATAACTTCGGTAACACGCGCAGCATACAAACCAGAAGAAACACCAGGCAATGTCTTGAATTTCTTAAGGTTACCAACGTATGCATCAAGTTCATCTTCAGTCTTTGTATTAAGTCTGATCACATCACCAGGCTGAAGATTAACAAAGTCATTTACTGAAATAACACTTTTACCCAGAACAACCCTTACAGGTATCTGAGCCCTGTCTATAATGCCTTCGATCTGCTGCTCATAGCTTGTTGAATCCTTCTCTTGAAGACTGGAGAACCAATACTTTGTATTCAACTTGTCCATAACATCTTCAAGTGCTGTAAACGGCAGACAAAAGTTCATCAGGCCTTCTATATTACCAATCTTGATATTTAAAGTAACTATCGCAGTCATCTCCTGAGGAGAAATAACCTGAGCATACTGAGAGTTCGTCTCTATACGGACAAGTCTCGGTGACAGATCCACAACATTGTGCCATGGTTCCTGCAAAAGATTGGTACAGATATTCAAAATTCGTTCTATAACGACTAACTCGATTTCTGAAAATTCCCTCGGTTTTTCAAGAGGGGTTCCTACTCCGCCAAGAAGTCTGTCTATAATGGTATAGCCAAGATTGTTGGCCATTTCCATAACACAGTTACCCTTTAGCGGCGGCAAGGATATTATGCCAAGCAGAACAGGATTACTCAATGCGTTGGCAAATTCCGAATAAGCAACCGCCTCGGAATTGACAACCTCAACTGCAACGTTCTTACGCAGGTAAGCAGGAAGATTCGTCTGGATAAGTCTGCCGTAATGCTCAAAAATAGTTTCAAGTGTACGGAGATGCTCCTTGGAGAACTTACTAGGTCTCGCGAAATCATAGTCCTTGACCTGTTTTTCGTCCGTGTCCTTAAGTTCTTCCGTATCCAGCTCACCACTGTTGATCGCAGCAAGGAGATTATCTATCTCACTTTGTGAAAGGACATCACTCATATCATATTACCACCCTGGATAAATCAATTATAGCCAAAGAGTTACAAAAAAACAACACATATTATTTTCTTTTAACAACTCTTTACTGGCATCTCAGGTTCTTAAGAGAGATATCTGCGATTGTAGTTGTTCCAAACTTCTCCTGAATAGAAGAAAGTATAGCATTTTTTATCGCGTCTCTGTTGTTATTTACTTCATCTTTTGTATACTGAGAAATTGTAGAGCTTACGATTTCAGCAACGCTGTTTTCATAATTCGTCATGCTGCCGCTCAAAGTATGGTAGTCATCCGCAGTCTTGTTAAGGTAAACTGTGATCTGGTCGATTGCTGCATAATGGCTCATATCATCACCCGGTGTAGACTTAAGGTTTATCTGAAGCCCGTTTGTGTATGTAACAGGTTCAAGGTCTCCCATTGCAACAGTAGGCGTACCCGTATTTGAAGATTCAACCTCAAGCTTGACTATGTTTGCCACTTCAGTGATCAACTGGTTTGTCTTCTGGGCGGCAGGTACGACCGAAAATATAATAACTGCAGTCAACACCAGGTTTATAAATGAAAGTGCGATTGCAACGATCGTCAACATATTCTTTTTCATCGGTTAACTCCTTGCGAAAATTATTTGTTATCTTGCTACTTTTGTCATGATCTGAATTTCAACTCGTCTGTTCTTCTGGCGTCCCTCTGCTGTCTTATTGGAAGCAATAGGGTCGTATTCACCCTTTCCTGTCGCCTGAAGTCTCTTTGGTGAAATGTCGCATTCACCGCTAAGATATTCGAGTACTGTACATGCTCTGGCACTTGAAAGCCAAAGGTTGTTTTTATATTTATATGTATCCGTCTGAGGAACATTATCTGTATGTCCTACTATAACAATCTGTGAGTCAGTAAAGGCTTCAAGAACCTTCGCTGCCCTGTTCAAAACTTCCTTGGCTCCTTTTTTTAGATTAGCACTTCCTGAATCAAAAAGAAAAGAACCACTTATATTCATACTGATATAATTATAAGAAGTATCCATTTGAAGATTAACTGTATCGTCAAGTTTATACTGACGTACTAACTCACTTGCCTTGTCATATGCTGATTCAGAATTACTCTTTAATTTCTCCTCATACTTTTCAAGCGCCTCTTCAGTGGTAACATCTTCTGAAACTGCACTTCCACTTGCGCTTGAATCACCGGATTCTTTTTCAGAACCAGTTTCTCCGCCTGTTGAACCGGAAATTTTATTTCCCTGTTCGTCAACTACATCGACAGCGCTGCCGCTTACTGTACTCTCAGGATCATCTGAGTTACCCTTGTTGGATTTACCGGAACCGCCTTTGTTGCCCTCTTCATTTGAAGAATTCTCTGCTCCAAGATTTGTGTAATACTGATTTAACTGATTTAACTGACTGATACCACTGTTAATAAGTATACCTGATTCCGATGAGCCACTCGACCCCGACATGATAGAAAAACTTGTGTTAAGGGCCTGAACCATTTCTTCGTATTTATTTGCATCTACTGAACTCATAGAAAACAAAAGAACGAAGAAGCATACCAATAGGTTCATAAGATCAGAGAATGTTGACTGCCAGAGAGGAAAACCTTTGGGTTCTGGTGGTTTCTTCTTTCTTGCCATCAGCCTTCACCGCCTTCGCCATTATCCTCGCTGAACTGTTCACGTTCAGCCGGAGTAAGGAAGCTCTTCAACTTCTCTTCTATTACACGCGGGTTCTCACCTGCCTGAATAGAAAGAATACCCTCTACCTGAATACCTTTCAGCGTAATCTCTTCACCACTGTTTGCCTTAAGTTTATTGGCAACAGGTGTACAGAGCCAGTTTGCAAGAACCGACCCATAGAATGTCGTGATAAGAGCGACCGCCATGGAAGGTCCGATCGAGCTTGGATCTGAAAGGTTCTTAAGCATGTTTATAAGACCGATAAGGGTACCAATCATACCCCACGCAGGACCTGCAAGACCGAGATTGTCCCAGAATGCAGCCTTTGTCTTATGTCTTTCTTCTATACAACCTATTTCTGTCTCAAGGATGCTTCTTACAAGTTCAGGATCTGTACCATCGACTATAAGAAGAATGCCTTTTTTAAGAAACGCATCGTCTATGCCTGCACTGGCCTCTTCAAGAGCAAGAAGACCATCTTTACGTGCTACATTTGAAAGATTGATGATATTCTTGATTGTCTCAGCCTGATCAAATTTAACCGGCTTTGTGACAAGAACTATAGATTTGAAATCTGCTATAAGAGCACCAATATCTTTTTCAGCCGCAAGTGATGTCATGAGGGCACCACCAAGCGTGATAAGTGCCGAAGGTGCATCAATGAACGCACCGATAGCCGCAGGATCACTCATCATAATGGAATAGAGCATAAGGACCATCGCACCAACTAAACCGATTAAAGTAGCTATATCCAAATTTTCTTACCATTCCCTTCTTCAGATAATTATAAAAAGCAGGAAACTGTACCATTTCTTATAGGGATTATTGCTTAAAACACAATAATGCAGCCTGTTTCCTGTCCTAATTTTCAAGCCTTATTCCCGAGAAAATATCTCTTTTATATGCCCTGACAAGGTCTTTTACCTGCTCTCTGCTTTCTTTTACGATAAGCTTCTTTCCGGTAGTCATTGTAATGACCGTATCCGGAACTTCATCAACACTTTCGATGAGCTCGGCATTGATAGTAATCGGAAGTCCGTTCATCCTTGTAACTTCTATCATACATTTTCCCTCTAATATTAAAAAGCTTTTAGTTCAAGAGATATTATAACTCACTTACTTAATGTTTTGCAACCCTGATTAAATCTTTTTTAATAAAAAAACGACTTCTTAGGCATTCTTCTATGGAATATCTGAAGTCATTTTTTCGTATTCGTGTTTTTGTGTTATGATTTTCTATTTTTAACTCTCCAAAAACACTTAACCCGACCTTTAATAAGGGACAACACATTTTCATGTTGTCCCTTATTGTTCTATATACTAAAGTATTATCTCTTAAGATTTACAAGTTCCTCTATCAATGTATCTGATACAGTGATGATTCTTGAATTTGCCTGAAAACCACGCTGAGTAGTGATCATATCTGTAAACTGTCCTGCAAGATCTACGTTACTCATTTCAAGCATACCTGTATTGATCGAACCGCCATCAGCAGTAACATCCTTACCGATACCATCAAAATCTCCTGAGTTCTGAGTAGCTCTGAAATAATTGCCGCCGACCATTTCAAGACCACCAGGGTTCTTGAAGGTAGTTGTTGCAATCTGCCCAAGGAGTCTTTGTTTGCCATTATCGTAGTTACCGTAAATCTTACCGGCACTATCTATAGAGCAGCCTGTCATAGCACCTTTTGTACATCCCTTGTTGTTTCCCTTTATATCACCCATTGAAGATTCGATAGATGAAGAATCAGAGTTAGCAAACATTGTAAGCTGTGAGAGATCAAGCTGAACTGATTCATAGCCATCCTTTACATTATCAGGATCAGATAAATTAAACCAAACGTAACTGGTTTCAGCTCCTGACGTAGCAAGATTACCATCATTGGCTCCAGGTGTTGCAATACCATCCATAACTGTATTAAACTTTCCTGTCCTAGGATTAAATACAATCTGGAAATCTGCATCCGTTCCAAAATCAAGTTCCCCTGTCGTTTCATCCACCAACTTTGGCGCCTTAGTTCCTAATCCCTTTCCTGCCTTAGGATCTGCTGCTGTCGATATACCAACTCCAGCCAACGGCAAAGATTTACCATTTGAACCATTTAAAACATACTTTCCGGTTGCAGGATCCTTAGTTGTAAATATAGAACTTCCCTTTGAGTCTACAACATCAGTTAAAGTACAACGATATGAATTGTCTGCAGTACTTGACTGTTTCATCTTAAATTTAGCAGTATACTTGTATCCAAGCTTATCATAGAAATTTATCTGGAAATTTCTTCCTTCATTTTTAACCTGTTCATCATTTTTATCTACATTACCTGAAAGGTAAGCTGCTGTTGTTGCCTCAGGTTCTGCTGTAGAATTTTCAGGAGACTGGATTGAAAGCTTTTCAACTGCTTTCGGGTTTACAATATATTTCATTGTAGTAGCATCCTGAGTTGCCATCCATCCCATTACATAAGCACCATCTGCTGTAACAAGGTTTCCTGCTGCATCCGTTGTGAAAGCTCCATCCTTTGTAAACTGGGTTCCACCTGGACCATCAGTAATAAAGAATGCATCTCCTGTCAGCATACAGTCAAATGCATTATTTGTAGTCTGAGAACCACCCGACTGAGAGATATTCTTGCTAATTGCACTTACCTGTGATCCAAGACCTATCTGCTTTGCATTGACACCACCAACACCTGTATCCGCATTAGGACCGCTGGCAGACTGACTGGTCTGATAAAATACATCCGAGAAAACTACACTACTTGCCTTGTAGCCTACTGTATTAACATTTGCAATGTTGTTACCTATAACATCCATTCTGGTCTGGTGAGTCTTGAGACCTGCAACACCAGAAAAGAGTGATCTCATCATAAGTCATTTCCTCCATTTTGCCGCGTTAATTGAACACGGCTCCATCTATATTAGTAAAGGTCTTATTGTCGTCCTCTCCTACAGCTGTAACAACTGTGCTGTTTTTCACATTTACTATAAAGGCAAGATTATCTATAACTATAAGGGATTCATTGATTCCCTTTGCTCTTGCTTTTTCTGTGCCTTCAGTAAGCCTGTCAAGCTGTTCTGCACTAAGATCTATATTTCTCTCTGAAAGCCTTATATTGGCATGCTTTGAAAATTTTAGGCCTTCTGTGGAGTTATCAGTAGTAGCAGAAAGGACATCAAGAAAAGACCTTTCACCTGTTTCTATTACTTTGGAGCCAGACTTGGCTGCCTCTTTAAGGGCATTTGTCCTTGCAAGGCAGTCAAACTGGTTCATAGTGCCAAAATTATTATGTATCATATTCTACCCCGTACATCCTTGTACCAGAGCAGCTTTTATTTACTGCTCAGCTTTCTGGAGCTTCCTTGCTCTCACTTTCGCCTGATTCTTCTTTATTTTCTTCCGCGGAATTTGTTTCATCCGCTGCAGGCACATCTTCTGCAGGTTTTGTTTCGTCTGTTGCCGTTACATCTTCTGCAGACCTTGTAGCATCAGTATTCTCAGTATTATTCGCCGGCTTTGTATTACTCTGAGTATTATTCTTATTTTTTTCTGCTTCAGCGGCTTTCTTCTTTTCTTCTTCCGTCTTTTGGTAGAAATCATATGAAAGAACCGACTGTATCTTATCTGCTTCGTAAAGCACATCATCTACAGCCACATAAGCCCTGCCATTCTGCATAGTCACGTACTGAACCACACCTTCTACCTTGCTTGCTATATCGTTCTCATCGCCCTTTGCAATAACAACATGCTGACCTATCATGCCAAAAGCCTGTGAATTGCTGGCCGTCACATTAAGATTCTGCATCTGTTCAAGTGAGGAGTATGTGGCAAGCTGACTTATCCATTCCGTATTCTCTGTTGGCTGAAGTGGATCCTGATATTCCATCTGTGCGCAAAGAAGAGTCAGAAAGGATTCCTTTCCAAGGCTGTTCATTTCCTCAGCGGTCTTTGTTTTAGCAAGTTCAGTTTTCTGGATGACTCCATTTGTGACCTTTGCCTCAAGACCATGCTCGCCCATGACGCTCGTATAATCTGTTCTAAAACTTGCCATCTATTTTTAATCCTTTCACGATTCGTCATATTATGTCAGATACTTGATAATGGCTTATATTCCTATCATGCACTGGCATCAACATTTACACCTGTTCCTGCTGTAAGCGTTCTCATAGTGCTTTCTGCTTCAGATACACCTGCGACTCCATCCTCTTCCTCTCCGAAATCGCCTCTGAAGTTTTTATGCTGACCTTTTCCATCCTTACCTTCATCAGCAGGATGACCTGAGTTATTCTGGTTAAGTCCTTCATTTGAAAGCATAACAGAAATATTGTCAACCTTAAGTCCCTGATTTTCAAACTGGAGCTTAAGTTCTGTGATCTGACTTGTAAGTGCATCTCTTGCAGCAGGATTTTCTACTCTGAGAACTGCCTGAAGTTCACCTGCATGAGAAGTAACATTGATAGCCACTTTACCTAAACTTGCAGGATGAAGAGTAAGTTCAAGGCTTGTCTTTTCAGGCGAATGAAGCGTCTTTATCTGTTCTTCAACCTGATTTAATATATCACTTGCCTTGACTCCCTGAGGCAGGGTTTCCTTTTTCTCAAGCTCATTTACACTTTCAACAATATTTTGAAAAACACCATTGTTAATTGCCTGAGTTTCTCCATGACCAAGTCTTGCAGAGTGATTCTGTGGTATTTCAACCTTGCCTGTGTCAGATTTCTTTGAAAGGTCAAAGGCATTGCCTGACTTGCTTTCCTCGTCAGCACTTCCCTTTCCTTCATCCAAAGCCTGTGCTTTGCTTACCATGGTCGTAACGCCTGTTGGCTCTTCTTTGCTTTCACCATCAAGGAATGCTTCTACTGCATCATTCTTTGAAATATCCTCTTTGCTCTCTGCAATGAGCTTTGCACGAAGAGTCTCCATAAAGTTGCTTAACTTCTGTGTAAGCGCATCAACTGAAGAGAAAAGATCCGACATATTATCGAGGATCTCTTTTACATTGCTGGTGCCATCTGTCAATCCGGTCACCAACTGCCCCATATCATCCGAATTCATTGTATCTTTGATAAGATTGCTGATGTCGGTAAGATCACCGAAAGCTTCATCGGATGTAAGTAACTGTGATACATTGTTAAGGCCGTCTGCCTTAACAACAAGTAATTTCCAGTTATTAATGTCCGGCAGGTCTGAAAATGAAAGAGAATTCTCTTTAATGTAGTCTTTTACATCATCCAGATTTACGCCAAGAAGTTCTGAAATCTGCTGTACCATCTGAAGGAGCAGGTCCATAACTGCATTTACAGTGTTGGAATCCTCTTCATTCACTTCTGAAAGATTTGCATTTTCTGCAAGTCCCGCAATATCCTTGATGTTTTCTTTTGCTGCAAGTGTACCATCAGAAGCCTTAGCTGCCACATTACCAGTCTTGCCATTTGTTTTGGTATCCGCAGTCATCTTTGGGTTCTTATCCTGATAAGCCGTTTTATTATCAACTTCTCCAGCTTCTATCTGACTGCTTTTCGAATTACTTTCATTCTGCCCTTTTATGGACTTTCCCTGCTCATCATTGGCGCTTCCTCTTACATTACTTGCCTTGAAAGTAAATACTGAAGCAAAAGAATCTTTAGTCTGCTTTGTTCCTCCGTCTATCTTTGTCTCTGACACTCTGACGGACGCAGCATGAATAGATATCTTTCCTGTTGTCATATTACCTCCTTTTAATTTTTTTAAGTTCTATATTATTATCGTCACTTTCATTAGAAAAATCAAGCCTTTTCTAAATATTTAAGAAAAAAGAAAGAGTACCACAAGCGTGATACTCTCCGATACTTGTACGATTATTGTTGTAAAATACTATTGGCATCAAGCGACATTTTCTTTGTCACTTTTTCTGCCATATTTGTATCCATTGCCGCAAGGATAAGGGCAGCTTTTTTCGAGTCCATAGTCTCTAATATCTGGGTAACAAGGTCCAAGTCTCCTGTCATACCATTAAATATAGCAGCTGCATTTGCCGGCTTCATTGCCGCAAACATTTCTGCCTGCTTCTTTATCTGCTCTGTTGCCTGAAGCTGTTCTATAACTTCTTTATAAAGTTCCGCCGCATTATCAGGATCAATTGATTCATAGAATTTTTTATACTCTTCTATGTCCGGAGCCTTATCATTAAAAACAACATCTCTGTCGAAAGCATCCTTTTCAGCTTCAAAAGCAAGCTGATTCTGCTCAAATGTTTTAAGACGCTGAATTTCCTTTTCAAGTCCCGCAACGTAATTTGCATTGGACGTATTGGTACCCTTTGCAGCCGCAAGCTCAGTTTCAAGTTCATTTATCCTTTCCATCGCCTCTGAGAGGTTATTGTAAGGGTAACTATTTTCTGCGGCTGTTGTCTCATCAGACACCTCAGGAAGAATCCTATTTACCACCGGCACATCTTTAAGCACAGGTCTAAGAACGGTGGAGCCAAAACCTCCTACATCGTACTTTATAAGAAGCCCAAAAATGGCAAGCCAAATAACTATTATGGCTAAAATAATGATAAAAGATAAAATCTTACTGCCGAGGCCCTCATCATCCTCTTCTTTGGCAGCACCCTTATCCTTCTTCATTCTTTTCTTGGTTTCTTCATCAGCAGGAATCTCGCCTGCTGTCATTGCGTTATCTGCCATTAACTATCTGTACTCCTTTCATCAGTTGAATTACTCCCCTGTACACCATACTGATACGCAACAAGTTCATCAACCATCTGATTTTCCTCGTAAGCAACCTCATCAAGAAATCTTTTAAAAGCCTTTTCTCTGAGTTTTTCGTGAATTTTTCGCTGCTGCATGGCTTCATTCATTTTAGCTGTTTCTTCATCCACCAGTTTTTCGCAGTACGCAACTTCACTTTTTTGCTCCTCAATGAGTATATCTATATTCACATAGGCTTCACGATAAAGCTTTATTCTAGAAAAGTCAAGCTTTCCGGACACAATATCCGTGAGTGCTCTGGCATAAGATGCCTTAGTCATATAGAGAGTCTCAAGTTTTTCTTCCTCTTCATTAAGCCTTGCTCTGGCATTGCCAAGGGCAATCTTTTGCTGTTCCTCAAGCTTATACTTGAGATTCAGGATATTCTGCATCCTGTATTTAAACTTCGCCAAAGTACTACTCCTTTAGCTTTTGTATCATGCCTCAGGCGGAAACATAGCTTTAAGCTGCTCCACTTCATCTTCAAAAGAAACCTTTTCATCTGTTCCTTGCATAAGGTACTGATTAACAGCCTTTATATTGTTTATTGCAAAATCTATATCCGGGTTTGACCCCTTCTTATAGGCGCCGATATTGATAAGGTCTTCAGCCTCGTTATATGTCGCCATGACATTTTTAAGCACACCTGCCGCACTCTTATGCGGTTTATCGGCAATCTGCGACATACATCTTGAAATGCTCTGCAACACATCTATTGCCGGATAATGGTTCTTTTGGGCAAGCGACCTTGACAGGACTATATGTCCGTCAAGTATACCTCTCGCAGTATCTGCGATCGGTTCGTTCATATCATCACCATCAACAAGAACAGTATAAATACCTGTAATCGAACCCTCTGCCGCATTTCCTGCCCTTTCAAGGAGCTTTGGCATTTCCGAATAAACACTCGGTGGATATCCTCTTGTAACAGGAGGCTCACCCGAAGCAAGGCCTATCTCACGCTGTGCCATGGAGAAACGTGTAAGTGAATCCATCATAAGAAGGACATCCTCGCCTCTGTCTCTGAAGAACTCTGCTATGGCAGTCGCGGTCTTGGCTGCCTTCTTTCTTATAAGTGCAGGCTGATCGCTGGTTGCCACAACCACTATCGATCTTGCCATACCTTCTTCACCAAGGTCACGTTCTATAAATTCTCTTACTTCCCTGCCACGCTCTCCAATAAGAGCGATCACATTTATATCCGCTTTGGTATTTCTTGCAAACATCCCCATTAGAGTACTTTTTCCGACACCGGAACCCGCAAAAATTCCGATACGCTGGCCCTTGCCGATGGTTAAAAGGCCATCTACAGCCTTGACCCCCAATGGAAGAACTTCGTCTATTATTTTTCTTGAAAGCGGGTCAGGGGGCATAGCCTCAACAGAATAGTCTGCTTCAACCTTGTACTTCTTAGTCTTGTCAATAGGCTGCCCCAGACCATCTACCGCAAGACCCAACATCTCATACCCTACATGAACATGAAAAGGAGCCCCTGTGCATTCTACGAGGCTCCCGACTCCTACGCCTTCAACACTTCCGTAAGGCATGAGGAGTATCCTGTCATCCCTGAAGCCTACAACCTCAGCATAAATGCCATGGTCTTTACTACCTTGCGGATATATGATACAAAGGTCATTCAGATTTGCAGAAGGTCCAAGAGACTCTATGGTAAGACCAATAAGCTTCATTACCCTTCCATAATCTTTTTCAAGCGGTTCATCAAGAAGGGCGGTATATTTATCAAAATCCATATCTCCAGTCCTCCTTTTTATATTCTATCTTACTTCTCTGTTCTCTGAAAGCAGCCTAAGTGAATTGGTTAGCTTATTTAACCTCGTTTCGAGAGAACAGTCTATTACACACTTATCTGTCTCTATAGAGCACTGATTTACTTTCATGGTAGGGTCGGCTAATATTTCAACCTCCGCTGCCTGCCCGATAGAAGCCTTTAAATCAGGCTGGTGCTCCTCCATGTAATTAAACTGTTCCTTCGGAACATGGATCTTATAATATTTACTTGGGCTCGTATCATTTATAGCCTGATCGATTGAATGATATATAACTGTCTCATAGTCTTCGGCTGAAAGAATACCTGTGAGCTTTTCAACATATCTTATGACCAATTTCGCAAACTGTGGCTCAAGCTCATCTATCTTTCTCTGTAATTCAGCCATCTTTGAATCATGCTCAGCTTCAAGGGTTTCTACTTTTTCCTGATACTCTGCCTCTGCCCTTTCACTTGCCTCGGCATAAGCAGCATCCCTTGCCTCAGAGTAGACTCTTTCCTTGTTGGCATCAGCTTCCGCTGCAGCATCAACAAGGATACGCTCACTGTTCACCCTAGCCCTTTCCATAAGCTCTTCACTTTTCTGATGAAGATCCGCTTTTAAAAGTGCCGTTTCCTCACGGCTGAGCATTCTGTCCACCTTTGCATAGATTCTGTCTATATCCGTCTTAACTGCTTCTTCCGGCTGTTCATTTTCTTCATCTTCATACCCGTCAAAATAGTCTTCGTCGTCCGACGATCCTGTAAGTTCAGGGGCAATCAGACCTGGAACAAATCCCGAACCATCATCTTCGTTAACTGCGTCTTCAAGTCTTTTCTTTTCCCAGAGCTCCTTGAAAACTTCATTGACTCTGCTGTTAGAATCGATAATAAGACCCTTTTCCTCCGGGACAGCTCTGTGCCCCTTAATAATATTAGACAACTATCTCGTCTCCTCCTCCACGAGAAATAATAATTTCCGCAGAATCTTCGAGCTTTCTGATTATGTTTACTATCTTCTGCTGTGCCTCTTCTACGTCCTTCAGACGAACAGGTCCCATGAATTCCATGTCTTCTCTGATCATACTTGCAAGACGCTTTGAAAGGTTGTTGAAAATACAGTTCTGTACATCTTCGTTGCAGTTCTTAAGCGCAACAGCAAGGTCGTTGTTGTCGACATCTCGCAATACACGCTGGATAGACTTGTTGTCGAGAGTAACGATATCTTCGAATACAAACATCTTTCTTCTGATCTCGTCCGCAAGTTCCGGCTCCTCAATTTCCAATGTCTCCATGATATGCTTTTCAGTACCACGGTCAACTGTGTTGAGGATTTCAACAATAGAATCAACACCACCGACAATCGTGTAATCCTGATTAACAAGAGAATTAAGTTTCTTCTCCAATACTTCCTCAACCTCCTTGATGACATCAGGTGAGGTTCTGTCCATTGTTGCAATACGCTTTGCAACATCCGCCTGCTTGTCAGGCGGAAGTGATGAAATAACCTGCGCCGACTGTGAGGTAGGCAGATACGAAAGAATAAGGGCAATCGTCTGCGGATGCTCGTCCTGAATAAAGGACAAGAGCTGAGACGCATCTGCCTTTCTTACAAATTCGAAAGGACGAACCTGCAGGGAAGCGGTAAGTTTTCCGATAACACTTTGTGCCTTGTCACTTCCAAGTGCCTTTTCAAGAAGATCTTTGGCATAAGCGATACCGCCCTCGGAAATATACTGCTGGGCAAGACAGATCTCATAAAATTCATCGAGAACCTGATCTTTTATATCCGGCGGTACACTTCTTGTATTCGCGATTTCAAGAGTAAGTTCCTCTATTTCCTCATCCTTAAGGTGCTTAAAAATATTGGAAGACTTTTCAGGACCGAGTGCTATCATAAGGATAGCCGCCTTCTCGACACCTGTATACTCTGAATATGATTTCTCAGCCAATTTTATACCTCTATCATTTATCAATCAAATTCATCATTCAGCCAGTTACGCAAGAGCTGAGCAACCGCCTCTGGATTTTCGTCTACGAACTTGTCGATCATCTTTCTGGTCTCAGACTTCTCAGAGAACTCAATATCATCAAGCGACTGATTTTCCTTAGTCGTAGCAAGAAGCTGTTCGACAGAAAGCTCTGGTTCCACTTCTGTAACTTCCACAGGAGCAATGCCCTTAAATATAACAAAGATAAGAAGCGCCACAATAAGTACCGCAAGAACAAGCATAAGTATCATAGACGGTGTAAGTCCGCCAGATATACTTGGCTGGAACACTGGTACCTGCCATGCAAGCACTGAAATCCTGTCTGTTGCAAGTCCTGTTGCATTAGATATCGAATTAAGTACGTCTTCCGATACAGTAATCGCAGTTGGAGAAGCATTCTGCAGCATGAAGGTATCAAAATCGGTACCTTCAAGCTGGCCGTTCTTCTTCATTGTATCTTCGTTGTAAGTTACATAATCAATAAGATTTATCGCTATAGAGGACTCATCGTTTTTGAGAGTACCCATAGCTTTTTCTGTATTTGTTATCCTCTGATTCGGCGTATAATCATTTTCAGCAATATTCACTGTTCCGCCGGTATTGCCGGATGTCTGGATCTGATAATCTGTCTCGTCATTCGCATCAGTTCCAGGTGTGCCGCCTGTTCCTGCTGTATTTTCGGATGTATATGTGTAGTCGTGACTCTTGTAGCCCTCTTCTCTGCCTTCCGCAACTGTGTATTCGGTATAGACGTCTGTAATCTTGTCCATATCGAATTTGAAATTGGTGGCTATCTTGGCGTCGTCATAGTCCGGCATGCCGACAAGATACTTATAAAGCTCGTCTTTCTTTTCAGTCGTAACTTTCAGCTCATAATCATTGATACTGGTGATGCTCTGGGAGGCAAGATCGCTATCCGCACCACTGAAAAGTAAATTTCCCGACTGATCGGCTACTGTAATAGACTTTGTAGTCTTATTTCCAACTGCTCCGGCAAGCATATTTGCTATAGCCTTCGCTGAATTCTTCTGAAATTCCGGCGTTGTTGTTAAAATAACACTTACCGACGTTTCCTGTGTATCTTCAAAAAGCGTATTGCCGGTAGTAGGTGCTGTGATGGAAACAACGGAGTCTTCTATGTTGTCCATCTTATTAAGTGCCTGTCTCAGCCAATCCTGCTTATATATATTCGCTTTAAGTTTCTTCTCGCTTTCGGTAGTTGAAAAACTGTTATTAAACAGTTCGTCCATAGTCATGCCAATAGACGGTATGTTATTTTCCGCCAGTGCAAGAAGTGCTTTCGAGTAATCTTTATCATCCACAAGCATTGTGAGGTCGTCTCTGTCAAGCTTATACTTGATATTCGCGTCCTCCATTGCCGTAGTGGCTTTTTTCATATCCGACACTGTCTCTGTAGTTATAAGCGTGACCATTTTAGGTCTGCTCACCACATAAGAGGCAATTATTATAGAAAGAAAAACCCCAACTGTAACAGCAGTCATTGCAATTTTCTGAACCATGGTGTATTTGTTCCACCACTCCAGAAATTTAGCAGGAAACTGCTTCAGTTTTTCCAAAATTGCATTCATTTATCAATATCTCCCCTGTTTCAGGACTTTGCATATATAAGAACTATCCCGCCATTATCAAACGCTCTCGCGTTAACCGGCAGAATGTAACATCCGGCAGAACCAGATGCACTTTGATCAGAACTAAAAATCGGACATTTTTCGCCGTCCATAAACCAATAAAGTGGAGTACCCTGCATGGCAGTGCACCCCATTTTTTTAGAATTGCATGCTCATTATCTCACGATAGGCTGCCATCGCTGTATTTCTTATATTGACCACATACTGCAGCGAAAGATTGGCCTTTTGCTGTGCCGCCATGACATCATGCAAATTGTCCGTATATCCCAGGGAATAATTTATCTCTTCTGCCTGAGCAGCATTTGAAAGCTGATTAGTCTTATCGATCATATCGATCGCCGACTTAAGAAAACCGTCAAAACTAGCCTGTCCCTGACTTTTAATAACTCCGGATTCATTCTGAACATTATTAACGTATTTCAGAGCGTCAAAGCTCTTTATTGCAGCTATATCCATGTATCTTATCCTCTCATCGTTTACTTATCAGCCTTCTCAGATAATCATTATATTCTTAGACTACCTGTTGCCTAAATCGAGCGCTCTAAGGAGCATATTCTTTGTGGCATTAAATGACGTGATATTAGCCTCATAAGCCCTGCTCGCATCGATCATATCCGTCATTTCCTGAACAGTATTGACATTAGGATATTCAACGTAGCCGTCCTCATTAGCATCCGGATGCGAAGGATCATAGACCATCTTGGTAGGACTCTCGGTATCCTGATATATTTTTGAAACCTTGACACCATTTCCGAAAGTTCCTGCCTGATGAAGAAGTATCTGTGAAAAGCCTGTTACATCCTTTTCATTGAATACAACATTTCTTCTGCGATAAACATGACCGTTTTCATCACGCGTTGTATTAACATTTGCTATATTCTGCGCGATTATATCATTACGCAACTGCTGCGCTGTCATACCAGACGCACTTATGTCCATTGCTCCAAAAACTGACATACTTTTCTCCTTTATCAGCCACCGTTAGGTGTAGTCATCGCGGTCTTAAGTCTCGAAAACTCCTGAGACATTGTATTCATTAAGGTATAGTACCTTATCTGATTTTCAGCAAGGTATGTGTTTTCTGTATTTATATCAACGTTGTTGCCATCCATCCTATAGCTTAGCGCAGCGTGATCTGTATACATTACAGGTCTGACCTGATTGAGGTTCACATTGGCAACTCTGTGACTTAGGCTTCCTCCCCTTATAAGTTCCATAGCAAGGTAGGATTCAAACTGAATGTCCTTACGCTTATAGCCTGGAGTATCAACATTCGCAATATTATTGGAGATAACGTTGTTGCGCGCCCAGCTTGCGTCAGCAGCGCTGCTTAACACATTAACATAATTGTAAGCATCTGAAGCGATCATACAATACCCCTTTCTCATCTTATCAAACTTATGTCCACTACATTATACTTATTTAAGGAACAAAAAACAAGGTCTTTATTAAGAAACCTTTAGGTTTAAATAGTATTTTTTTTATAAAAAAACAAAAACCCTGCCACCATATTCGATGGCAGGGCCCGATTTATCGGGAAATACTCAAAAATATCTTCGTTTGTCTACTTGTTGTTGACCTTTGCAAGTTCTTCAAAAACAACATCATTAAGAACCTTTATATAGGTTCCCTTCATGCCGGAGCTTCTTGATTCTATGACACCGGCACTTTCAAATTTCCTTAGCGCATTTACTATCACAGACCTTGTGATTCCGACTCTGTCTGCAATCTTGCTAGCAACAAGGATTCCTTCATTCCCCTTTAATTCCTTAAAAATACAGGTGATTGCTTCAAGCTCTGAGAATGACAGTGTACTTATCGCACTTCTGACCACCTGAACCTTTCTGCTCTCCTCGGCATTCTCCTCGTTGACAGACCTCATCATTTCAAGACCTACAACTGTAGTTCCATATTCAGAAAGTATTATATCATCGATTGAATAATCTGAATCTTCTTTGTAGATAAACAAGGTACCAAGCCTTTCACCTGCGATTTCTATAGGACAGATGATCGCCTTATATTTCTCTACGCCGTCAAATTCAAAGCCCAAGGTAAGAAGATTAACATTCTCTTTGGTAGAAAGAACATTCAGCATGCGCTCATTAAGATCCGGGTCGGTATGACTGCCGACTTCACTTCCAATAAGCCCGCTTAATGCTGTGATTCCTTCTCTGTCCTTGATACCAAGTATCTTTCCTTTATGGCTGATGACAAGAATATTTGATTCAAGTATTTCGCTCAAAACTTCGCAGATATCGTTGAATACGACCATATGCGAATTATTATTGTGCAGCAGTTTTCCGATCTTTCTGGTTTTATCAAGCAGCTGAACACTCATTCCCGCACCTCCACAAACAATTTTGGTATATTTAAAAATATACCACAAAATTGCTATTAACTGCAAGTGAATTTGAAGGAATTTTCTAAATTTTCTAATTATTCTTAGTTAGTTCATATAAATACTTAAAATTTTTGTATAAAGTTTTCAGAAAACTACCAGAAAAAGGAGTACTTAGTTCTTTATTCCTTACTGTCCTTTTCACCTTCCTCGATAGGAATGATTGTATTACATTCCTTGTCTATGCACACAAGATTTTTTCCCTTTTCAACCATAACATTCCCGCATTTAGGGCATCTCTTATTTGAAGGCTTCTGCCAGCTTGTAAAATCGCAGTCCGGATATTTTTCACAGCCATAGAACTTTCTGCCCTTCTGTGTCTTTCTTATAACAACCTCAGCTCCGCATTTAGGACACTTTATCCCTGTCTTCTCAAGATATGGCATCGTAAATTTGCACTCAGGAAAGCCCGGACAGGCGAGGAACTTTCCATGAGGACCATACTTGACCACAAGATTTCTTCCGCAGTTAGGACAGATCTCATCTGTAACCTCATCATGGATTTCTACTTTTTCAAGTTCTTCTGCTGCCTTATCCACTTCTTCCTTAAGATCAGGATAAAAATTTCTTACAACCGTCTTCCACTTGACAGTTCCATTTTCAACACCATCAAGAAGATCCTCTAAGGTTGCAGTAAAATTAACATCCACTATCTCTGGAAAAGCGTCGTTCATAATCTTATTTACAGCTTCACCAAGTTCTGTAACAAAAAGATTCTTCTGCTCTTTTGCAATATATCTTCTTGCGAGAATAGTCGTTATAGTAGGCGCATAGGTTGACGGACGACCAATTCCCAGTTCCTCAAGTGTCTTTACAAGAGAAGCTTCTGTAAAATGTGCCGGTGGCTGGGTAAAATGCTGTTCCTTGTCAAGCCCTTCAAGAGTAAGCTTTGTTTCCTTTGTGAGATTGTTCTTTAAGGTATCCGGCTCTTTCTTGTTATCCTCATCTGTATAGACCGACATGAAACCATCAAATTTCATCTTTGAAGCACTTGCGGTAAATATATAGTCTCCAGCAGAGATCTTTGCTGACTGAACTTCAAAGACGGCACTCTTCATCCTGCTTGCTATAAAGCGCTTCCAGATAAGCGTATAAAGCCTTGCCTGATCCCTTGTAATCGATTCCTTGACTATAACAGGAGTAAGGGCTGCATCGGTCGGTCTGATCGCCTCATGGGCGTCCTGGATCTTTACAGCCTTCTTCTTATCCTTGCCCTCTTCAGCCTCTTTTGTGTACTGACTTCCATAATTTTCACTTATAAATTCTCTTGCAGCCGCATCAGCCTCCTCAGAAATTCTTGTGGAGTCTGTACGGAGATAGGATATAAGACCTATCGTACCATGCCCCTTTACATCCACTCCTTCATAAAGCTGCTGAGCGATACGCATCGTCTTCTGTGTTGAAAAACCAAGCGCCTTGCTGGCTTCCTGCTGGAGCGTACTTGTCGTAAATGGGAGCGGTGCCTTTCTCTGTCGCTCAGAATTTTTAATTTCCTTTATGATGAAGTCTGCCTTCGCAACTTCATCGGCTATCTTCTCGGTCTCTTCACGATCTTTAAGCTGATACTTGCCATTTTTATCTCCGTAAAAATGCGCCTCTATCGCCTTCTTTGCGCCTTCTGGCTTAATAAGTGCATCAAGACTCCAGTATTCATCCGGAATAAAATCATTGATCTGCTGTTCCCTGTCACAGATTATGCGTAAGGCTACCGACTGGACTCTACCCGCAGAAAGCCCTCTCTTTACCTTTTTCCAAAGTAGCGGACTTATGCTGTAGCCAACCATCCTGTCGAGCACACGCCTTGCCTGCTGTGCATCAACAAGGTCCATATCTATCTCTCTTGGCTGCTTTATTGAGGTCTTGACCGCATTCTTGGTTATCTCATTAAATGTGATACGTGAATATTCGCCTTCTTTAAGACCTAATCCCGCTACAAGGTGCCATGAAATAGCTTCCCCTTCGCGGTCGGGGTCCGTTGCAAGAAAAACTTTATCAGCTTTTTTCACAGCCTTTCTGAGACTTGCCAAAAGTTCTCCTTTTCCCCTTATAGTTATATATTTAGGCTCAAAATCGTTCTCAATATCTACTCCCATCTGACTTTTCGGCAAGTCACGCACATGCCCCATCGAAGCAGTAACGCTATAATTCGATCCCAGAAACCTGCCTATTGTCTTTGCCTTGGCAGGCGACTCTACTATGACGAGATATTTAGACATTGTTTTTCCTTTCAGCTCTGACCGTACCAGTGTTCAGGTTCGGCAATATAATATTCAAAACTTGTCCGGCAGACATATCCCTTTAATTCAAGCACCAGAAGAATATGAAAAAGTTCCTCTTCCGGCATATCTGTTTCCTTCATTATATCAGATATATGTCGTGGTACCAGACAGAGCGTATCATACACTATTTTTTCTCTGCTTTCAAGTGTTAATTTATTTAAAGGTTGTTCTATGAGCCTTGTTTTAAGTCCAAGATCAATCTCTTCAAGTATATCCTCTGTCCCTCTCACAAGCTTTGCACCAAGCTGTATAAGGCGATTTGTGCCCGCTGAAAGAGGATCATTGGCATCTCCCGGAAAGGCATAAATATTTTTTCCCTGGTCAAGTCCCATATCGGCAGTTATAAGGCTTCCGCTGTGAACTCTTGCTTCGGTTACAAGGATTCCATCTGAAAGTCCACTGATTATCCTGTTTCTCTGTGGAAAATTTACTCTAAGCGGAGCTGTGCCCGGAACAAATTCCGATATAACGCCGCCCCGCCCCATCATTTCAACAAAAAGCCCATTGTTACAGGCAGGATAGCATCTGTCTACTCCACACGCAAGTATGCCATACGTGGCTCCATTGTGACTTCTCAGCGCACCTTTATGTGCAGCGGTATCAGTGCCTACAGCCAGACCGCTTACCACATTTACGCCTGCCTCACAAAGCTCATAAGCTGTTTTTTCTGCAAGTGCCCTTCCTTTTTCTGTGCATGCCCTTGCACCTACAATGGCAATCAAGGGTTCATCCTGCCCTGGTAACCTGCCCCGATAAAAAAGGCAGACCGGAGCCGCATAGATTTCCTTTAATTTAGCCGGATACTCTGCATCTGTAAGGCATGCCATACTGATACCTGCGTTATCAAGGCGCTTTATCTCAGACTCAAGTATCCCTTCCTCTGCAAAAAATGCAAGTCTCTCAAGATATTTCCTCGTAAGCCCGCCCTCGTTTACAAATTCGCCTCTTTTTAAGGCATAAAAAGCATCCCTCAATGAACCATATTTTTTTATGAGCTGATCATGCTTTACCTTGCCTGTATGCCCTTCTTTAGCAAGCCAATAGTACAAAATTCTTTCATTCATCCCCAGAACCTCACTGCAAGCTCTCTGTAATGTATGGCTTCAGCCATTTCAACCTCTGAAATATCCTTTTTCCCGGCAAGATCGGCTATAGTCCTTGCTACACAGATCATTCTGTAATAAGCCCTCAGTGATAATTTCAACCTGTCATAAGATGCTGTAAGCAAGGTTTTGGCACCTTCTGTAAGCCTGCAGATCTCGTCAGCTGCGCTTCCTTTAAGCTCCGAGTTAAAATGTATGCCCATGCCCTTATACCTTTCTTCCTGAAGCCATCTGGCGCTATTGACGCGCTTTCTCACGTCACTGCTGCTCTTTTTTTCGGCCTTTGCAAGAAGGTCCTTTAGTCCTGCTCTTTTCGTCTCTGTAAATATATCGAATCTATCTATCATCGGTCTCGAAATTTTTTCGAGATACCTTTTAACATCATTTTCATTGCAGTGACAAAGTTTTCTATCGGGATAGAAACCGCACCTGCAAGGGTTCATGGCTGCAACAAGGAGGACATTTGCTGGATAAGCTTCATCCCCCGAATACCCTGTCATTCTTACAAAGCCATCCTCAAGAGGCGCTCTGAGTCCGTCTATCGTCTTTCTTTCAAACTCAGGAAGCTCATCCAAAAAAAGAACCCCTCTATGTGCAAGGCTGATCTCTCCAGGAAGTCCTGATGAATCGCCTGTAAGTGCCTTTCTGCTTACTGTACACGGCGGGTTTCTGAAAGGCCTTATCCCCTCCTTTGCAGGACTTTCATCAAAAAGACCTGCAACAGAATAAATCTTAACGCTTTCTTCCTGCTCGGATTCCTCAAGCGGAGGCATTATTCCCGTAAGGCTCTTTGCAAGCATTGTCTTGCCGCAGCCGGCTGGTCCTATCATCAGTACATTGTGCATGCCGGCAGCCGCTACAGTAAGTGCCCTTTTCACATTTTCCTGTCCATGTATATCAGAAAAATCAGGAAATCCCCTGTTTTCCATGTTTGCAACGGTAACTGTCTTCTTTTTAAACTGCTCTCTTTTTTGCCCGCAATCCTTGCCAAGTTCTGCAACTGCTTCTGCAAGATTTTTAACAGGTATTATTTCTATCCCCTTTGCGTATGACGCTTCCCAGGCATTATCATAAGGGACTACAAATCGCATCTTGCCAGCTGCTATTGCCGCCTCTGCCATCGGAAGTATTCCTCTTATCTTTCTGACGCTTCCATCAAGCCCAAGTTCTCCGGCAAAAACAGTCTCATTAAGATACTCCTCTTTCGCAGGATACAGCTCTGCAAGTATTCCAAGGGCTATAGGAAGGTCAAAAGAAGTTCCTTCTTTTTTTACGTCTGCAGGAGAAAGATTTACTATTATCTTTTTAGGTTCAAGCTTAAACCCTGAATTAGCTATTGCCGCACTGACACGCTCGCCGGATTCCTTTACCTGGGCAGAAACGTAGCCTACCATAGAAAATCCCGGAAGTCCCATTCTCGCATCCACTTCAACATTTACTATGATCCCGTGGATTCCCTGAAGTGATACACTTTGAATACTGGAAAACATACAAAAATTCAGACTTTGTAAAACAGAACAATGAACGCTGTTGACCATACAGCAACAATGAAATATTTATTATTATATCAGCAAAGGATTGACCTGTAAAGAAAAAAATTTTATACTTGTTATCGTAAACAAAAAAATAATTTTGCTTACTATAAATATTGCTCATAAATATCGCTTACTATAAAAATGAAATTTTATCCCGGTATTCCGGAAGCAAGGAGGAAGCACTATGAAATGTCCTTTCTGCAACAAAGATGCTACAAGGGTCATAGATTCAAGACCATCAGATGATGATTCGACTATAAGAAGAAGAAGAAAATGTGATAATTGCGGTAAACGCTTTACAACATACGAAAAAGTAGAAGCAATACCTCTAATGATCATCAAAAAAGACCATACCCGCCAGCCTTACGACAGAAGCAAGCTTGAAAAGGGCATCTATTCTTCCTGTCACAAACGCCCTGTTTCTGTTGCCCAGATAAACACACTTGTAGATGATGTAGAAAACACCATCTTCAATATGGAAGTGCACGAAATACCAAGTTCTAAGATAGGCGAGATTGTTATGGATAAGCTCCGTAACCTCGATGGCGTGGCATACGTTCGTTTCGCTTCTGTTTATCGTGAATTTAAGGATGTAAATACTTTCATGAATGAAATTCAGAAATTTATGAAAGAATCTGCCAACAAATGATTGCATTTAAAAACCCCTGCATACGCTGCAGGGGTTTTTCATCTATATCAATTGGATTTTTAAACCTTGTATCATATGATTATTTCTTATTGTGGTTTCTCAAGAACTCAGGAATCTTTATCCCGCCCTCCGGTTCTTCCTGTCTGGAATAAGCAGGACTTGACTGAGTCTCCTCGCCGCTTGTTCTAAGATATGAATCTCTCGGAGTAGAAGGACGTCTTACACTGTGCTGAGTGCCTGTGTAGCGTGCGCCTCCTGTCATATTTCCTGCACTGCCAAGTCCGCTGCCTGATGTTCTATGAACAGGATTCTCTGCCTTGACAGGACCATTTGCAAGAGGATCATCTTCAAGACCTGTAGCGATTACAGTTACTGTAACTGTATCATCCTCTGCATTCGACATAGTCGTACCGAAAATAACGTTCGTATCATCACCCGTAAGCTGCTTTACATAATTGGCAGCCTCGTTGACATCTGCAAGTGCAACATCACCTGCAAAATTAAGAATAACATCGCTTGCGCCCTCAATAGTGGTATCAAGAAGAGGACTTGTAGTAGCGATCTTAACTGCTTCAAGACACTTGTCATCACCTGTAGCCATGCCAATACCAAAGTGAGCAAAGCCCTTATCCTTCATAACTGTGGTTATGTCGGCAAAATCAAGGTTGATAAGTGAAGGTGTATTTATAAGGTCTGTGATTCCCTGTACCCCCTGCTGAAGAACCTCATCAGCTTTATGAAGAGCATCTGCCATAGATGTTCTGCGGTCTACAATCTGAAGGAGCCTGTCGTTCTGGATTACAATGAGGGTATCTACAGCTTCCTTAAGCCTTTCAATACCTGATTTTGCATTATTCGCTCTGGTACGGGCTTCAAATGAAAATGGTCTTGTTACAATGCCGACTGTAAGTATGCCCATTTCTTTCGCAATCTTTGCGATAACAGGAGCCGCACCGGTACCGGTACCGCCGCCCATACCACATGTAACGAAAACCATATCAGCTCCGCGAACAGCGTCAGTTATCTCATCCTTTGTCTCCTCGGCAGCCTTCTCCCCGATTTCAGGTCTTGCACCCGCACCAAGTCCCTTGGTAAGCTTTTCTCCCAACTGAATATTGACCGGCGCTTTGCAGATGGCAAGCTGTTGTTTATCGGTATTCATGCAGATAAATTCAACGCCGCAAACCCCTTCTTCCACCATTCGGTTGACAGCATTATTGCCTGCTCCTCCTACACCTATTACCAGTATTCTGGCAACAGTATCCTTCTTGTCATTCTTAATCTCAAGCACAGTCATTCCCCTCCTGTAGTCCATTTATGATATAAACATACGTTTTTAATCTTTTTAACATTACACAACTTCTATAATACTTTTATTGTATGAAATAATCAAGTAATTTTTTAAAAACTGTGGCAAAAATGTGAAGTTTTTTATTAAAAAACTTACAAAGTCGTTAAATCGTGTTGCTGCAAATGCATTTCAACCATCTCATTCCTTTTCAAAGACCACCCTGCCACCGGATAAAACGTAATCCTGCATGTGTAGCACACCCTTCATACCCCTTGCCTTATCGAGTATACTTCCAAGATTAGATATCTGAGGATCGAAATGAGACCCTGTCCCAAGTTCAGCTCTGATGCTGCCACAGGTAAGAGTGACATTCATGCTGCTGTCGAAATTTATCTCCTGAACACTAAGCTTATATTTATCAATAAGCTGCGTTATATTTAACACTGTCTTAAAAAGAGAATCCTGAGATGTGTCAACTTTCTTATTGTAGATCATACTGCTGTAATTTATCCCTGACACAACAGGTATATCTTTTCTTTTTTTAGTTATGGAACCTACTATCACTCCGTCTTTGTCAAAGCATACATACTCGCCCATATATTCTATACAGCCTATTATATGCTTTTCGTAGACCCTTACGTTCAATGTATGAAGGTCGACAAAATCCGTATCAAGATCATCTATAAATGGTATAGATGGTCTTTTGCCATATTTCAGCTTCAAATACGATATGATCGTGTTTCTGGTCCCCGGCTTTATATCATACAAGTCAAGAAACTTTGCTTCATTATAATATGTCAGGCTCTTTACATTTACCTTTTCAAGGCGTGATGTGAATAATCCCACCAAAAGTACAAAAAGAATAAAGAGCAACACTGACAGTACAGCAAAGATCTTTTTATGTCGTTTGATCGATTCCATCATTTTGCTTTCCCGAATTAACCCTGTATTTTATCTGTTTTGAAACATTTAAAACCAAGCCTATTTCAAAAAGAAGGATAAGGACCGACGATCCTCCATAACTGACAAAGGGCAAGGCAACACCGGTCGACGGGATCGTATTGGTAACGACCAGAATATTTAAAACAACCTGAAATGCTATCTGCGCCATTACGCCAATGGTTATCATGCTTCCAAGCACATCAGCCGCATTCGCAGCTATCGTAACAAGTCTTAAGATAATGAGCATATAAACAAGTATGATCGCTATTGCCCCGACAAGTCCAAGTTCCTCGCAGATTATCGTAAAGATCATATCATTATATGCTTCCGGAACTCTCGCATATTTCTGGGCACTCTGCCCAAGTCCTGTACCAAAAAGACCTCCGCTTGTTATCGCATACAAGCCCTGAAGAATCTGCTGCCCCTTGGGGTGTGTTTCAACATTCAACCAGATATCAACTCGCTCACTTCGATACCCTCCGCCGGATGCAAGATATATAACAAGTGCCCCTGCAACAACTACGCCGGACGCGATAAAATAAAAATACCTCGGACTGTTCACAAAACAGATCGTTACAAAGATCAGCGCTGCTATTACAGCCGTTGAAAGGTTTTCTTTCGCAATTATAAGTAACAAAGGTGCTATAGGAAGGGCCTCTATCATAAAGCCCTTGAACTTTCTAAGTCCCATCGGTCTGTAGCTTATTCTTGTTGAAATATACACGATTATAGCCAACTTTGAAAACTCGGACGGCTGAAAAGATAAAGGTCCTAAGTTAAGCCATCTTGAAGAACCATTCTGGGACTGTCCAAAAAAAGTAGCCACTATCTGAAGGAGATAGGCAAGCATCAGAACAAGAGTCGATACTGTAACTGTTTTAAGCACTCTTTTCTTAACAATATGGTAGTCAAAAAGAGAAGTACAAAGCATTACAACAAGACCAAGCAGCACAGCCTTCAACTGCTTCATGAGCATAAAGTCCGCCGGCAGGTGCCTTGACTGTACATAATAAGCTGATGCACTGTATATCATTATAAGACCTACAACACAGATAAAAACGATCAGAAAAAGCAGGCTGTAGTCAAAATAACTTACACTCCTTTTATCCATCCCCTGCCGCTTTTCGGCGGTTCTCTCTCTTGTATAGTCCATCAGCGCATCCTCAAAATCCTGTTTATCAAGTTACAGTGCTCCAAGTCCGACCATTCCAAGAATTGCAGTAACTATTGTAAATAAAGCCACAACTCTTGTCTCTTCCCAGCCTGAAAGTTCAAAATGGTGATGTATAGGAGCCATTTTAAAAATTCTTTTTCCGTGTGTTATCTTAAAATAGGAAACCTGCATGATAACGGAAATAATCTCTGCAAGATAGATAAATGCAACGATTATTATAAATAATGGCATCTGCATCATAAAAGCAGCTCCTGCAACAAATCCGCCCAATGCAAGAGAACCTGTGTCTCCCATGAAAACCTTTGCAGGATATGCGTTAAATATAAGAAAACCTATCAGTGTGCCAAGCATTATAAGAGACGCTGTTGTGATTCCGTTATCTCCTCTGAATACTATGAAAGCTGCAATCGCAAAGAAAACAGCTATAACACTTGTGACGCTTGTACACAGTCCGTCAAGACCGTCTGTAAAGTTTGCTCCGTTGGTTGTTCCAAGTACAGCAAAAAACAAAAATACAACGAAAAGCGGCATAGGCATTTCAACCACCTTGCCTGTAAACGGAATCAGTATACCTGTTCCTATTTTATAGACATTTTCTATGATATAGACAAACAAAACAGTTATGATAAACTGCAAGCTAAGCTTCTGCCATGCCTTAAGCCCTTCTGACTGTTTCTTTGCGATCTTAAGGAAATCATCAAGAAACCCTATGATTCCAAAGCCTATAGTAAGGATCATCACAGGTATTATCACAGGCTCTTTTACAGCGTAAATGCAGGATATGATTGCAAAAGCTGCCACCATAACGATTCCGCCCATGGTAGGGGTACCTGCCTTTTTAAGGTGCGTCTGCGGTCCGTCGTCTCTCACATACTGCCCAAACTTAAGCTTGTGAAGCATTGGTATAAATATAGGACAAAGTATTACTGTAATCATGAAAGCCAGAAAAGCTGGCAAAAAAGTAGCAATCGAACACATTTTATAGCTCCCAAATCTTTTTTATTTAGTTCTCCGCAGGCTCTACTGCATTAGCATCCGGCGGTGATTCTCCACTATCTCCTCCCGCTGGTTCCTCACTAGCACTGTCATAAGGCGCTTCCTCATTCTCTTCATTGAGGTTTTCTTCATCACCTGCATCGCTTTCAACAGCGCTGCCTGAAACAACTGCACTACCTGATACGACTGCACTCTCAGAGGAAACATCGTCTCCGAAAATATAGCCATTCTCATCCTCACCCGTAAGCTTAGTCTGGGTAGGAGGGTTTACTATAGCATCAATATCCTTTTTGCTTTTACCATCCTTGACATCCGGATATATGCCAAGAAGAGGAAAAGTCTGCTTTATAACCTTCCCGGCAAGAGCAGATGCCGAAGTATCATTTTCCTGATTAGCGACATGAGGCTTATCAATAACAACATACACTACAGCCTTAGGATCATCGTATGGTGCGCATCCTAAAAACGAAACAACATAATTTGTTTCGCTTCGCACATTCTGTCCGTTGACCCTATCTATCTTCTGAGCTGTACCTGTCTTACCGCCAACCTTATATCCTTTTACCTGCGCTCTCTTGGCTGTACCCTCTTCAACTGTTTCATAAAGCGCTTTTCTGATGAATTCCGACGTGCTTGATGTAACTGTTTTTCTCAAAACTATAGGATCAATTGTCGCTACTGTAAGTCCTGTATCGTTGGTAAGTGCCTTCACGATATGAGGCTTATAATAGGTACCACCATTTATAAGAGAAGAAAAACCTGCTGCCATCTGAAGCATAGTCACATTTACTCCCTGACCAAAGCTGCTCGTCGCAAGCTCGACAGTATTTAAACCTGCTTCATCATAAGCACTGCCGGCTGCCTCACCAGGAAGGTCCACTCCGGTAAGCGTACCGATTCCAAAAAGCGACTCATACCTTGCAAATTCATGCCTGCCGAGATTTTTTGAAATCTGCATCATTACGTCGTTACAAGAAAGAACAAGCGACTGAGTAAGTGTGATTCTTCCATGACCTTCACGCTTAACACAATGGATGACCTTTCCATCAGGCATCTTTTCACCACCGCTGCAAAAATAAGAAGAATTCGGCTTGGTTACTTTTTCCTCAAGGCATGCCGCAACTGTAAAAGGCTTAAATGTAGAACCCGGCTCATACATATCACTTATGCAGAAATTTCTCCACATGTCGTTCAATGCCTGATTCATCGACGTATCGTCATTTTCGAGTCCCTTTATTTCTGAAGCTGAATAATACCTGCTAAGATCTCTCGGATCATTGAGATCATATTCCTTATTGGAAGCCATGGCATAAATCTCGCCGTTATCAGGATTCATGACAAGAATTCCAACATTATCAGCTCCCTCATCCTTCATATAGTTGTCAATGATCTTCTGCACGACAGACTGAACATTTGCATCTATAGTCGATACAACATTAAGTCCGTCCCTCGGATCAATCGTGGTTTCCTGGAGTTCTCTGTCCGCGTTGAAATATCCATAACTTTTTCCATCACGGCCGTTTAGCTTATCATTATAATACTGCTCAATGCCCCATGTACCTATATTGCCCGCATTGGTATATCCTAAAACATGGCTTGCGACCGTTTTTAATGGATATTCCCTGTTGTAGTACTCTTCGAAATCATAACCGCCAATCCTTCTTCTGGCGATCTCCGGCTCTTCTTTCGACTTGTCTCTGCTGTTGTAGGCATCAACATAGTCTGAAAATGCCTTCATTTCTTCGTAAGTAACATCCTTTTTAAGAACTACATAATACGAATCAGGCTTTTCTGCAAATATCGTGTTCAGTTCTTCTTCGGTAAAACCGAAATTATCTGTAAGAGCCTTTATTGTAGCAGCCTTGTATATGTCACTCTGCTTTAATATTATCCTTGGCTCTAAAACAAGGTTGTAATACCTGACAGACTGGGCAAGTATCGTGCCTTTTCTGTCGGTTATGCTCCCTCTCTTGTAGGGAACAGCCCTGCTCATATAAGTACGCTGGTTCAGTGCATTTTTTGTATATCTGTCTCCATCCACATAGTTTATCTTTATGAGTCGGTAAAAGACAAACGCGAAAAGGGCTAAAAAAATCAGAAATACAAGCGCGAGCTTGTTTTTCATTTTAACTGAAATAGGAAGCTCGCGCCGTTTACTCTTTTTTATTTTTCTGTTATCCGGCATCTATAATCACTTTCCAAGTATATCATCAAGAAGCGCATCTTGCAGACTTTCAGTGTAGGTACTGAATTCATCATACTGTCTGACGTATCCGTTTTCGTTATAATCATATTTAACAATCTGATTCTCATAAGGATAGACCATACCAAGCTTCTCAATTGCCGTTCTTCTGATCTCTTCAAGATTGATACCGGCATAAACAGTACGTTCAAGCTGATCGTTGTCAGCCTTCAATTCAATATAATCTTTTTCTATCGCAACTGTAGAATTCTTTATTTCTGTAAGTCTGCTCTCTGCGCGAAGATAGCCTATACAGGAGTAAAGCATAACAGCCGCACCGATACTAAGCATAACAAAACCCGCAAGTCCAATTGCCGGAGCCTGTGTCACAAGGGGCTCAGGTCTTACAGTAATCTCCTTTTTGTGCTCTCTGCTTATTCTCTTCTTTTCAGGACGTTTGGCAGGCTCCTTTCGCCTTCTTGGCTCTTCAAGCTCATCAGGAGCAACAGCCAGATTGCCGTTTACTGCATTGCGGTACCGGTCTCTAGGTACATATCTTCGTCTGTCTGCCATACTTTTCTCCCTTCTCTTCCAGTGTAATTACCCGAAGACCTTTCAAATATGCGAAGCTTCGAGCTTTTACTTCTGGGATTGCTCTCCATCTCTTCTTCAGAAGGCACAAGAGGCTTTCTTGTTATTACTCTGCCCTTAGATTTTCTGCCACATACACAGACAGGAAAATCCGGCGGACAGATGCAGGGATTCTCAGCCGTTCTGAATGCATTTTTAACTATTCTGTCCTCAAGTGAATGGAAAGTAATGATCGCTATCCTTCCTCCCTCAGAAAGAGAATCGATCATGCCATTTATCGAATCCTTGAGTACAGTAAGTTCACCGTTTAACTCTATCCTTATAGCCTGAAATGTACGTTTTGCAGGATGTCCGCCTGTCGCACGCACCTTTGCAGGAATGGATGCCTTAATGATTTCCGATAGCTCTATAGTTGTCTCTATCGGCTTTGTCTTCCTTGCGTTAACTATATGCTTTGCAATATTTTTTGCAAATTTATCTTCACCGTAATCTCTTATTATGCGTGTTAATTCCGCTTCACTGTAGTCATTCACAATATCTCTTGCCGTCATGCGCTGGCGCTGATCCATTCGCATATCAAGAGGTGCATCTTCCATATATGAAAAACCTCTATCAGCTGTGTCAAGCTGATAGGAAGAAACTCCAAGATCAAGAAGAATACCATCCACCTTATCTATGCCAAGATTTTTTATGATCTCCGTCATCTGACTGTAATTGCTTCTGACTATCGTAACTCTGTCCTTATATGGTTCAAGTCTTTTGCTCGCCGCTGCAATAGCTGCCTCATCCTGATCAATGCCAATAAGCCTGCCGCCTTCAGTAAGGTGCTCTACTATTTTTGATGAATGACCTGCACCACCAAGCGTGCCATCCACATATATACCCGAAGACTTTATATCAAGGCCCTCTATCACCTGTTCCAGCATGATAGGTATGTGTTTAAAATGAACTTCTTCTGCCATTGCCGGGCTCCCTGTTAAAATTTTAGATTGAAGGCTGAAAGATGGTCTGCTATCTCGGAAAGGTCGTCAATCTCATTATCCGCTGCCCATGTATCCTTATCCCATATTTCTATCTTGTTGATAACACCGACAAGCATAATGCTTTTGCTTATCTTTGCTTTAGATCTTAAGGATTGAGGGATCATTACTCTTCCCTGTTTGTCTGTCTCACACTCAACTGCATTTGCAAGTATGATCCTCTGAAAATGTCTTGCCTCTGCAGTTCCGGGAAGCGCACTAAGTTCGGCAACAAAGTCCTCCCACTTAGCCATTGGATAAATAAAAAGACAGCCATCCACGCCTATAGTGATCATGAAGCTTTCGCCAAGCTCATCCCTGTACCTTGACGGTATGATTATCCTGCCTTTGGAGTCGACTGTATGTTCCGAAGAACCTGAAAACATAACAGATCACCTCCCATACCGCTCCACTTTGCTTCATTTTTATACCACTTTACACCACTTCTATTAAAATATACACCCTTTTTCCTATATTTTCAAGGTTTTACGCTAATTCTGTAAGGAAAAAAGCAAAAAAATAAGCCCGAAACTGCTAAAAAACAGTATTCGGACTTTCAACCTGCATTTATAATTTTTTCTAATAAATACAATAAGTCTGACGGGATAATCTCTTATCCCTTACTTTTTGCTTCTGCATCCGTTCGTTTAACTATTAAGAGAGAAATGCATGTTACCGCCATAACAAGTGAAATTGCCTGTGATACAGCCACACTCGTCCCCCATATTTTAAGGCTTGTTACCCTGAGACCTTCCGTCAAAAATCTTATAAGTCCATAGCCGGTAAGGTATATGAGAAAAATCTCTCCGTTAAACTTCTTATGCCTGAAATAAAACAGTATAAATATAAGAAGAAAAATCTCCGCAACCGACTCATAGAGAAAAAGCGGATGAACTTGGATATATCCCGTATAGCCTTTCTTCTCTGCCGCCGCAAGCATAAGACTTGTGATATTCTTCTGCTCCACATCCTCAACAGAAAGTCTCATGGCAAAGAGATTATCTGTGTAACGGCCAAAATTCCTTCTTGAAAAGAAGTCACCCCATTTCCCCAATGCCTGACCTGCCAAAATTCCGGCACTTACCGTATCAAATATCTTATACAAGGGAAGTTTTTTCACCTTGGTATAAATAAAGACCGTCAGAGCACCTGCAAACAGAGCACCGTACCATGACATACCGCCATTCAGTATTGACATCAGCTCAGGTCTGTCACCAACCTTATCAATAGAAAACAGTATATAAAAAATCCTTGCTCCAACTACAGAAAAGAAAACGACCGGTACTGCAAGACCAATGTACATTTCTCTGTCCTGATTCGTAACATCAGCTTGCCAGCGGATGATAAAATACGCAAGAATTATCGCAAGACCGACCAAGATACCGGATATGGAAAGGCTTGCCGAATCAGAAAGTTGAAATGAAGCAGGCAAGCCTTTTATAGTTATACCCAAATGCGGGAAGGAAATGGCCTGTGTCAGCAGTATATTCATCACACATTAAACCTGAAGAGAATAACATCACCGTCCTGTACCACGTACTCTTTACCTTCACTTCTGACAAGTCCCTTTTCACGAGCCTCGTTATATCCGCCGCAGGCAATGAGATTGTCATAAGTAACAACTTCAGCTCTGATAAAGCCTCTTTCGAAATCAGAATGAATCTTTCCGGCAGCTCCCGGTGCCTTGGTACCTTCCTTTATAGTCCATGCTCTTGATTCCATCTCACCTGCAGTAAGGAAACTGATAAGACCAAGAAGCTTGTAGCTTGCGCGGATAAGCTTGTCAAGACCAGATTCCTTAAGTCCAAGTTCCTCAAGAAATGCCTTTCTGTCTTCATCTTCAAGCTCTGAAATCTCTTCTTCTATCTGTGCACAGACAACAAAAACCTCTGAACCTTCCTTCTTTGCTATATCACGAACCTTCGCAACATAGGCATTGGATGCTCCGTCATCAGCAAGGTCAGAATCAACAACATTGGCAGCGTAGATTGTTCTCTTTCCTGTAAGAAGATTGAGCTCATTGAAAATAGCTTCCTCTTCCTCGTCTTCAAGTTCAAAATTCTTCGCCATGTTGCCATCTTCAAGAAAAGCCTTGAGACGCTTTAACATATCAGCTTCTTTACGATAGCTCTTGTCTGCATTTGCACTTTTTGCAACTTTTGAGTAGCGACGGTCGATTACATCGATGTCCGCAAAAATAAGCTCAAGGTTGATGGTCTCTATATCTCTTGCAGGATCTACGCTACCTTCAACATGAATGATATTAGGATCATCAAAACATCTTACAACATGCACGATCGCGTCACAGTCTCTTATATTTGCAAGGAACTGATTTCCAAGTCCCTCACCCCTGCTGGCGCCCTTTACAAGACCGGCAATATCAACAAATTCTATTGTTGCAGGAACTATCCTTCCTGAATGATACATATCCGAAAGCACCTGAAGCCTTTTATCAGGCACAGGAACAACTCCAACATTAGGATCGATCGTACAGAAAGGATAATTGGCACTTTCTGCCCCTGCCTTTGTAAGTGAGTTGAATAATGTACTCTTGCCGACATTAGGCAAACCAACGATTCCTAGTTTCATA
>CADBPM010000072.1 GCA_902796595.1 uncultured Lachnospiraceae bacterium | reverse complement strand
TTTTCCTGTTTTGACAGGGAGGTGCCACCCTGTTTTTTGGGTTGATTTTATTATGTTTAAAAAGTATAATGAATAGATACGGGCAAAGTAGTGAAATTTTACTTTGTGAAGCGATACTTTATGGAAAGGCTATGTATTTATGGAAAAATTTTTGAACAGGATGGAGAGAAAATTTGGCAAATATGCCATTCATAATCTCATGTTTTACATAATCGGGGTTTATGTAGTGGGTGCTATTTTAGGCATGTTTGACGGGGGTGCGTTTTATTATCAGTATCTTTCACTTGATTTCAGCGCGATCTTAAGAGGGCAGGTCTGGAGGATCATTACTTTCATATTGGCACCTGATACCCTTGGTTCAGTGAAGGGTTTTAATGTATTTTTCTTTTTGATCACCTTATATTTTTACTGGATCATAGGAAGAAATCTTGAAAATGTATGGGGAGCATTCCGTTTCAACATGTATTACCTGTCAGGTATATTGCTTAATATTGTTGCAGCACTTATCATGTACCTGATCACAAAAGACCCTACTGCCGGATGGTATTTTGGAATGAACTTTATAAACCAGTCTTTGTTGCTTGCTTTTTGTGCAATGTTTCCGGACAACATGGTGCTTTTCATGTTTGTGATACCTTTAAAGATGAAATATCTTGGTATTTTTTACGGAGCAATGCTTGCTTTAAATATAATTCAGGCGCTTGTGGCAGGCTCATGGTATTATGCGGTTGCTATTATAGTGGCGCTTGCAAACTTTTTCCTTTTCTTTTTCTCGTCAAGAAAGTCTGTCCGTCCTTTTTCTTCGAAGATAAATTCGTGGAAAAGAAGGCAGTTTCATTCATATACAGGTGGCGCAACAGGCGGAAGTACAGGAAATGTAGGTGCAAATACACATTTTGCCAGACACAGATGCGCAATATGTGGGCGTACTGAGATAAGTGATCCTGATCTTGAGTTCAGATTTTGCAGTAAATGCGAGGGAAATTATGAGTATTGCTCAGATCATTTATACACACATCAGCATATCCAAAAAGTAAAGACAGAGTCCGGTTTTGGACCTGATACAAAATAATCTATAACGGGGTAGGACAAATGAACATTCATGAATCAATTGAAAATATAAAGAAAGGACGTGACCTTGATAAGAATCTGCCATATTTTGCGACTGCAATGTCTGACAGTTTTCTTGTGCATGGAGCTAATGAACTTTCGTTTAATTTTGTAATGCTTTATCAGTCAGTTGAGGCACTCGAAGATAATAAGAACGAAAAAAAACTTTTGAGTGAGCTTAATGATATTGTTAAAAAAGGCATCCTTTCCGAATTTGATGGCGCAAAGAGAGAAGATTGTGTGAAGAAGGCTCTTGAACTTAGAAATGTGGTTGAGGACAGGCACGATAAGCTTTCTGTTATCATGTCTTATTTTGACCTGTACAGGTACATTTTGACCAGAAAGGTAAAGAGAGAAGAGATTCAGGCTGAACCGGATGATGCGGCAAGGAAGGTTTTAAGATATATATTTGACACGAATGACAATAATGTTATCAATACAAAGATCCAAAGCGTTATTTCTGAGCTTCCGGTAAGGTATACCAGAGTCAAGTTTTATGAGATAGTTGACGATGCCCTTAATAAGTATGTTGGCGGCGAGAAGAGCGCACTTGATACATTTGCTTTCCTTATCAGAAGATGGGGCACTCTTGACGCTAAGGACGAGGCGTTTTCAATGTATCCTGAGTATGCAAAGGTGTCAGAGAGCATTATTTCTGATATGGACAGTGTCGAGGCAGAAAAGCTTCTTACAAGATGCGTTTCGGAAAGCAGAAAGGCTATAAAGGTAAGCAATATTCAGGAGCTTTTTGCAAATTCTCTTAATTCGCTCATAACAGTGCTTTTGGTGACTCCTTATGCTATGAATGCTGATACCAAGGACGCTTATGAGGTTATAAGGATTACTTCTGGTGCTGTCGATGACGAATCAACAGATAAAGAAAAGTATGAGGAAGAGATAGCAGAGGCTCTTGGCAAGCTTGAGGGACTTGAAGAGAGCATGTATCATGAGCACTCAAGACTTTCTGCTGCCTTAGATGATATTGTTGGTAATTATATGGGTGATGCCGAGAATGTAATGGCTGGTACTGAAATGAAGGACCTTGCCATGTGTCTTGCTCTTAATTCCGGAAACCTTTTTGCTCCGCTTGAAAAGACAGGCGAAAGTAAAACTATTACTGACAGCGACATTTATAAGGTTAAAGAGGAGCTTCACGCTGATTTTAAATCAAGGTTTGAAAATACTGATGTTGCTGAACGAAGAGCAGTGATGGCAAGTGTTCTTGGAATCTTACCTGTTTATTTCAACAATCGTTCTGAGGTTATGGAGTATATCAGGAGTTCTTTAAGCTACATAAATGACGAAGACGAGTATGCCGGTTCTATCGCTGCTTTAAATGAGTTGATTACGGAGTGATCATAAATGTTAGTCATAAAGAAGTCACTTTTTGCTGTGGGCAGGATGCAGGATGAGCGACGCCAAAAAAAAGCTTTGAAAAGGCTTTTACATCGGAAATTTTCGCCATTCTTAGCTTTTGGAATCTTTTTGCCGCATAATGACGATGATCTTTTTGAGATCATATCTTTTAATGAACTTAGAAAAGACTGGTATCATGATACCGATCTTAAGTTTATAATGATCGGCATTGCAGAGACTTCTGAAGACGCAATTAGACTTGTGACTACACTGTACCTTGCAAAGGAAAAAGTACGAAGGGAGGAAAAATTAATTGATATTCCTCCAGATACTTAAAGTGATCGGTTTTATCCTGCTTGTTATAGTATGGGTGTTTCTTATTGCAATCTTGCTTGCCTTATTTGTACCAGTTCGCTATAAGATAAGGGCTCTTTATGATAAGGAACATGAGCTTGATGTAAGCGGCAATATATCTTTTCTTTTGCGGATGATAAATCTTACTTTCCAATATAAAGAAGAGTTTAACTGGACTCTCAGACTGTTTGGAAGAATTTTTCGGTCAAGTAAACTGCTTGCAATAAATAAGAAGGCTGCTTGCAAGCCTGAGGAAGGCAAAGAAAAAAAGACTGTTACCCCAAAAACCAAAAGCCCTAAGGAAGAAAAGAAATCTCCGGAAGAACCGATAAAGAATGATACAAAAGGAGAGAAGCAGTCAGGCGGGGATAAAGGTAAGAAAGAAGAAAAAAACGACAGCTATAAAAAGGACAGTGACTTAAAAGAAGAGGTTTCGGAAAACGGAAAAGCAAAGAAAGCAAAGTCCACAAAGAAGGGCAGGAAAAAGTCTAAGAAAGAAGACAAAAAATCCCAGATCATAGATCTATTAAAGGCACCTGAAACATCTGAGACTGTGGGACTTGTGCTTAGCCTTACGGGACGCCTTATAAGACACATACTTCCGCGAAAACTTGAAGGAAGAATAGGTTTTGGTGTAGGGGATGAATATACAGAAGGAAAGATCTTAGGGTATTTGAGTTTACTTTACCCTGTTTATGCTGGAAGATTTACGTTGGAGCCTTATTGGGATGAAGAAAGGCTTGAACTTGATATTTATGCAGCAGGCAGACTCAGGCTTGTCTTTGTCCTGATAATGATATTAAAACTTTTCTTTAATAAAAAGGTCAGAGCTACTGTTGACAGAATCATGAAAGTCTTTTAATAGGAGAGAGAATTATGGCAGAAAATAATTTTGAAAATATCATGAGTTCATTGATGAAGGGTATGAATACCATGCTCACATCAAAAACAGTTGTTGGAGAGCCTATTCATGTTGATGAACATGTGACTTTGCTTCCGCTTGTGGATGTAAGCTTTGGTGCTGGAGCTGGTGCTTATCTGAACGGGACTGATAAGAAGAATTCCGGTGCAGGCGGAATGAGCGGTAAAATGCAGCCAAGCTCTGTTATTGTTATAAAAGATGGAAATGTTCGCCTTGTAAATATAAGAAATCAGGACACCATGACCAAAATCCTTGATATGGTACCTGACCTTGTTGATAAATTTACCGAATTACTTAATCGCACTAAGATAACTGAAGAGGATGTTAATAAGGAACTTGACAAGGCAGAAGAGAAGGAAAAAGCTGAAAATAACAAAGAGTGAGAATTATTTTAAAAACATACTTGCATTCGTATGGAATTTCTGATAATATATAACTTGTGTGTTAGTGTGTAAATGTAGTTTG
>CADBPM010000071.1 GCA_902796595.1 uncultured Lachnospiraceae bacterium | reverse complement strand
TTAAAAAATAGTAATTTCCGATTGACTAAAAAGATACAAACTGGTTATGTGATGAGATTAGCGTACATTTATAGAATGTGAGGTCATATGTGTGGAATACTTGGTGGAAATAATTCAAAGTGGAATTATAAATTAGGAATTGAGAAATTAAAGCATAGAGGGCCAGATTCGCAGAAAATCATAACATTCGGATCATTTTACCTAGGCTTTGTTCGATTAGCTATACAAGATATTTCTAAAAATGCTATGCAGCCAATGATATCTGATGATGGCAACGTTGCTTTGGTTTTTAATGGCGAAATATACAATTTTATAGAACTTAGATGCCAGCTTGAAAAAAAAGGATATATATTCAAAACATTATCTGATACAGAAGTGATTTTGAATGCATATGTTGAGTATGGAAAATCCTTTATAAACAAAATAGATGGTATGTTTGCAATCGTGCTGCTAGACAAGAGAAAAAAAAGGCTATATCTGTATAGAGACAGATTTGGTATCAAACCTCTTTATTACTACTATTCTCCAGGGGGTGATTTTGCCTTCGCTTCGGAACTTAAAGGTTTAGAAGCAGTATGTGCGAATATTACTTTTGACATTGATACGACAGCAGTATATGATTTTCTATTCTATCAGTATATACCTGATCCCAAATCCTTGTACAAGCAAGTAAAAAAAATAGAACCCGCAACATGTATTGAATATGATTTAGCCTCACGAAGAATAGTAAAAGAAGCGAAGTACTGGAAACTGGTGCCTAATACTAAAAAATCTGATAAAGGATACAACTTTGATGAAGTAAAAGAAAAGGTTCGAGAGATTCTCCATAATGCAGTAGTGCAGCAAATGGTTGCAGATGTCCCTGTTGGAACTTTTTTAAGCGGTGGAGTTGATTCAAGCGTTATTTCATATGAATGCAGTACAGTCGATAGTAAAATAGAGGCTTTTTGCGTGGCATATAAGGAGAAAATGTTCGATGAGTCTGAATATGCTCAGAGTGTAGCTGATGCAATTGGAATAAATCTAAATAAAGGAATTATGAATCTATATGAAGCTGTTGGGTTATACAATAGTTTGAAAAATTGGTTTGATGAACCTTTTGGAGATACTACAGCTTATGCAAACTATCTTGTTTCAAAACAGATAAGGAAAAATATAACAGTTGCATTATCTGGAGATGGAGGTGATGAAGTATTTGGAGGCTATGCCAGATACAGTGAATTTGAAAAACTGGCTAATGTCAAAGTGACTGATCTTATTCAAAGAAAAATTTGTAAACGATGTGGTTGGGATGATCATCTTTTGAGTCACGATTATGTTAGGGTTGGAGATGAAGTTGAGAAATATGCATATGTATCTGGATTTGGTTTCGAAGATCATATCCGAACTAACTTGGCTGCAGTGAAAAAAGCGCTGTATATTGACAAAGAATATGATGTTTTATGGCACTTTAGACAGTTCTACCACAAAGATTTACCACGTATCACTGCAGCCCAGTTTATTGACATGAATTCCTACCTCTCATCAGGAATGTTGCCGAAAGTGGATAGAACGTCAATGGCTGTTTCATTAGAAGTGAGAGTTCCACTTCTTGATACAAAACTTGTAGAATATTCCTTCTCATTGCCGCAAGATATAAGATGTAATGGTTCAGATTTAAAGAAAATCCTAAAGGAAGCATATATTGAGTTTATTCCAAAAAAATGCTTATATAGGAAAAAACATGGCTTTTCAGTTCCTTCATCGTATTACACGAGAATGGGGTTGGGCTTTAGGGAACGTGTGCTAAAAGATATGTGGGGGATTACCTTGTAAAAGCGCTGTTTAAATTAGCGACAAGGAATAAACTTTTTTAAAAAAAAGGTAATTTAAAATTAGATGTTAAAACTTAGCGTTATTATACCGCTTTATAAGGCTGAAAAATATATTTATCAAACAATGGAATCAATCCTTGGGCAGAGCTATGGCGATTATGAAGTAATAATAGTAGATGATTGTGGTAATGACTGTAGTCTTGATATTATTGAAAAATTTCATGATCCTCGTATCAAAATAATTCATAATAATAAAAATATGGGGATAGCTTATAGCCGAAATAGAGGTTTACACGTTGCATGTGGTGAATATGTTGCTCTTATGGATGATGATGATATATCTGCAGAAAGCAGATTCAAGAGAGAAATAGACTTTCTGGACGAACACAAAGAGATTGATGCGGTGTGCTCTGATATGCGATTTATTGATGCTAATGGGAAAATTATGCCCAAAACAGCAATAGAAACATTTATGAACCCGTATCGTGAAAAAGCAGAAATGATGTTCAGGTTGCCAATTCCCAATGCTTCCTCCATGTTTAGAATTAAAGTGGTAAATGATCACAATATAGTGTATAAAGATGGCTGGCTTGGGATGGAAGATTATAGATTTTGGACAGATTTTGCAAAGTATGGTGAGATTTGCTCTATAGGTGATATTCTTTACTACTGGCGATTTCATGATGAAAATGAAACAAACAGAGCTCAACGTGAACAAAATATCGAAAGATCAAATTTATTTGCTAGGCTCCAGGCTGAAAATATATATAATAATGGGTTTTGTTTATCAAATGAGGAAGTGGCTGTATTTAATAAGGTTTTTCCAGAAGAAAAGAATTCATTCGTTTATTCGAAACAAGATCTTGAAAAGGCAAGAAATGTGCTTATCAAAATAATTAAGCAATCCTCTGACAGCAAAATTAAAGACCCAAGAAGCGTAGAATTTGCATGTAAACGTCATTATGGCAGACTTACTGAACAATCGGAGATATGGATATGAATATTGTTATTTTTGGCACAGGGTGGTATGCAGATGAAATTCTTATGTCTCAAAAAATACTAGATAAGTATGGTTGGAAGATATCTGGTTTTCTAGATAATAACGAAAAAAAATGGGGGGGAAAAATACGGAAATTCACTTATTTATCCGCCTTCAGAAATAGAAAATCTTCAGTACGATGTTATTTTGATTGCATTAACAGAACAGTATTACGAAGATGTCTATGTACAATTAACTAAAGAACTTCATGTTTCTCCAGATAAAATACATGAATATACTTGGCTACTTAAGCAAGAATTTATTAAAAAGTATAGAAATACAAAGGATCCAGAGATTAAGGCTACATTATCATATTGGCAGAATAATTCAATTAGTCCTTTTAATCAATATATAAATATTAAAAATCTACATACACTTAATGAGGTATTTTATGATACAGAGGATGACCCATACATAGCTTTTATAACAGATTCCGGCGAAAATGTACGACTATACTATCCGCGTGATTTTAAATTTTTTAAAAAGAATGGAAAGTTATACGTTCAGGACGTTCTTATTGAACAATCTCCTAACTCACCACATGCTTATTTTTATGGTTCACATAAAGTAATGAATGGTGATGTAATAATTGATTGTGGAGCTTGTGAGGGAAATTTTAGTCTTAGATTTGCTGATATTTCATCTAAAATCTATATTTTTGAGTCAGATGAGAGGTGGATACACCCCTTAAAGAAAACTTTTGCCAAGTTTGCAGATAAAACAGAGATCATTAATGCCTATGTCTCTGATAAATCTGATAATAAAAAAGTTTGTCTTGACAATGTAATAAATAGTTCTGTGGATTTTATAAAGATGGATATTGAAGGAGCAGAAGAGGAAGCACTCGATGGGGCTAAGAAGTTGATGACTGAATATCTACCAAAATGTTCCATATGTGGATATCATAAAACATGTGCAGCAGATAGGATTAGAAAAGTTCTTTCTTCATATGGTTACAAAACGTCCTTTTCGCACGGGTTTATGACTTTTATTTGGGGAGAAGATGAATGGCTCAATTTAGACTTCAGGAAGGGAGTTGTCTATGGAGACAAATGAAGGATCTCTAAACCTTATTTTTTATGGAACGGGCGCTGATGCAGAAAATCTTTTTAATACTATCTTGTTTATGGGTGAGTATTGGTGCGATAAGATTGTTTGTATTGTTGATGGAGATCCAAAGAAACAAGGCTTTAAATTTCATGAACATAAAATATTTGCGCCCCACCATATCCAAGATTGTAAATTTGATGCAATAGTTATTTTAAGCAGGAAATATGGAGATGAGATAAGGAATTTACTTATTAATGATTTTGCCATTGATGGTAAGAAGATACTTGGAATTGCTCATTATTTTGAAAGATGCTGCATTCGTTATCAATATAAAAAAAACAAAGCAATTAATGCGTCAAAGTTAAATTTTGCTTCATCATGTAAACTTGATTTATCTAGAACTGTTTTTTATACTACTATTTTTGGAAAGTATGATAGATTAAAATCACCCAAAATAGTAGATAAGAATGTTTCATATATATGTTACACAGATGACAGATCAATTAGATCTGATATATGGAACATTGAGTATATTAACTTGCCTCAAAATAAAGATAAGGCACTTGAAACTAGAAAGTATAAATTACTACCGCATATACAACTGTCGAATTATACTACGTCTGTATGGATCGATGCTAGCATGGAGATTACTGGAAGCATTACTGATTATATAAAAAAATATTCTACAGATGCAGGGCTTTTATTATTTCCTCACCCTGAGAGGTGGTGCATATATGATGAGGGTGCTGAAGTTATTAAAGAAAAAAAAGCACCTAAAATTGAGGTAATAAAGCAATTATCACACTACATTGATAAGGGCTATCCAAAAGATAATGGTCTATATTGTGGAGGATTGATTGTTTCCAACTTGAAAGATAAAAAAATTGGTAAGTTTTATGAGGCTTGGTATTCTGAAGTTGAAAAATATACCCGAAGGGATCAATTAAGTATGCCGTATGCTATATATAGTAATGATATAAAAATTGATTTATGTGATCTTCATATCTTTGATAATAAATATATAAAATTTTATCCTCACAGGAATTGATTAGATGGGAGTAGTAATGATTACTGAAATAACTGGAAAACTTTTAAACAGACAAGAATCACTTGCACTTGTCGGTCTTGGTTATGTTGGAATGCCAATTGCGATTGCATTTGCGCAAAAGGGATTAAATGTTGTTGGATTTGATACAAATAAAAACAAAATTGGTCTTTATAAAAAGGGCATAGATCCTACTCATGAGGTTGGAAACGAGATAATTGCGCAGTCTACAGTCGATTTTACATCTGATGAGACAAGATTAAAGGAGGCCTCATTCATCATAGTTGCAGTTCCAACTCCTGTAAACGATGACCATACCCCTGACCTTTCACCTGTAGAAAGTGCAAGTCATATAGTTGGACAAAATCTTAGTAGAGGAGCAATTGTTGTATTTGAATCTACAGTTTATCCTGGTGTGACTGAAGATGTCTGTGTTCCTATTATTGAGGCAGAATCGGGACTTAAGTGCGGAGTAGACTGGAAAATCGGCTATAGTCCTGAACGCATAAACCCTGGAGATAAAAAGCACAGGCTTAATAACATTACCAAAATAGTATCGGGTATAGATCAAGAAACTCTTGATACTATTGCTGATGTTTATTCTATTGTTGTCGAAGCCGGAGTTCATAAGGCAAAGTCTATTAAAGTTGCTGAAGCGGCGAAGGTAATTGAAAACAGTCAGCGCGATATCAATATTGCTTTTATGAACGAGTTGTCTATTATATTTCATAAGATGGGTATTGATACTAAATCTGTTCTTGAGGCGGCTGGAACCAAGTGGAATTTTCTGAATTTCTTTCCGGGTCTTGTTGGCGGTCATTGTATAGGAGTTGACCCATATTATCTAACATATAAGGCCGAACAACTTGGTTATCATTCGCAAGTTATTTTATCAGGACGTCGTATAAATGATGATATGGGAGCATACGTAGCGCAAAACTGTGTAAAGCAGTTAATCTCTGCGGATATTTCAGTAAAAAATGCAAGGGTGGTAATTCTTGGATTTACATTTAAAGAAAATTGTCCGGACACTAGGAATAGCAAGGTTTATGATATTGTAAAAGAATTAAGGGAATATGGAATTGAACCAGTAATATCTGATCCCTATGCGGATATAGTTGAAGCACATAAGCTTTATAACATTCATTTGAGTCCTTTGTCGGATATTAAAGAGATGGATGCTGTGATTATTGCAGTAGCACATGATCAGTTTTCTAAGCTTCAATTAACCGATTTAGCCACTATGTATAGGCAATCTAACCATGAAAATAGGGTTTTGATGGATCTTAAGGGTGTATTGAACAAGGATGAAATGGAAAAATCCGGATACCAGTATTGGAGGCTATAATAATGGAATATGAGAATTTGAAGTTTCCAAAGAATTCGCTATTTCTTGTTACAGGTGGAGCAGGTTTTATAGGTTCTAATCTTTGTGAAGCAATTTTAAAGCTTGGATATAAGGTTAGATGTCTTGATGATTTGTCTACAGGCAAGCAGGAAAATATTGATTTTCTCCTCAAAAATCCGGATTTTAAAGATAAATATACATTTATTAAAGGAGATATCAAAGATCCAAATACATGCATGAAAGCTTGTGAAGGCGTAGACTATGTAATGAATGAAGCAGCATGGGGTTCTGTTCCAAGAAGTATAGAGATGCCTCTTTTTTACTGCATGAATAACATTGTAGGAACACTTAATATGCTAGAAGCAGCAAGACGAAACAATGTTAAGAAGTTTGTATATGCTTCTAGCTCTTCTGTATATGGTGATGAGCCAGTTCTACCGAAAAAGGAAGGAAAAGAAGGAAATCTGTTAAGCCCATATGCTGTATCTAAGCGAACAGATGAAGAGTGGGCAAAACAGTATACTATGCACTACGGCTTGGATACCTATGGGCTTCGTTATTTCAATGTCTTTGGCAGAAGGCAGGACCCTGATGGGGCCTATGCAGCAGTAATCCCGAAGTTTATCAAACAGCTACTTAACAATGAAACTCCAACAATAAACGGAGATGGAAAACAGAGTCGTGATTTTACATATATTGAGAATGTAATTGAGGCTAATCTAAAGGCATGCCTTGCACCAGGAATTAAAGAATATGAAAAAACAGGGAAAAATCCTGCTAATGCCGTAGCAGATGAAGACTGTGCCGTGGGTAAAGCATATAATATTGCTTTCGGAGGCAGGGAGTATCTAATTGATGTATATAACGGGCTAACAAAAGCACTTGGTGTTAATATAGAGCCTAAATTTTGTCCGGATAGAGCAGGGGACATCAAGCATTCAAATGCAGATATAAGCAGGGCAAAGAAACTACTTGGGTACAATCCGGAATGGAGTTTCGACAGAGGTATTAAAGCTTCAATTGCATGGTACAAAGAGAATTTATAGCAAACATTACTTTTATACTGCACTCATTATCCTGTGAATGGTTGTTCCCTATACTTGAGAGAGTGGAAGAATTAAGTGTTCCTAGGGGTTCGGAACGTGCAGACAGATATATAGGTTACATGGGAGAAACCTTGGAAACTTTATATTTTATGGCGAATTCTAACAAACTTAATATTGTACACACAGAATGTAAACTGTTATATTGATTACTGCAATCTTGAATTTTGATATTAATCTGCATTGATTTCATCGAAATGCTCTTTTGCGGATGAATACTGTTTAGCAGGGATCGTACCATTATTCATAATCTTACATGCTTGGCTTCGGTGATAAAGCAGAATGTGAAGTGCGTGGAGATGAGCTTGTTATCAGACCTGCAACAGATAGGTACGGTAGTGAATTTACAGAGCAGATTCTGGAGGAAATTGTGGCAGATTTTCCTTGCCACGCAGGATAGCCAATCTGGTATCATCTATCGGGATATATTTGAAAACACTTAAAACGCAGAAAAATGTATTTTAAGGCAAGGGACAAATTAATAATGATTTTGTTGAAAGTAGCAAAAAGTGCCTCATAAAAGTGTAAAAGTAATTGATAACTACCTCATAAAAGTGTAAAATGCTATTTAGTAGAACAGCAAGGAGGCAGTTATTATTATGTATTTAATAAGAAGATTGTATGCGTGGGAATGGAATGATTTTCTAACATAATTTCTAATTTTCGACATCCTCGTCAGTAGACGGGGATGTTTTTGGCGTAAGGTTCCACTGATCATATCTGATATATAATCCAAGACAGTCTATTGTTTCACAGAACGTTCACCGTTTACACACGAGATTTTGACATTTCGATGTTATCATCATTTCAACATAAAACTTGCATAGTTATCAAGCCTTGGAAAAGGAGGCGCTTATGGAATACCAAAAAGTAATCCTTATACCGGCCTATACACCAGACGAGAAACTTATAAGTCTGTTGAAAATGCTGACAGAGCATGGCACAGTGAATATAGTTGTAAATGATGGAAGCGGTCATGATTATGATGCTTTATTTAAAAAAGCGGAGGTCTATGCGGTAGTCCTGAGACATGAAGAGAATAGAGGAAAGGGAGCTGCATTGAAGACTGGACTGCAATATATTGAGAAATTTGTGAAGCCGCCTTATATTATCGTAACAGCGGATGCAGATGGGCAGCATGCAGTTTCGGATATTATCCGCGCAGCCTCTGTTGCAGAGAGAGAACCTGACAGCCTTGTACTTGGAAGCAGAAAAATTGAGAAGAATGCTCCTTTCAGAAGCAGGTTTGGAAATGGACTTACAAGAGCAGTCTTTCGAATTTCAACCGGAACTGCAATATACGATACACAGACAGGATTGAGAGCGTTTTGCGATAAGTATGTCTCATTTATGAAAGATATACCAGGTGAAAGGTATGAATATGAAATGAATGTGCTGCTTTGCTGGGCAAGAGCAAAGAGATCTGTCAGGGAAATCTGGATAAAAACAATTTATATTGATGGTAACACTTCTTCTCATTTTCACGTAATAAGAGATTCGATATTAATTTATGGATAGATTTTAAAATATACGGGAGCTTCATTGATTAGTTTTGTAGCAGATTATATTCTTTTTAATCTGATTTATATGATACTTTCAGGGTTTTCTGTTTCGCTGGCACTTGATCTTGCAAATGTTATAGCAAGGCTTTTAAGTGCAGGGTTAAATTATACGCTAAACAGAAAGTTTGTTTTTAAATCGAATGTTTCAGTAAAGAGATCTGCACTGCAGTATGGATTACTTGCAGCAGGGATACTTGTGCTTAATACGATAGTACTTGAAATATATACTTTTATTGGTATACCCCCAAAGATTGCAAAGGTAATGACGGAGTGTACTTTGTTTATGATAAGTCTTTTAGTGCAGAAAAAATTCATATTTAAAAAAGTGCAGCATCAGCCAAAGTCCAATGCTGCAATAAAAGAACAGACAGGAGGCAACAATGAAAAAACATCTGGCAGGACTTATAAGTGGGATTCTTACAGTGAGTCTGACAACATATATACTTCTGGATACTTTCGTGTTGACAGACATATATCAGACTGAGGCAACAGCTGCAAATACTGAGATATTTGCAGCTGTACAGAAAGAAGATAGTTTAGAGTCAAAAATTGATGCAAACGCAAACAAAGAGGCAAAAGTGTCCGAGCAGGATGAAGAAGCTTTAAGCGAATACGGACAATCAGCAGAAAATAAGGAAACGGATGAAGACCTTGCTTCAATCGGAGCGGTTCTTACACAGACAGAGTACGAGAACTACAGTGATGGCAATGTCTCTGTCATAATAAAACAATATACATATGAAGGAACACAGGTTTATGTGGCCGATGTAAAATTAAAAAGTGTTGAGAATATAAAAACCGCCTTTGCCAATGATGCTTATGGAAGAAATGTAACTGCCAAAACTTCAGAGATTGCATCGGTAAATGGTGCTATCTTAGCTATAAACGGAGATTTTTACGGAGCACAGGAAACGGGATATGTTATCAGAAATGGTAAAGTATACAGAGATACCGCTGACAGCGATGATGAAATATGCTGTATTTATGCGGATGGAACGATGAAGATCATGAATGCCGGGGAAAAGAGCGCACAGGAGCTGGTAGAAGAAGGCGTATGGCAGGCATTTTCCTTTGGTCCTGGTCTTGTGGAAGGTGGAGAGATAGCAGTTACCGGAGCTGATGAGGTTGGAAAGGCAATGGCAAGCAATCCGCGTACTGCTATAGGTCAGGTAAGTGAGGATCACTATGTTTTTGTTGTGTCAGATGGTAGAACAAGAGAAAGTGCAGGGCTTTCTCTAATCCAACTTGCAAAATTTATGAAAGGTTTGGGTGTTACAAATGCGTATAATCTTGATGGTGGAGGTTCATCTGCAATGTACTATCAGGGTAGTATAATAAATAAACCGACGACAAACGGGCATCGTATTTCTGAAAGGAGCGTGAGCGATATTGTCTATGTCAAATGAAATGGTTAAGAAAAATAAGAAGATAGTGCTATTATTTACCGTTGTAACAATATTTATTGCCGTATTTTCTACCATATACGAATTTTTTTCTTTTGGAGTTTATTCGCCTTATATGGTTTTTGCTTTTTTGATACCTTTGATCTTCGGAATTGTTCCATTCGGAAGCTGCATTGCTTTAAAAAGAAAGCTTCCTGCAAGGAGCTCTGTTGAAATGTATTCAGGTGCAGTAATGCTGTTAACTGCAGGATGCATTGTAAGAGGTGTGCTTGATGTATATGGGACAACAAACAGAAAACTTATTCTTTATCCTATTATCTTCGTTGTGATGGTGATAGTGTCTTTTTACCTGAAATACAGGGATGAGAATAAAAAGATGACTGAATAAAAAATTAAAGGGCTTTCTGAATATATCATCAGAAGGTCCTTCTTTAATCTACGGGAGATTCTTCCGGAATTATTCAAAATCCAAACAGTTTTGCGAGAGCAATTGATGCACCGAGAAATTTCAATATTTTCTGCAGTATGATTTGACATATTAAAGTCGTTAGATTAAACTAATTTTATGAACAAAGGACAGATACTTTTGCCCCGACGTCATAATATATTTTTAAAGAAGGATCAGTAAGAAGAAGGATTCATATCGATCATGGATATTGGGAAGCTCTGATCTTGATGAGGGTTTCCAATTCAAGCATGAGGAAATGCTTGCATCTCATAGGGATGAGTGGCTTAGTGAAGTCTATAAGGCATGTTGTGTTTGATGTCTGACTAATGATTTTCTAACATACTAAGAAAGGAAGTTTATTTCATGAGAGTAAAAACGTTGAAGAAATTTGCAATTTTAATGCTTTCAGCCGTACTTTTAGTAGAAGGTTCAGCTCCAATCTCCACTCAGGCTGCGACAAAGCCCGGAACACCTAAAATCAGTGATTGGCGTATTGTAGGCTCTTCTCAGATTTATCCTTACGCAAATTTTGACGGTGAAGAGCAGGAGATTGCCTGGTCAAAGGTAAAAAATGCAGATGGATATCAGGTTGAAAAATTAAGCGGATATTATGATAATGGAAAGTGGAAACATTATGATGATGTTACCGGAGCAGAAAAATCAGGTCCATTAAAAGAAAAATACTATACAAAGTCAACATCTTACAGCAGAGCAGGATCAGGCGGTACTGATTCATCCATTGTAATAAGAGTAAGAGCTTATAAGGTTACTAAAGGAAAGAAAGTGTTCGGAAAGTGGTCTAATCGTAAAAAAGTTAATGGATATTACGCATGGTCAGATTAAATATCTACATATTTAGAGAAAAGAGATAATAGAGTATGAAAGAAAAGAAGAAATTATTTATTGCTGGAATACTATTTGTTTCAACCTTTGTATTTACAAATATCATGCCATGTGTTAAGGCCCAGGCAGGGCAGGATAAAACAGTATATGTTGTAAGTGATACAAACTGCGAAGATGCAGGAATACTATTTGATGATACAGAAAATGCGTATGATGAAAACGGTCTGCTTAAGAACAGAAATCAGGTTGACTTAAAGATTACAGTCAATGGTGATATTATAACAAGGAAAAATTCTTATTCCAGTGAAAAATACACTATAAAAGATTGTCATGTAAAAGAAATAAAAAGTAAAAGTGAGTATAATAATACTACTGTAAAATATAAATATTCTACTGACGGAAGGCTTGAAAGTATCAAGGTTATTAACAAGGATTACCGCGTACCGTACTACGGAAGCTGGACTGATATTCAATATAAGTACAATTCAAAGGGGCAACTTGTTAAGGCTGTTCACTCTGGCGGATATGGTGGAGATATGACGATGACCTATAAGTACAATACTCACGGGGACGTTTCGGAAAGCACCATGAAATATGCAGCATATAAGGAAGACGGCTATTCGAGACCTGCTTCTTCAGTAGACATAAAATATACGTATAAGTATAAAAACGGACATGCTGTACAAGTTAATAAAACTGCCTCTAAAAAAGGTGAAACCATTAAATATTGTCAGTATTTAAAATATAAGAAGATTCGTGTTCCTGAAGAATATGTCTCTAAAGTAGAGAAACAACAGAAATACATTTTAGATAGCTTTTACTGGACAAGAGGTGAAGTGTACCCTGAAATTTGGCCAAGTAATGTTATTAACTACTAAAATCAGGTATTATACTTAATAGATTAAAATGGTACCAAATGAAGGCTACTCGATTTAGATGGTTGAGTAGTCTTCATTAATAATGGTTCCATTGGGTTTATGGATATTCTTATTTCGCATAACTGACATTTTGCGAAATAGTATTTTTACCCTCTTCTAAACTGGTTTAAACTTCGCTGCAAAATAATGGCATTAAAAAGGAGGGAAATCTCCCTCCTTTTTTTGCTACATCTTGAAATAGTTCATCTGCTCATTAAGTTCAACTGCAAGTTCTTTCAACTCTGATGCAGAATTATTTATAACTTCAAAGGTTGCATTCAATTCCTGCATTGAAGCGTTTGTTTCTTCTGTAGCTGCGGCATTTTCCTCGGATATTGCAGAAAGGTCGGAAATGATTCCGTTTAACTTATTCTTGGATGCATTAAGTTTGTCTATTTTTTCTGCAATGATCTTTGAATCATTCTCCACATTTCCAACATTCGTCATCATACCATCCATATCGCCCTTGGTGGAGTTAAGCTGGTCATTTTGAGCATTGAAACCTTCGTTAAGTTTGGAAATGGTGTCAACACTCTTTTTTGATTCCTCAACAAGATTGGTAACAATCTTTGTAATGGATACAGAAGCCTCTCCGGACTGGTCGGCAAGAGTGCCAATCTCAGCCGCAACAACTGCAAAGCCGCGTCCTGCTTCTCCTGCACGCGCAGCCTCAATTGAAGCATTAAGTGCAAGAAGGTTTGTCTGACTTGAAATTTCAGAAATAACATTTGAAGCATTAGCAATTTCTTTTACTGCATCGTTAGTTGCCTTTATCTGCGCGTCAATTTCCTCCATTGAAGTCATAACATCCTGATTCTGATTCAAAAGCTTTTCAAGAGCATGAACTGTACGGTCAGAAGCATTTTTCATTTCTGCGGCGGCCGCCGAAAGTTCTTCTACACTTGATGTAATGCTATCAATATTTTCACCCATCTCGTTGGTATGGGTCATTGATTCCTCCACGCTCTCAGCCTGACTTATAGCACCCTTTGAAATATCTGTCACCGCATTTGTAACCTGATTGCTTGCCGTAGAAGCAGTTTCTGATGAATCTGACAGCTCGTTGCCGGACTTTGAAACCTGCTCAGACAAAGAAAGTGTATTTTTTATAACCTCAGTAAGATGTTTTCTCAAAGTGATAGCATTTTCTGCAATAACTCCAAGTTCATCCCTTCTTGCCATCGTTTTGTCTGTAAAACGGAAACTTAAATTTCCCTTTGCAAGTTCTATAAGACCTTTTTCAATATCTTCTATTGCTCTGTTGGATGAACGAATCATTGCAATTCCTGCAAACAAAATTACAAGCATGATTCCAACAGCAAGACTCACCATAAGAGCTGTGGTATTAAATATTCCCGCATATATAGATGAAGCATCTCTTCCGGCAAACGCCATACCGACTACCTTGCCATCGGAATTAGTGATCGGTTTATAATAAGAATACCATTGTTTATTACCGATCCTTAATTTGTCACTCATGTACGCTTTTCCCTGCTTCAGGACAATATCTACAACAGTATCCGAAATAGTGGTACCTTCCATGCTTTTACCGTTTTCATCTTCCAAAGTAGATACATATAGAATATTGTCGTAAATAAGTGAATAAGCAATACCTGTCTGCGAAGTAAGGCTTTGCATTTGTTTAAGATATTCATCATGAATATCCTCTTCGCCTTTTAACAAACGCCCCTCATTACTGAGTGACCAGTCGCCATCCCATTCATTAGAGAGCTCACTTTCTGCCTGTATTGCAGCCGTTTTAAGTTCGTCCTCATAAGTTTCAATGTAAGCGTTCTTTACCTCAGTTATTCCTATTATCGTAAGGATAACCGCCATGATAGCTGTAGCACTCATAGCAATTACAAGAATACGTCCTACCAGTTTTTGGTCTCTTTTCATTGCCTCAACCTCCCCTTTTATTATGTTATATAAATTATAACGCTTTCAGTTTCTTTTACAATCCCTTTATACATGTAAATATTATTTAACAATGCTAGCAATGTACTTGATAACAAGGACTAGCCAGCCATTTATTATCGTTTTGCGATGGCTGGCAGAGTGGAGTATCCTGTTTCACAGGGCACCCCCAAGAAAACAGGCATCCTGTATTTTGGATAGCCTGTTTTCTTACAAATCATGAAATTTAATTATCTGCGTCTTCTGAATTTGCTTTTCTTATTTGAAAATACCTTTGCAAGTGGTGTTGCCTCTACAACCTTAGCACTGCTTATGAGCTTCTTAAGAAGATCTGCTTTGCCAAGATTTCCTTCTGCTGAAATCTTATGTGTAAGGTATGCATTGACTATGTCAAGCTTTCCTGACATCATGTCTAAAATGGACTTGGCATCTGCAGTTACAAGGATATCTCTGTCATTGTAATCGAAAGGTTCAACAGATACTTTACCATCTTTCAGTTCAAGGTAAAATTTGCCTTCACCCTCACCGGTCACATTAAACTGGACAGCTAAATGATCCTGTATACCACTTGCATCAGCCTTTGATACCAGTTTCCTTGCCTCTTCTACTACCTCTTCATAGTTCATTTTCTCTTTCCTTCTCAATTTTTGTAAAGTATTTCATCGTCTAAACAAGCTTTAGACCATGTTGAAATGCTTTACTAAACTATAATAATATCATTCTACAAGAAACTTGTCAAATTATTTTTTATAAACGTCTTATTTACTTTATTACGTTAATCTTCTATCTTTGTAACGTACTAAAGTTGGACAGTCTATAAGATCGCAAGAAATAATGTGAACGTTTACATTACCTTCTAAAATTTCAACATATTTGTTTAAAAAGTGCTGATTTTAATCTTTATAAAATTTCTGATTGACTTTTTAAAACAATGAATTTTATAATTATAAAAACTGCGGTATCAAAAAAATATTATTAACTTATGATACTTAGATTTGGGGGTTAAAATGGAGGAGGACACAACAAAAAATGTTATTTAAAAAGAAAAAAGAGGGAGAAACGGTTCTTCCGGGGGAACGTGATGAAGAAGGAAAGCTTAAAACTCCGCATACCAGATACGGAGTCGTAAGCAATATCAGATATATCATAAAAGCAATCTGGGATTATAAGAAATCTATCATATTTCTTATGTGCATTGGTGCTGTTACTCAGCCATGCATGCAGTATATCTGGGGTTTCTTCACAAAACACATAATAGATATCGTTCAGGCTCAGGCAGGTACAGGTGCAGTCGACCCGAAGCCTTTAATAAAGGCAATTTTAATAATAACAGTAATAAATATTGTGCTCCGTCTTGTCAACACAAATATTTCAAACAGAAATTGGCCGGGATTTATTGATGTCAGGTTTAATCTGATTGGGTACAGAGTAGATAAATTTCTCTCAATGAGGTATGAAGTACTTGAACAACCTCACATACTTGATATGGCAAGAAAAGCATCTGAGGCTACGGGTGGCAATACTAATGGTGTAGAAGGTCTTATGCACAACATGGAAAGCATGTCTCAGTTTGTTGTCACGCTTATTGTCAGCTTTTTTATGATCATAGGTCTTGACTTAAGGCTCATCATTATCTTAATGATCATTGGATTTATCAATTTTCTGTCTTACAGAAAGGCTTTGCTATACGATAAGAAACATGTCTGGGATGAAATGCCTGAAAATTGGCGCAAACAAGATTATATGCAGCGATGCACACAAGACTTTGATTATGCAAAAGATATACGTCTTTTTGATATGAAGGATTGGCTCATTTCAAAGCAACATACAACCTTCATGGAATACTATATAAGATACATAAAAGGTCGCAAAATCTGGCTTTTAAATTCCGGAGTAAACTTCACAACTGGAATTGTTCAGGCAACTTTTATGTACATGATTTTAGTTAATGGAGTTCTTCGTGCAAGTAATCCTTTAACTATCGGTGATTTTACGCTTTTTATCACACTGTGCGGAGCTTTTTCAAGTGCACTTAGCAGCTTTCTTAACAACTTGGGTACTATCGAGCGAAATTCCATGCAGATTGATGATTATCGTACCTTTATTGACTATAAAGTGGAAAGTACGGCAGGAATACATATAGATCCGGCGAGCAAGCTTACTTTTGAATTTAAAAACGTTTCCTACAAGTACCCCGGCTCTGAAAACTACGCATTAAAAAACCTTTCAATCAAAATACCATGGGGACAGAAACTGGCGGTCGTAGGTCTTAACGGTGCCGGCAAAAGCACCTTTATAAAACTGCTTTTACGACTTTACGATGCAACAGAGGGTGA
>CADBPM010000070.1 GCA_902796595.1 uncultured Lachnospiraceae bacterium | reverse complement strand
TAATTTCGTTTACGATAAACGTCGCCGAGAATTAATGCTGGATAGAGCAAGCTCTATCCGCAATTATTTTCTTCGCTTACTATAAAATGTTGTCTATAACAACAGAAGGGTGAAGGCTATCATGGCTGACTACTGGGTATGGGTCACATTTATATATCTTTTCGTAAGCTTTGTTTCAGGGCAGTGGGGCGGCAGTTCTTGCAGCAATCGGCAAAAAAGGATCCAGCGCATGTTTGCGGATAAAAATGTAAGATTCTAAGTGTGGCAGGTTGAAATGGCAGGCGGTACATTTCAACCTGTTTTCTTTTTGCGTGACAAGCGAGGCTTAATGTGGTATCATATTGAGAGTGCAACTAAAAATTTTACGGGGGCAATATTATGGAAGACTTTACAACAGTAAAGGAATTATACAGAGATAAAGAAAAGTTTGCTGACAAGGAAGTTACAGTAAGCGGATGGGTAAAGAGTATCAGAGATTCAAAGACATTCGGATTTATCGTGCTTTCAGACGGTACTTATTTCAACCCGGTTCAGGTTGTATATCATGATAAGCTTGATAATTTTGATAAGATATGTAAGTTAAATGTAAGTTCAGCACTTATAGTAAGAGGAAAGCTTGTACTTACCCCTGAGGCAAAGCAGCCTTTTGAAATTCAGGCTGAGGAAGTTATCATCGAAGGTGAGTCCACATCAGACTATCCTCTTCAGAAGAAGCGCCATACTCTTGAATACCTTAGGACAATGACACATCTTCGTCCACGTACCAATACTTTTCAGGCTGTATTCAGAGTTCGTTCACTTGCAGCCTATGCTATTCACAAGTTCTTCCAGGAGAGGGACTTTGTATATGTACACACACCACTTATCACAAGTTCAGATGCAGAAGGTGCGGGTGAAATGTTCCGTGTCACCACGCTTGATATGAACGAACTTCCAAAGACAAAGGAGGGCAAGGTAGACGATTCCAAAGACTTCTTCGGCAAGGCTACAAATCTTACCGTAAGCGGTCAGCTTGATGCAGAGACTTATGCAATGGCATTCCGCAATGTATATACATTTGGACCGACATTCCGTGCAGAAAATTCAAATACCACAAGACACGCGGCAGAGTTCTGGATGATCGAGCCTGAAATTGCATTTGCAGACCTTCAGGATGATATGGAACTTGCAGAATCCATGCTTAAGTACGTTATCAATTATGTTATGGAGAATGCAAGACCTGAGCTTGAATTCTTCAACCAGTTTGTTGATAAGGGACTTATAGAAAGACTTGATCATGTTGCAAATTCAGATTTCGGCAGAGTTACATATACAGAAGCCGTAAATATGCTTATGGAGCATAATGATGAGTTCTCATATAAGGTATACTGGGGATGTGATCTCCAGACTGAGCATGAGAGATACCTTACCGAAAAGATCTTCAAGAGACCTGTATTTGTTACAGATTATCCAAAGGAGATAAAGGCATTCTATATGAAGCTCAATCCGGATGGAAAGACTGTTGCGGCTATGGACTGTCTTGTACCTGGCATTGGTGAGATCATCGGCGGAAGCCAGCGTGAAGAGGATTATGATAAGCTTCTTTCCCGTATGAAGGAGCTTAACATGAATCTTGACGAGTACAATTTCTACCTTGATCTTAGAAAGTATGGTACTGCAAGGCATGCGGGCTTTGGTCTTGGATTTGAGCGTTGTGTGATGTATCTTACAGGTATCGGCAACATAAGAGACGTAATCCCATTCCCAAGAACTGTTGGAAATTGTGATCTTTGATAAAAGCATAAACCCGCCGTTTTTACGGCGGGTTGTTTTAAAATTTAAGGAGAACTAAAGTTTTGTCCGGAAAGAAAAGAAAAAAGCGTGGAGTACTTTATGCGATTGGCATGGTATTCAAACTTTTTATAGCAGTAATGTTGCTTTTGGTGGCACTTATACTTATTTTTTTCTATCTTCGCTACGGAGACAGAGTCGTACAGATGAGAAATGAAGCTATTGCGACCGTAGAAGCAAGTTCACCGGCAACATTCAGGCAGGCAGAAACAAGCCTTATATATAATGCTGATGGAGAAGTTTTAAGTAAGCTTGCAGGAGAAAAGGATGTTTATTATATTCCATATAAAGATATACCTGCAAATGCAGTAAATGCAGTAGTCAGCATTGAGGATAAGAAATTCTTTACACATAAGGGATACGACCCTATGGCGATCCTGCGTGCGGCTTATGCCTATATTGCAAACAGAGGTGTTATAACTCAGGGCGGAAGTACTATTACCCAGCAGTTAGCCAAAAATATATTCCTTTCCTTTAAAGAAACATGGGAGAGAAAAGCAAGAGAGATATTCATAGCGATAGAGCTTGAAAGCAAGTATTCCAAGCAACAGATAATGGAGTTTTATCTCAATAATATCTATTTTGCAAATGGCAACTATGGTATTCAGGCAGCCAGCTTTGCCTATTTTGGAAAAGGAGTAAGTGAGCTGTCACTGTCACAGTGCGCTTTCCTTGTAGGAATACCAAATGCACCAAACCGCTACAACCCTTATAATAATCTCGAAGCAGCTGTTGGAAGAAGAGATAGAATCATTGATCAGATGCTTCTTGATGGCAAGATAAGCGAGGAGGAGGCCAGCGTTGCAAAAAGTGAAGAGATAAAGCTTGTAGAGAGCAAGAGCTCAAACAGCTCATATATGGCAACATTTGCAAATGATTGTGCTGTAAAGGCACTTATGAAGGCGAATGGTTTCCTTTTTAAATACAGTTTTGACTCTGATGCTGAAAAGAATGAATATGAGGAGCTTTACAGTGCTGAGTATGATCGCTGTCAGGCAAAGATGTTTTCGGGCGGCTATCGTATTTATACATCACTCAAACCGGATCTTCAGAAAAAACTTCAGAAAGCTATAAATGACGGGCTTTCGGAATCGAAAGATAAAACCAAGTCCGGAGTATACAAACTCCAAGGTTCGGCAGTTACCATAGATAATGAGACAGGTAGAGTGGTCGCTATAGTAGGCGGCAGAAGTCAGAAGTTTTCAGGGCAGAGCCTTAACAGGGCATATCAGAGTTTCAGACAGCCGGGAAGTTCAATAAAGCCTCTTATAGTATATACACCAGCATTTGAAAAGGGATATACTCCTGAAAGCATAGTGAAAGATGAAAAGATTGAAGGTGGTCCGGTAAATGCAGAAGGATATTTCAGAGGAAATATGACTATAAAGCAGGCGGTTGCCGTATCTGTAAATACTGTGGCATGGAAACTTTTTACAGAGATTTCGCCTGCGGCAGGTATACAGAAGCTACTTGATATGAATTTCATTAATATTACAGACAATGACTACTATCCGGCAGCAGCACTCGGAGGGCTCAGCAGAGGTGTAAGTGCTCTTGAAATGACATCGGGCTTTGCAACCCTTGAAAATGACGGAATGTACAGGGATCCATCCTGTATAGTGAAAATTACTGATGCTGATGGCAACAATGTTATCACAGATACATTTTATGGTGGGGAAGAGCAGAAGGCTATTTACGATGAAAATGCTGCAAGGATGATGAATTCCTGTATGGAGCAGGTTATGATCTCCGGTACAGCAAGATTCGGAAAGCTTGCAAATATGCCATGCGCAGGCAAGACCGGTACAACGAATGACGCTCATGACCTATGGTTTGTAGGATTTACTCACTACTATACAACCGGTATCTGGGTTGGCTATGATATGCCGGCAAGCCTTAATGCACTTTCTGCAAATGCAAGACCGGTTGCGATTTGGAAAGGCTACATGGAAGATATCCATACAGGTCTTAAGAGTGTAAATCTTGATGATGAGTATTTTGGCAGAAAAGAAGAAAAAGAAGATGAACTCGCTACTGAAGCTGCAATAGAGGAAAATGATCCTGAGATTTCCACGGAAGGTGCTATAGATATGGAAGATGAAGAGGATGAAGGTGAAAATAAGGCTAAAGCAGAAATCGTAAAGCCGGGTACTGATGAAAGCACAGACGGTACGGAAGTAACACCATTTGATGATACAGACGATAACGCTACAGAAGATACAGATGATTCTGAAAATGCGACAGAACCCGAAGAGTCTGATGCGGGAGATTCGGATGAAGATAATGATGTGACTGATACCGGTGGACAAGATGAAGAAGATGTGGATAACGAAGAAGAAACTATTGACGAAAGTGAATAGTTAATGTATTATTGATTCTGATTGTTCCATTTGCAACACATTAATGTTATCCCCTTACGTTGTAATTGATTCTTGCGGGCAGGGGACTTGGTCTTATCTTAATGATGAGACATTTGGATGAAAGGCGGTAATATAATGGCAGATACAAAGAAAAAAGTAACAAAGGATATGATAATTGCGGAGATAATCCAGCAGAATCAGGATGTTATACCTCTTCTTATGAATGCTGGCATGCATTGCATAACATGCCCTGCATCACTTGGTGAATCTCTTGAAGAGGCAGCCATGGTGCATGGTCTTGATGTAGATGATCTTGTAGATATGATAAATGAGTATACTGCACCTGAAAAAGCAGAAGCATAAATAAAAAGCCCCTCGGATGTATAAGTCCGAGAGGCTTTTTATTTATAGCACGTTTAAGATTGCAATTGCATTTTCTTTTATTATAGGTTCAAGGTGTTCCTTAATATATGCGATAGTGGCATAGTTGCAGCGGAGAGGCCTTGAATACTCATAAAGGATACTTACAGCCTTGCTGAAGGAATCTTTTTCACCAGAACCTTTTTTCAAAACAAGGAAGTATCTGCTCTTGTCAGGGTCTCTGTATACAGCATTTTCACCATGAAAAACATCTGCAAGAGCATGAGCAGCTTCCTGCAAAGCGTCAAAGGAGTCAAATGAATATATCTTTAAAGCTGGCACGTCGGCTTTTTCAGACGGAATTTTCTTATCCGGGGTCAGAAATTTTGGAAGAGCGGTAAAATCGGGTTTAGGTTCAGGCTTTGTTTTGAAGCCTAGGTCATCTATTCCTAACAGCGATTGAATCGCACTGCCTATTGTGGCATCGTCAAATGGCAGAGGCTTGTTTGTCAGATTACTGATATCATTTTCTTCTATTACAGGGTCTCCAACATCAATTTCTTCTGTATCTTCTGCATCAGTAGGCTCTTCTTCTTCAAGAGGGGCAGCAGGTGTTTCGGGAGAAAATCTGGAGAATCTTGTATCGAGATCCTGCGGGTCTTCTGATTTGGAAATAAGTAATATGAGTGAGCCATTTGCAGAAGGGATTGCTTCCACCATGAGAGGTGAGTCGTCCGGTTCAAAGCCAAATTTCTTTTCCGCTATACCGAGCATTTCAATGAAAAGCTCACGCGCTTTGTCGGAGCCGTAGGCAAGCTCGGAAGGAGCAATGCC
>CADBPM010000069.1 GCA_902796595.1 uncultured Lachnospiraceae bacterium | reverse complement strand
TCCATCGGGGGGAGTGGCAACATTTACAGTAGACAAGGATTCATTTAAGATTACAGCTGCCGCACCTGGTACTCAGACTTATACAGCCCTCAACAAGGCTACAGGTGAATATTATGGCTTTATTAATGTAACAGTTATTCAGCCTGTTGCGAGTATTACCATAGAAGATCCTTCACCGATCGTAAGGGCTATGGGGTCTACCTATCAGCTTCATTGGAAAGTAGAACCGGCAACTGCAGAGCAGGGTGTTACATTTGAATCTAATCATACTGAGATAGCAACAGTAGATGAAAATGGTCTTATTACATTTGTAAAGGGTGCTGTTACACCTGCAAGTATTACGGTTAAGTCTGTGGGCAAAATGGAAGACGGGTCTCGTGCGGAGGCTACAATAGAAGTTGTATGCACAACTCCTCAGTCTGGTGTTACTCTTGACAAAGATAAGCTTACACTTATGACAGGTGAAACTTATAACTTTAAGATAAAAGTCAAACCTGCGGATGCAAGTGACAAAACCTACAAGATTGTATCAAGTGACCCTACTGTTGGTACTGTAACAGAAGATGGTACATTTACAGCTTTAAGTCCTGGTAAAACAGTAGTAACTCTTACCAGTGGAGACGGAAAGCATACCGCAAAGTGTGAAGTTACAGTAAAACAGAACCCTACAGGAATCGCGCTTGATACTACAGAAGTAAATGTTGATGTAGGTGATACTTATACTGTAAAGGTTTCATTTGAACCAGAAACAGCTACAGAAAAAGGCTTGATCTGGTCCTCAAGTGATGATACGATTGCTACAGTAGAAGACGGAGTCATTACTGGCGTAAGCGTGGGTAACTGCGAGGTTACAGCCTCTACCACAAATGGAAAGTTTGCAAGAGTGATCGTGCATGTGTATCAGTCTCTTGGCGGACTTACACTTAATGTAAATGATGTGACCATAGACAAAGGTGAAACATACCAGCTTGAAGCAAAATTTGATCCGGATGATGCAACAAATCAGGATCTAACTTGGTCTTCATCAAATGAAGATGTTGCCACAGTAGATGAAAATGGTCTTGTGAAAGGTCTTAAGGGTGGCTTATCTGTGATCAAAGTAACAAGTGACGATGGTAATTATTCGGCGACATGTATTGTTACTGTAATGGAGCGAACAAGCAACCTTAGCGTAAGCCCAAAGACAAAGGTACTTGAAGTAGGCGAGACTGTTTCACTTCATGTAAGTGCTTCACCTGCTTCAGTTACAGTAAAGACCTATACATGGACAAGCAGCAACAAGAAAGTTGCTACTGTCAATTCTTCAGGTGTAGTCACAGCAAAGAAGAAAGGTACAGCAAAGATAACAGTTGCAGTAAAGGATGGATCCGGACGTAAGGCTGTTGCAACGATAAAGGTTGTTAAGCGTGCATCAAGTCTTGCACTTGACAAATACCTAATTCAGATGATCGTTGGCAGGACTACCACGCTTAAGGGTATTGTAAAGCCTAAGAGCACGACAATGACAAACTTTAAGTATAAGGCCGGAGATGAGAATATTCTGCATGTTACAGGAAATGGAAAGATAACTGCACTTGCAGCCGGAACAACCACAGTCACAGTAACAACCGAGGACGGAAGTAAGCTAAGTCAGAAGGCAAAGGTAATAGTAAGAGAATACATTCCTGCTACTGGGCTTAAGCTTTCAGCTGAAAATATGACCATGGCTATTGGCGACAGACAGACTGTTACCTATTCATTGGTTCCAAGCAATACAGATGACAAGATCAAGTGGGATACCAATAACAAGCATGTTGCAACTATCAGTAAAAATGGCGTGATTACTGCACTTGCAGCCGGCAGTGCAACCATAACAGGCACAACAACGAGCGGACAGACAGCATCTTGTACAGTAACAGTTGTAGGACTTAATTTCTATACTCTCAATCTTGAGCAATATGATACCTATAATCTGGCTGTACTAGGCGATGGAGTAAAGGCTTCGTGGGATTCAAGTAATATCGGAGTAGCTGTTGTTTCCGGCAATGGTACTGTGACAGCTAAAAGGGCAGGAAGCTGTTATGTTTATGCAAGAGTAAACGGCGCTCTGCTTCGTTGCCGTGTAAATGTAAGAAATATAAGATAATTTTTAAAAGAGAGTACCCCATACACGTACTTGGCGCGTATGGGGATACATTAGATAAGGGGTTATATGTTAGTTAGTCTTCATGTGAAAAATCTTGCCATTATTGATGAGGCAGATGTCACATTTGGTTCGGGTTTAAATATTTTAACCGGTGAGACCGGTGCAGGTAAGAGTGTTATCATAGGTTCGATAAATCTTACACTTGGAGAGAAGTCAAGAAAGAACGTGATCAGGACAGGCGCCGAATCTGCACTGACTGAGCTTGTGTTTTCTGTAGATGAGGAGCTTAGTGCAAAGCTTGCTGCTATCGACGTTTATCCTGAGGACGGTCTGGTTGTTATAGGAAGAAAATTTACGAAAGAAAGAAGTATGTCAAGGATCAATGGGGAGACAGTTACTCTTGCCAAGGTAAGAGCAGCCGCTTCACTTTTACTTGATATTCATGGACAACAGGAAAATGCAACGCTTCTTACACCTAAAAATCATCTGGAAATACTTGATAAATATTGCCATGATGAGTCGCTGCCTGTAAGAAAAAAGGTTGCTGAACTTGTAAAAAAGTATCATGAAAAGCAGAAGGAACTTGAAGGACTTACAAAGGATGAAGCTGAGATCGCAAGAGAGGTCGATTTCCTTCAGTTTGAAGTTGATGAAGTAGAAGACCTTAATTTAAGAGAAGGCGAAGAAGAGGAGCTTGCGGAAAAATACAGAAAGTATTTACAGTCTGAAAAAGTAAGCAGTGCTGTAAGCGAGGCGATAGACCTTGTTGATGGTTTTGATGGAGCTTCCGAAAAGATAGGCGCAGCAGTTAAAGCTCTTTCAAAGCTTCCGGAGAGCGAGGAGACGGAGGATATCTTAAATCAGATATCTGAAGTGGAAAGCCTTATTTCAGACCTTTCAAGAAGCCTTGCAGATCATGCAGAGGACTATGCTTTTGATGAGGCAGATTTTGCTCGAACTGAAGAGAGACTTGATGATATAAGAGGAGTCATGGCAAAGCATGGAGGCACTTATGAGTCTGTCATGGAGTTTGTTGATGAGGCAAGTAAGAAGCTCGAAAAGCTCTCTAACTATGAAGCATACAAGGAAAAGACAGCAAAGGAAGCAGATAAGTTAAAAGAAGATGCTATCCATGAATGCGAAAAGCTTACAAAGCTCAGAAAAAAGTATGCCAAGATTCTTAAGGATAAGGTAACCTGTGCATTGGAAGACCTCAACTTCCTTGATGTAAAGTTTGATGTAGAGGTAAGTCGGGGTGAAATGAGCGATAGGGGAGCAGATGAGGTCACGTTTTTCATTTCAACCAATCCCGGCGAGCCTGAGAGACCGCTTAATGAGATTGCATCGGGCGGTGAGCTTTCAAGGATAATGCTTGCCATAAAGTCTGTTATGGCGGACACTGATGATATCCCTACGCTTATTTTTGATGAGATTGATACCGGAATAAGCGGAAGAACGGCGCAGAAGGTTGCAGAGAAGATGACTGCGATCGCCAGCCACAGACAGGTTATCGCGATCACGCACCTTGCCCAGATCGCTGCTATGGCTGATGACCATTTTCTCATTGAGAAAAAAGTTGTTGATGGGCACACTGCGACCGGAATAAGATCTCTTTCACAGGATGAGATGATAGATGAACTGTCGAGGATCCTTGGCGGTGTCACGATAACAGACAGCGTGAGGACGAGTGCGATAGAAATGAAAAAGCTTGCACTGGAAGCTAAAAAGACTAAAAAATAAGCTTGTGTGTAGAAACCGGAGGCTGATATGAATCAATATCCGTATTGCCTGAGTAAAAAAGATTTCTGGATCCATATTGCTGTAAACAGTTTTGGCGTTTGTATTGGCTGTATGTTTGCGTATCTTATCAATCCACGCATGCTGGGAGTAAATATATTTATCGGAGACCAGCTGATCCAGTTCAGTCATCTGGTTCCTATAATTCTTGCCGGCTGTTTTTCCGGTACTACAAGTATGGTTTATATTATAGTTGCTTTTTTTATTGGCATGTTTGTCAATGCCGATTATGCTTACATGCTCTTTATCATGATGATCACAGGCGCGCTGACTGCCTCTTTCCAACTTAGGGGGTGGCTCAAAAAGCCTATAAAGACTTTATTTGTGGCGGGGGTCCTTTCACTGATAACAGGACCCTTATGGTATCTTCTCGTTTGTCTTGTAAGTTCTGCCAATTTTTCGCATGTTTCCGCAAGGGGGCTTCTTGCTCTTATCGTTTCAACCTTGCCTGAATGTCTTATCGGGTGCTTTTTTGTTCATCGTTTTGTGTACAGGACCCCGGATGAGATCAGAAGGTATTTTTATAATGGATATTTTGAAACAGAGGAATTTAAGGCTGATCCTGTAAATGAGGTCATGAGACTCAGGTCTGTTTTGAATATTAAAGTCATGCTCATTTTTATGGGCTTTTTTGCCCTTATCATATTCATAGCTGTATTTATCTCTGCCATGCTTCTTAACAGGGTGAATGACAGACTGGCAGGATACGAGGCCATGGTATTTGTGACGGATGTTTTTCCGGACGGGTATGCGGTTGTTCCGGGAGATGCTATTTCGACCAATAAGAACATGGGTTTTCTTGCTATGAAGATAGGGCTTATGCTTTTTACGGTTGGAGGACCTCTTATCACGTTTATGAATTTTTCAGTGAGGAATTCAGTGATCGATCCTATCCGCAGACTTTCGTTTTACCTTAAAAACCTTACACAGACTGGTGATGAGGATAGGTACAGGTATGCGAGAGGCATTCATAAGATAATGCCAAAAACGGATGACGAGATAAAGGAACTTTATAATTCCACCGATCTTATGCTGCAGGATATGTCTAACTACATAGAGGATGTGAAAGAAGGAAAGAGACTTTCGGACGCTCTGGCTGCTGCCGAGGCCGCAAATCAGGCAAAGGATGCTTTTGTTTCAAATATTTCTCATGAGATAAGAACGCCTATAAATGCTGTGATCGGTATGGATGAAATGATCATAAGGGAGACTAAGGAAAACAATATTAAGGAATATGCCTACGATATCAAGGAAGCCAGCAAAACTCTGCTGGGGCTTATCAACGATATCCTTGACTTTTCAAAGCTTTCCGCCGGAAGAATCGATATAGTGCCGGAGGAATATGAATTGTCTGCTTTTATTGGTGATATTTACAACATGATATCAGTCAGAGCGAAGGAAAAAGGACTTGAACTGATAGTAAAAGTTGACCCCAAAATCCCGCATATACTGTACGGAGATGATATCAGGCTTAAGCAGTGTATTGTGAACATGCTTACAAATGCTGTTAAATATACTGAAAAAGGCAGCGTTAAAATATCTTTTGATTTCAAAAAAATTGACAGTGAAAATATTGCGCTTGAAGTTCATGCTGTCGATACCGGACAGGGAATCAAGAGAGAAGATATGGGGAAACTCTTTAAGCCATTTGAAAGGCTTAATGAAAAGAAGAACAGGACTATTGAAGGAACCGGTCTTGGCCTTAATATCGTAAAGGAACTGCTTGAGCTTATGGGGACAGAACTCCAGGTAAAGAGTGTGTTTGGAAAGGGATCTGATTTTTATTTTGTTGTAAATCAGGAAGTTGTAAGGTGGAGCCCTGTAGGTGAGCTTGCGGATACCTACAGGCACGCAAGCGACGATGAGGCGCCATACAGACCGGACTTCTATGCTCCTGATGCAAAGATACTTGTTGTAGATGATACTCCTATGAATATCACTGTGTTCAAGGGACTTTTGAAGCAGTCTGCTGTGCAGATAGATTCAGCGGGAAGCGGCGAGGAATGCTTAAAGCTTACTCTTAAAAATAAGTATGATGTTATTTTCCTTGACCACAGGATGCCGGGGATGGACGGTATAGAGACGCTTCAGAAAATGAGGGAAAATCTCGATGATCTGAATCTTGAAACGCCTGTGATTGCTCTTACTGCCAATGCGATCTCAGGTGCCAGAGAGACTTATTTCAACGCAGGTTTTGATGGATATATACCTAAGCCCATTGATTTCAAGATGCTTGAACGTATACTTGAAAAATTTCTTCCGGAGGAACTTGTTACAGATGGCAGACCTATTGAAGAGGAAAATGCTTCCGCAACAATTGCCAATGAGGAGATATACAAGGTCCAGCATAGTGATGAGGACAGTCTTTTAAGGCATATACAGGGGATAGATTACACTCAGGCAATAAGCAATTGTATGACTGAGGAGGTGCTTGTCGAGGCCCTTAAGGACTTTGCTAATTCAATAAAAAGTATTCCTGATAAGATTGAAAAGTATTATAGGGAAGAAAACTGTAAGGAATATACAGTTTTGGTTCATGGCTTAAAGAGTTCTGCAAGGATGATAGGGGCAAAGGAACTTTCTGAAAAAGCTGCATATCTTGAAAAATGCGGTGATGTTGAAAATCTTGCCGAGATCAGGAAAAAGACGGATGAATTGCTTGCTCTTTACCGCAAGTATGATGAATGGCTTAAGGATGTGACGAGTGACAATGTTGACGACGATGCCGAGACCATTTCAACCAGCGAGCTGAAGGAAGCCTACCAGGCGATAAGGGATTTTGCAGAAACATTTAATTTTGATGAGATTGATGCTATAATAAAAATGATGGGCAGATACAGAATACCTGACGAAGAGAAGGACAGGTTTGAAAAGGTAAAGGAACTTGTCGCAAACGTTGACAGGGACGGACTTCTTGAAATTCTGTAACGTGAGACATCACAAAGTGCTATCTTGGGAAAGGAAGATTGTTAATGAGTAAGAGGGTCTTGTTTATAAGCGCACACATGGGATTTATGGTGAATGCGATAATAGACGGCATGGAAAGCGCGGGATTTGAAGTGGTGACTTCAACGTTTGATATTGATGAACTGTCCAATATAGAGCAGAGACCGCGACTGTGGGTTGCTTATACGGACGAGGAAATTTCAAATTTCAACGATGCACTGGTGTATATCAAGGACACTGTGACAGAGCGTGAGATACCTTTTTTTGCTATTGGCGATGTAGATGGATTGTTTGGTTTTAAAAAGATTGTCCCGTTAGAGATCATTACAAAGGAGTTTCTGCGCCCGTTTGATGTCAACGAGCTTATAGAGGCTCTTGACAAGGCAAGTGATGCCGAATCGAGGACAGGTGAAAAGAAAAAGATACTTATTGTCGATGATAATGCGACAACTTTGAGAAGAATGAAAAATCTGCTTGAAAGCAGATATCAGTGTTATATGGCAAATTCCGGAATGAATGCGATCACTTTTCTTGCCAATAACACTGTTGACCTTATTTTGCTTGATTATGAGATGCCAGTTGTAAACGGGGTTCAGGTCCTTAAGATGATAAGAAGTGACCCTTCAATGGCATCTATTCCGGTTATGTTCCTTACGGGAAAGAGCTCCAAGGATGTCGTAATGGAGGTTGCTTCGCTTAAACCTGAAAAGTATCTTCTTAAGTCGATGAGTCCGGTGGAGGTTATAAAAAGTATTGAAATATTCTTCAAAGAGCAGAGACTCGAGTAAAATTTTCGCACTGAAAAGTCAATAAAAGTGAAAAAACTGTTTATTTTACGAAAAAGAGAAAAAACTACTTGATTATTTTAGTTGATACGATTAAAATAATAAGCAGATTTGGTAAATTTTTATCAATCATTCAAATCACAGGAGGGTTTTAAAATGGCAGTAAGAGTTGCTATTAATGGTTTTGGCCGTATTGGTCGTCTTGCATTCAGACAGATGTTCCAGGCAGAAGGATTTGAGATCGTAGCTATCAACGATCTTACAAGCCCTGATATGCTTGCTTATCTTCTTAAGTATGATTCATCACAGGGACGTTACGCAAAGGCTGATACCGTATCTTGCACAGACCATTCAATCATCGTTGATGGTAAGGAAATCGAAATCTACAAGGAAGCAGATGCACATAACCTTCCTTGGGGCAAGCTTGATATCGATGTAGTTCTTGAGTGTACAGGTTTCTATACCTCAAAGGATAAGGCACAGGCTCATATCGATGCAGGTGCTAAGAAGGTTGTTATTTCAGCTCCAGCTGGAAATGATCTTCCTACAATCGTATACAATACTAACCATGAAACACTTACAGCTAATGATAACATCATTTCAGCTGCATCTTGTACAACAAACTGCCTCGCTCCTATGGCTAAGGCTCTTAACGAACTTTGCCCAATCGAGTCTGGTATCATGGTTACTATCCATGCATATACAGGTGATCAGATGATCCTTGACGGACCACAGAGAAAGGGTAACAAGAGAAGAAGCCGTGCCGGCGCTGAGAACATCGTTCCTAACAGCACAGGTGCTGCAAAGGCTATCGGTCTTGTTGTTCCTGAACTCAACGGCAAGCTCATCGGTTCAGCTCAGAGAGTTCCTGTTCCTACAGGTTCAACAACTATCCTTACAGCTGTTGTTAACGGCGTTGTTACTCCAGAGCAGATTAATGCTAAGATGAAGGCTTCAACAAATGAATCATTCGGTTACAACGAAGACGAGATCGTATCAAAGGATATCGTTGGTATGACTTATGGTTCACTTTTCGATGCTACACAGACAATGTGTGTTCCTGCAGGTGAAGGTAAGACTGAAGTTCAGGTTGTTTCATGGTATGACAACGAGAACTCATTCACATCTAACATGTGCAGAACTATCAAGTATTTCGCTAAGTTCCTTAACAAGTGATTTTGATATGACTGAAGAGGTCCGGTCCAGATGGACCGGATTTCTTTTTATTTTATGTCGTATTGCTCTGCAATACATTCTGTTAAACTATAAATTTACCGCAAAAGGAGAGAGTTATCATGGCTGGATTAAACAAGAAGTCAGTAGATGATATCAATGTAAAAGGTCGTCGCGTATTAGTTCGTTGCGATTTTAATGTACCTCTTAAGGCTGGTCAGATCACAGATGAGACCAGAATAAAGGCTGCTCTTCCTACTATAAAGAAGCTTATTGCAGATGGTGGCAAGGTTATCCTTTGCTCACATCTTGGTAAGGTTAAGAACGGCCCTAACGAGGGCGAGTCTCTTGCACCTGTTGCAAAGGCTTTATCAGAAAAGCTTGGCAAGGAAGTTAAGTTCATTTCAGACTATCATGTAACAGGCGAAGCTGCTACAGAAGCTGTAAACGCTATGAAGGAAGGCGATGTTATCCTTCTTCAGAATACTCGTTTCAGAGGCGAGGAAGAGACAAAGAATGGCGAGGCATTCTCAAAGGAACTTGCTGATCTCGCTGATGATTACGTATGCGATGCATTTGGTTCATCACACAGAGCTCACGCTTCAGTTGCCGGCGTTACAAAGTTCATCACTGCAAAGGGCGGTTCAAATGTAGTTGGTTACCTTATGCAGAAGGAAATCGATTTCCTTGGAAATGCAGTAGAGAACCCTGTTCGTCCTTTTGTTGCTATTCTTGGCGGCGCTAAGGTTGCAGATAAGCTCAACGTTATCAATAACCTTCTTGAGAAGTGCGATACTCTTATCATCGGTGGTGGTATGTCTTACACATTCCAGAAGGCTCTTGGATATGAAGTTGGTAAGTCACTCTGCGATGATTCAAAGATAGAGTACTGCAAAGAAATGCTTGAAAAGGCCAAGAAGATGGGTAAGGAAATTCTCCTTCCTCTTGATGCAGTTACTATCGGAGAGTTCCCTGATCCTATCGATGCACCTATCGAGACAGAGACCTATGATGCAGATAAGCTTCCTGCAGACAGAGAAGGCTGCGATATCGGTCCTAAGACTATTGAACTTTTCTCTGAAAAGGTTAAGACTGCAAAGACAGTTCTCTGGAACGGACCTATGGGTCTTTTCGAGAACCCTTCACTTGCTGTTGGTACAAAGGCAATCGCTCAGGCTCTTGCTGATACAGATGCAACAACTATCATCGGTGGTGGTGATTCAGCTGCTGCAGTCAACCAGATGGGATTTGGCGATAAGATGAGCCATATTTCAACCGGTGGCGGCGCTTCACTTGAATTCCTTGAAGGCAAGGAACTTCCTGGTGTAGCTTCTGCTGATGATAAGGATTGATAAAAGGTTTGAGATTTAAGGAGAATTTAAATGCGTAAAAAGATCATAGCCGGCAACTGGAAGATGAACATGGTTCCTTCAGAAGCCATTAAGCTTGTTGAGACTCTTAAGCCTCTTGTAAATAATGATGATGTTGATGTTGTTTACTGCGTACCTGCAATAGACATCTGCCCTGTTGTTGAGGCTGTCAAGGGAACAAATGTTCATGTTGGTGCTGAGAACCTTTACTTTGAAGATAAGGGTGCCTACACTGGCGAGATTTCAGCTGATATGCTTCTTGATGCAGGCGTTGAATATGTTATCATGGGACATTCAGAGAGACGTGGATATTTCCATGAAACAGATGAAGATATCAATAAGAAGCTTCTTAAGGCTCTTGAAAAAGGACTTAAGCCAATCGTTTGCTGTGGTGAGTCTCTTGAGCAGAGAGAAGAAGGAATCACCGAGGACTGGATCCGCATGCAGATAAAGGTAGCTTTCAAGGGTGTCAGCGCAGAGCAGGCTAAGGGTGTTGTTATTGCATACGAACCAATCTGGGCTATCGGAACAGGCAAGACAGCTACAAGCGAGCAGGCTGAGGAAGTTTGCAAGTCAATAAGAGAAACTATCGCAGAGATCTATGATCCTGCTACTGCAGATGCTATCCGCATCCAGTATGGCGGTTCTATGAATGCAGGTAACTGCAAGGAGCTTCTTGCTATGCCTGATATCGATGGCGGACTTATCGGTGGTGCATCACTTAAGCCTGACTTTGGAAAGATCGTTAATTATAATAAGTAATCTTATTGCAAAGCAATGAGAACAGCGCCCACGTCATTGAACTTCTATATCGAACAAGGTGACGTGGGCATATTTTGGAAAGTGAGTGGATTTATTATGGCAAAAAAACCAGTCGTACTTCTTATCATGGATGGTTTTGGCATCAATGAAAGAAAAGATTATAACGCAGTTGCCCAGGCTAATACACCTAACCTTGACATGCTCATGCAGAAGTATCCTTGGCAGAAGGGATATGCTTCAGGACTTTCTGTAGGACTTCCTGATGGACAGATGGGTAATTCTGAGGTTGGACACATGAACATGGGTGCAGGCCGCATTGTATATCAGGAACTTACAAGAATTACCAAGAGTATCGAAGATGGTGATTTTTATAAGAATGACGTTCTTCTTGATGCTATTGCTAACTGTAAGAAGAACGGCAGTGACCTTCATCTTTTTGGTCTTCTTTCAGATGGTGGAGTTCACAGTCATAATACATTCCTTTATGCTCTTTGTGAACTTGCAAAGAGAGAAGGTCTTGAAAATGTTTATGTACACTGCTTCCTTGATGGCCGTGACACCCCTCCTAAGAGCGGTCGTGATTTTGTAGATGAAGCAGTTAAGAAAATGAATGAGATCGGTGTAGGTAAGGTTGCTACTGTCAGCGGCCGTTACTATGCCATGGATAGAGATAACCGTTGGGATAGAGTGGAAAAGGCTTATTCTGCTATCGTTTATGGCGAGGGCAATAAGGCACTTGACCCTGTGGCTGCAGTTGAGAATTCATACGGCGCAGATATAACAGATGAATTTGTTGTACCTACAGTTATCGAGAAGGACGGAAAGCCTCTTGCAACCGTAAAGGATGGCGATTCTGTCATCTTCTTTAACTTCAGACCTGATAGAGCACGTGAGATAACAAGGTGCTTCTGCTGTGACGATTTCGACGGATTCGAAAGAAAGGGCGGCAGGATCAAGACAGATTATGTATGCTTTACCGATTATGATGCAACGATACCTAATAAGGAAGTTGCTTTCAAGAAGGTTGAGCTTACAAATACTCTTGGTGAATACCTTTCAAAGCTTGGTAAGAAGCAGCTCCGTACTGCTGAAACAGAAAAGTATGCTCATGTTACCTTCTTCTTTAATGGCGGTGTAGAAGAGCCGTACGAAGGCGAGGACAGACTTCTTGTAAAGAGCCCTAAGGTCCCTACATACGATATGCAGCCTGAAATGAGCGCTCCTGAAGTTTGTGATGGACTTGTAAAGGCTATACAGTCAAAGAAGTATGATTGCATTATCTGCAATTTTGCAAATCCTGATATGGTAGGTCATACAGGTGTTCTCGATGCTGCGATAAAGGCATGCGAGACAGTAGATAAGTGCGTCGGCGAAGTATATAATGCTGTTAAGGATGTTGACGGTGCTATGTTTGTTTGCGCAGATCACGGTAATGCTGAGCAGATGCTCAACTATGAGACAGGTGATCCTTGGACAGCGCATACAACAAACCCTGTTCCTTTTATCCTTGTAAATGCTGATCCTTCCTACAAGCTTGCTGAAGGTGGTCGCCTCTGCGATATAGCACCTACAATGCTTGAACTTATGGGAATCCCTCAGCCGGAAGAAATGACCGGACATTCACTTATCGTAAAATAAATTTATAGTAAGCGAAGAAAATAATTGCGGATAGAGCAAGTCTATCTAGCATTAATTCTCGGCGACGTTTATCGTAAACGAAATTAC
>CADBPM010000068.1 GCA_902796595.1 uncultured Lachnospiraceae bacterium | reverse complement strand
GGTGATAGTTTAAAACTTTGTTTCAATCTTTTCCCCAACCGAATGATGCTTTTACAGCTTTATGCCAGCCCTTTAATTCTTCTTCTCTCACTTCTTCTTTCATTTCAGGTAAAAATTCACATTCCATCTGCCAGTTATTTTTTACTTCATCAAGATCTTTCCAATATCCTACGGCAAGGCCGGCAAGGTAAGCCGCTCCCATTGCTGTGGTTTCAACCACCTTGGGTCTGTGGACCGGAGCATTTATCATATCTGCCTGAAACTGCATAAGAAAGTTGTTTTTTGAAGCTCCGCCGTCTACCTTCAGTGCTGACAGAGTTTTTCCAGAGTCACGTTCCATTGCCTGAAGCACATCATTTGTCTGAAATGCCAATGACTCAAGTGTAGCTCTTATGATATGATATTTATTCACGCCTCTTGTAAGCCCTGTTATCACTCCTCTTGCATAAGGGTCCCAGTATGGGGCGCCAAGTCCTGTAAAAGCAGGTACGACATAACACCCATTCGTATCCTTTACTCTTGTTGCAAAATACTCCGAATCCTGTGACTGGTCTATTATGCCAAGTTCATCCCTAAGCCACTGAATAGCTGCTCCCGCAACATATATCGACCCTTCAAGCACATAGCTTACCTTATTATCAAGTCCCCAGGCGACATGCGTGATCAACCCGTTTTTTGAAAGAACGGGTTTTTCCCCTATATTCATAAGCATAAAACATCCTGTGCCATAGGTATTCTTGGCATCGCCTTCATTAAAACAGGTCTGACCGAACAGGGCTGCCTGCTGGTCTCCGGCGGCTCCGGCTATAACAACTGAACCTCCTAAAAACTCCGGATCAGTTTCTCCGTATATCTGGCTCGAAGGTCTTGGTTCAGGAAGCATTGTCTTCGGGATATTTAAAATGGAAAGAATCTCATCATCCCATTTCAACGTATTTATATTAAAAAGCATTGTAGAAGATGCATTTGAATAATCCGTTACATGCACTTTTCCTTTTGTAAGTTTCCAGATAAGCCATGTATCTATTGTGCCGAAAAGCAGATCCCCTTTTTCCGCCTTTTCTCTTGCCCCTTCAACATTATCAAGTATCCATGCAAGTTTTGTCGCAGAAAAATAAGGGTCTATCACAAGACCTGTCTTTTCCCTGAAAGTATCTGTATATCCTTCTTTTTTCAAGGCTTCCGCCTGATCTGCTGTTCTGCGGCATTGCCATACGATAGCGTGATATATAGGCTGTCCTGTTGTCCTGTCCCATACAACTGTTGTCTCACGCTGATTTGTAATCCCTACTGCCACAATATCACTGGCACTTGCGCCAATCTGCTTCATCGCCTGTCTTGCGACTGAAAGCTGTGTCTGCCATATTTCAGTTGCATCATGCTCAACCCAGCCGGGTTCCGGAAAAAATTGCGTAAATTCTTTTTGTGCAACTGCACACATATTTCCTTTTTTGTCAAAAAGTATACATCGATTACTTGTTGTACCTGAATCAAGTGCCATTACATATTTTCCCATATATCATATCCTGCCGCAGGCATGGTGCCAATCGATGTCGTGCCTGCAGCAACACCGATAAATTCCCTCTCCACTTATAAAAGCCCCTTCGCACTGGTATAATACCCACACGAAGGAGCCTTATATGCTTTACCTTGCACTACAATTGCTATGATACCACCAGTTTGGTGGTTTTGCAACAATTAAAGCGTATCAAAAGGTATTTTCTGTTGATTTTGCACAAAGCCCGATTTTTACTATGGTTCTTCTACCGGTTCCGGTTTAGGACATATAGTAAAGGACTTTGTTTTCTCAATTTCAGAACTGTGACTTACCACAAGCAGCTGTCCAATTCCAAGCTTATTTGCCTGAACCAAAGCCATATCAGCCGTCGATGTATAGTCCCAGATTTTATTCATTCTTCTTGGAATATGATTGCATCCTCCTGAAGACATAGTAAAAACAGGGTATCTTCTCTCTTTGCAGAGCTCTGATATTTTAGCCATTATTTCCTGAAGTATCATGGCCACCTGCTGATTGCCTATATTCTGGGTAATCATTATAAAATCTACCCCTCCATAATAGGCAATGACAAATCTATCCGGTGCAATATAGGTCTTCATAACCTCGGACGCTGCCCTGATACATTCATCTATCCTGTTTACGCCATAGGAAGCTCCCAACTCCTTTAAATTGTCGATCGTAATGACAAAAACTCCAAAATTAACCTCGTTTACAAGACACTTATCAAAAAATTTATCTGCAAGCTCATTATAAAGCATCCTGTTTGGAAGGCCAGTCATTTCATCAACAGTGACACTTCTGTTTACGTACACCTTTGTATCCTTATCAATGTAATCGTTATTTTCTATCGAGATCACATTCTCCATAGACATAGCTATACATTTTTCGGAAGCGTCGCAGTATGTTCTATAACGTTCGTACTCTTCCAAAAGCTTATCCTTAATTGAATTATTCTTAAAAAAATCTATTTTCAATGCGCTTATCTTCTTAAGTACCCCGCAAAGATCGGACCCTTTAAGTAAAAGTTCCACTTTTTCGACCATTGCAGTAAATTCATTTTCGTATAAGCCTGATTTTTCCATGTTATCAAGAAGGAGCACGTATTCAAACAAATGATCTACTGTAGGTTTCCTTAAAAGAAAGGCTTTGGCAAGCCCCTCGATCGAAGGCTTAGCCTGTTTTGCATCACCCTTGCTGCGAAGGGAATCATATATAAGATTAGCCACTGAAACATAGGGTTCAAGATTTACTAAATACATGCTCGCTGCATACTGCATTATCTTGGTATAGATATCAGCAGCATTTAAGCTGTTTCCCAAGGCTACATACACCTTTTCAAAATTTACCATGTTTTTGATATACAGCAAAACAACTATCTCTGACTTTTCCTTAGAATCAGAAAGGATTTTTTCTGCCGCTAAACAATACTTTAGGCCTTGCTTATAGCTGCCAAGGTCTATGCAAAGTTCCGCCATATCCACATACAAAGCTAAAAGCCTCTCTGTGCACATGCCATCCATGGCAATCCTTATACCAGCCATGTAAGACCTGTTTGCACCCTCAGGATTGCCCTGCCTTAGATATATATTTCCCATAAGGCGCAAAGCACGGGCTAAAGTGTCTTTGTCAGGTGTATGAAGAATCTTTAGTATGCAGCTGTCAATATACCTTATAGCATCATTTCCCTTAAATTTCCTGTAATAATAGTAACCAAGGTAATAATCTGACATGCCGCGCAAAAGCTCATCATTCGTTTTTCCTGCTATAAGCCTAAGTTTTGTACATAGCTTAGGCGTAAGTTCATTGGTTTTATCTGTATTTTCTTCAAGTTTTGAAAGTAACCCCTGTGTTTCATCATCATATATAAGTATGTCCATACTACCCCTCGTCTCTTTGCACAATTATTTAAAGTATGACATTGTACTTAATCTGAAACCATCCTTGCCCTTGTTCTTCATGTCATAAAGCATTTCATCTGCTCTTTTGTAGATGGTATCGTAATCCGGCCATGTACCATCATCATATACAGCCCCGATAGAAACACTTATAACGTTACTCTTTCCAGCACATTTAACCTCGCGCATCGTCTTATTGATATGGTCAAGCTTGCTCTTGATCAAATCCATATCTTTTAGCCCTGGAGCATAGATAACGAACTCATCGCCACCTATTCGCATGACAACATCGCTTTTTCTGAAACTTTCCACAAGACCATGACTCACATCATTAAGGACCTTATCTCCCTGATCGTGTCCATAGTTGTCATTTACGCTTTTAAAGTTATCTACATCGATCAGCATAAAAACTGCTTCTGTATCAGCCTTGATATACTGTCGGATCTTCTCCTCTCCTCCCCTTCTGTTGTAAAGTCCTGTGAGTGGATCATGTTCACTGTCCGTCATAAAAGACATAGACTTTTTAACATTTTCTATTCTTGTATTTAACATGAACATATCTGTAAACCATGCAAATAAAATACAAACACTAAGATGCATCATATCTGTCGCAAAATTTTCGGGCGTTTTACAGGACCATGACAAAACAGCAAACAGAGCTGATTCACCCAGAATATACAGTGTTACCCGCCATGGTTTATCTAATATATAAAACGGCAGGATAACTATGCAAATCAAAAATGTAAATGCCTGAACATTAGGATCTAAAACCGTACTCATAAAAGCTGAAAAAGTAAGAATCGGCATCTGTATAAGGTAGCACAGTAATGTGCTGTGCTTATACACTGTACCCTTATTTTTTATATTGACGCCAAAAACAAAAGCAGCATAAAAAAACAGAATAGCTGCATGATTTGTTGCCAGATGATCACTTGTAAGTGCCCTTACGATCAGATTTATCACAGCAACTACAAAACCTACAAACGAAAGAAAAACAACTGTATCCGAGTTTATCGCCGCTATCTGGTCTTTATAGCTTTTAAAATAATCATTTCGATAAAGATGTGCAAAAAAGTTTTTAAGCATACTCGTTCCTTTATCCTTTTTCCTGTAATTTCTTTAAAGTACACATAGTTATTTTACCCTATTTATATCAGATTGACAATACAAGTTATGTATTTTATGATGGTAAGTGGTAAAGATCTTTGCACTAAAGAAAGGACGCTATTTTGCAGGAAAAAACATTTGATATAAACAAAAATGGGTTAAGCATACGATGCAGGATGCTACACCTTGCAAACAGCAGGACATTTAACAGAGTTGTCATCTGTACGCACGGCTTCGGCGGAAGTAAAGATGCCGGCAACATAACAAAATTTGCAGAAAAAGAGCTTTCAAAATATAAGGAAGATGCTGTTATAGCATTTGATTGGCCATGCCACGGAAAAGACGCGAGAAAAAAACTTACCATTGCGGAATGTATGGAATACCTCGAAACTGTTGTAAGTTACACTAAAGAGACTCTTAATGCAGAGTATATATACAACTATTCTGTAAGCTTTGGCGGATATCTCACGTTAAAATATGTAGCAGAAAAAAACAACCCTTTCACCAAAATAGCCTTAAGAGCTCCGGCAATACCGATGTACGACCTTATGATGAAAAATATATCAAAGGATGACCTTCCTAAACTTGAAAAAGGAAAAGAAGTAATGGTCGGTTTTGACAGAAAAATGAAGGTCGATAAGGATCTGTTCGAAGAATTAAGACAGGGAGACGTAAGAAAATATGAATATTTTGACTGGGCAGACAATATGATGATCCTGCATGGTACAAAGGATACTATTGTTCCTATCGAGGATTCACAGGCATTTGCAGAAAACAATGTAATAGAATTTATCCCTGTTGAAAATGCAGATCATCCTTTTAGAGAACCTAAATATATGGATCTAGCTATACACCATATCATAGAATTCTTTGCTCCATAATGTATCATAAGCAAGCAAAACCCCCGTCTTAACAAGAAGACGGGGGTTTCATTTATTCTACTGATACAAGTTCAATGTGGAAATTAAGCTCCTTACCAGCCATTTCATGGTTGGCATCAAGAGTTATGGTATCTTCTGTCTTTTCAACAACCTTTACTCTGAAAGGCTGTCCCATAGGAGTTTCCAGATAGGCTTCATCACCTATTTTAAAGCTCTCACATCCCGGGAGATTCTTAATAGGCATGGTCACTATAGCTTCCGGATCAGGCATGCCATACGCTTCTTCCGGCATAAGATGAATATCGGTTGAATCACCAGGGTTCATTTCGAGAACTGCCTTGTCGAAACCGCTTATCATCATGCCTGTACCGCAGATAAATTCAAGCGGCTCACCACGATCAAGTGAGGAATCGAACTTTGTGCCATCATTGAACGTACCGGTATAATGAACCTTGCATGTTTTACCTGCATTTTTACCTTCATAAAGAATCTCAAGATCCCTGTGGCAGCCTCCGCCGCAGTGGCACCCGCCTTCGCCACATCCGCCTTCACATTCTTCATGGTCATGACCTTCATGATGATGGTCGCAATTTACGCCACCTGATACAAGCTCGCCCTTAAGATAAGCTTCAACTGCAGCATCGGCATCACCCTCTGCGCCAGAGCAAACCTCGATACCTTCTGATTCAAGTGCTGCCTTTGCACCGCCGCCAATACCGCCGCAGACAAGCACATCTACATTATGGTTACCTAAAACTCCTGCAAGCGCCTCATGACCAGCACCCTCATTTGAAATCACTTCACTTGAAATGAACTTATTATCTTCTACTTCATATAACTTAAATGCTTCAGTTTTTCCAAAATGCTGAAAAACATTTCCATTATCGTATGTTACTGCTATACGCATACTGATCTCCTTCCGATTATCACAATCTCGTCACAATGGCAAGACACTTTTCAACTTTACCATAAATACAGGCAGGTGTCAAAGTTTTATTTTCAATTAGATATAACTAATTATCAATACAATTTTATTCTATATTCTTTTTTGTCAAAAATGTCTGTACATAACGTTAAAGTGTGGTAAAATAATAGTCAGGTAATGAGACTCACCTTATGATGTCTCAAATAAATGGCTGATATAAAGCCTGTAAAGAAAGGGGATCTAAAAATGAAATCTTATTTTGATCTGAAGGGCCGTGTTGCCCTTGTAACCGGCTGCTCAACAGGTCTTGGTGTACAGATGGCAAAAGCACTTGCAAATCAGGGAGCAGCAATTGTCCCTGTAGCAAGGCGTCAGGAAAAGATTGAAGCTGTTGCCAAAGAAATATCTGATGAATTTGGTGTTGAAACACTGCCTATCAGATGCGACATAACAGATACCGAAATGGTAAACAACACCGTTAAGCAGGTCATGGATCACTTCGGAAGAATTGATATCCTCATCAATAATGCAGGTACCGGTGGAGTAACTCCTGCAGAAGATATTACTGATGAACAGTTCAATAACGAAGTAAATATTGACCTCTTCGGTACATTCAGAGTTGCGCGTGCGGTTGCAAAACAGGCTATGATTCCTGCTAAATACGGCAGAATCATAAATATCGCCTCAATGTACGGTCTTGTCGGAAATAATATAGCTCCTTCATCTCCTTACCACGCTGCAAAGGGTGGTGTTGTAAATCTTACAAGAGCACTTGCAGCTGAATGGGGAAAATACGGGATCACAGTCAATTCAATATGTCCTGGTTATTTCTGGACTCCTCTTACCAAGGACACTCTTGAAACAGAAAACTTTAAAGCCTATGCAAAGGGTGCGATTCCACTGGAGCGCTACGGTCTTGAAGGCGAACTTGATACTGCCGCTCTTTTCCTTTCTTCACCTGCATCAAGCTACGTCAACGGAGTTCTTCTCCCTGTCGATGGCGGTTATACTGCAATCTAAAACAAAAGAGGTAGCCAGATGGCTACCTCATATTTCAGGGCTTTTTTTAAGACACTGCTCGCAGATGCCCTTATATATAGTAAATGACCTTTCAATCTTTCCTTCAAAATCTAAAGGTTTCCTTACAGTTTCTTCTTTCCCGTCAAAGTAAATATCTGTGACCTTACCGCACTTTGTACATAAAAAGTGATCATGGTCGCTGGTATCCGGATCAAAATGAACCATCCCATCTCCCACAAACACAGTACGAAGTTTTCCCATATCATTTAACAGCATAAGATTGCGATATACTGTCGCAAGGCTTATATTAGGATAGACCTTCTTTACATAAGTATAAACTGTATCTGCAGTAGGGTGATCCTTTCTGTTTTTAATATAGTCCCAGATTGCTTCCCTTTGCCTGCTGTATTTTATAACCTTCGGTTCCATTTAAGCACCTCAATCATATTATCAAATATCAAGAATGATTATCATTACTATGATATAAATATTGTGCTTAAATGTCAATAGTAAGATCTGGAAGCGGAATAAAATTTTCAGCCGGAAATGTATGATTGCCAATAAACTTTTCCATCCAGACCATATCGTACCACCTGCCGAATTTATACCCACATTTCAAAAACTTTCCAACCATACGGTATCCCATGTGTTCGTGAAAATGAACACTTGCCATAGTAACATACTCATCATCAAGCTCATTTACCGGAACAGTTATGCAGGAATACAGGTTTTGAATGTTCTGAGCCTTTGATATTTCCTCAAGCTTTTTGTACAGATTTTTCCCTATTCCCTGCCCCTTAGCCCTGTCGCAAAGATACACCGAATTTTCAACAGCCCAGTCATAAGCAGCCCTGTCTTTAAAAACTCCTGTATAGGCATACCCTAAAATCTCTTTGTCCGTCTCCGCAACTAAATAAGGATAGCGTTCAAGATGTTGGGTGATCCTGTCTTTAAATTCTTCCACAGAGGGTATATCATATTCAAATGTTATAGCTGTACCTATGACATACGGCGCGTAAATATTTACAAGAGCTGCGGCATCGTCTATCTTTGCCATTCTTATCCTATATTCTTCACCGTTTTTTAGTTTATAATTCATAGAGTGCGCCATATTTCTCCTCAAGATAATCAAGGAAGTCCTTTGTGGTAAATTCGCGACCTGTTATATCTTTTATCCATTCTCCCGGTGAAAGTCTGTCTGCCTTAAGAAAAACATTTTCACGCATCCACTTATTTATAAGATCAAATCTTCCTTCTCTTACAGTTTTATCGATATCAAGTTCAACAGACATGCGATTATAATACATCGCATTATACATATTGCCTATAGCGTAAGTCGGAAAATAACCAAATCCACTGGTCCAATGCACATCCTGAAGGATACCTTCTCTGTCACTTGCAGGCTCTACACCAAGGTATTCCTTATATTTGCGATTCCAGACAGAAGGAAGCTCCTCGATTTTTGCCCCTTCATTCACTACCATTTTCTCAATCTCATATCTTATAATTATATGGAAAGTATAAGTGAATTCATCTGCCTCAGTCCTTATAAGAGAAGGTGTGACTACATTCATTGCCTCATACAGTTCATTGCAGCTTACATCCTTCATCACCTCAGGGAAAAACTCGCAAGTTTTGTCATAAATCAGTTCTATAAAACTCTTTGATCTTCCGATACGGTTTTCATAAAACCTTGAAACGCTCTCATGCTGACCCATGGTCTTATTTCCGTCGATAAAGTAATCAAAGTTCTGTGAAGGCTGATTCTGGTCAAATAAAGCATGTCCGCCCTCATGTATGATACTGTACATGTTGGAGGCAAACATAGTCGGATAATAATGAGTTGTGACTCTTTCATCATTCTTTGCAAGAGAGTCTGTAAAAGGATGCTCTGTAGTTGTAAATGCACCCCTGTTGAAATCAAAGCCCATAGTATGAAGAAGATAATCAGCCATCTTTCTCTGAGCTTCGTCCGATACAGGTCTTGAAAGAAAGTCTGTTCTTATCTTCTTTTTACCCTGCATTATCTTCTTAAGCATTGGAACAAGTCTTTCCTTGCACTCATTAAATGCCTCGTCAAGATCCGCCTCGGTCATGCCTCTTTCATACCTGTCAAGCAGGCTGTCGTATACAGTAACTCCTCTGCTTCCTTCTTCCTTCTCCTCCAGTGAAACGCTCTTAAGGTCTGCCTCCCTTACCTTTGCAAGTGAAGGAGCAAAGCTTCTGAAATTATTTTCTTTTTTAGCATTGATCCAGTCGACAAATGCCTTGTTGTAAATATCAGAAAACTCTTTCTGCTGTTTAGCTGTCACATTCTTTTCACGAAGATAATCCCTGTGAAGTGATTCTGCAAGAGTTCTGTCAAATTCAGAAAGTTCATCTATATTTTTATAGAGTGTTTCACAAGCCTTGATATATTCAGGGTCTTTTGTCAGTTTATAAGCCTGATTGCCAAGAAATGAAGCTGTACTGCCCTGTGCTTCCATAGCCTCAGGAGGACATATTGTCTCCATGTCAAAATTAAGCACATGTACAGCATTGTTATAGTAGGAGGCTTCTGTAAGTACTTCCTTTACCTTTTTAAGTGCGTTTTCTGTTTCTTTTGTCATTTTCATTTTCCGTCTTTCTGTTAAATATTGTATTACCGGACTCTGTCCGATAATACAATAAATAAGGACTCAGATCCAACCGCCATCAAGTGTGATCACCTGTCCAGTAAGGTATTCCGGTCCTGTTATCAGTTTATAGGCAAGGTCTGCAACCTCGTCTGCCTTCCCCATTCTGCAATAAGGAATCTCATTTACAAGTTCACAAAGCTCCTCTTTGCTAAAGCAGGCATTCATTTTGGTATCAATAGCCCCGCAAGCTATAGCGTTTACTGAAATTCTGCTTGGTGCAAGTTCTTTGCCGAGCGCTTTCGTAAAAGCATTGATACCGCCCTTACAGGCTGAATACGCCACTTCCATCGATGCTCCGACATTTCCCCATACTGATGAAATGTTAAGTATCCTTCCATTATGATAATGCAGCATATTTAGGGTTGCAAGCTTACTCATATTAAACACGCTTGTAAGGTCTGTATGCAGTATCTTCTCCCACTCATGTGAATCCATATCGGTTAAAAGTCCTATATGAGAAATGCCTGCATTATTTACAAGCGCATCTATTCTTCCAAATCTTTCTATGCTTTTTCTTGTCAGTGCTTCTGCAAATGCATAATCTCCAACATCTCCGAGCACAGAAAGAACTTCGCTATGAAGCTCTTCTATTTCCTTTTTTGTTTCTGCAAGCTCATCTGCTGAATGAGAGCAGTTTATTGTTACGTTCCACCCTTTTTTTGCAAAATACAGGGCTACTGCTTTCCCTATGCCTCGCGAAGCCCCTGTTACAACAATGTTCATAATCTGATCCTTATAAAAATTTTGCTTTCTATTTTTCTTGACTTATAGTAAAATACTTAATCGTGCTGCACTGATAAACATGATTTATACCAATGGAGTTGACTATGCTATTTTATTGCGCCCCAATGGAGGGCATTACCGGATATCCATACAGAAATACTCATAATAAAATGTTCCCGGGAACCGACAGGTACTACATGCCATTTTTATCTGTTCATCCGGAAGTAACTCTTTCTAAAAAAGAAAAAAAGGAGATAAACCCTGAAAATAACAGGGATTATGTCTCAATTCCTCAGATTTTAGGCAACAACGCCGAGGGCGCTGCAAAATACGCGATATTTTTAAAAAACCTCGGCTATAATGAGATAAATATAAATGCAGGCTGTCCATCGAAAACTGTAACATCCAAGCATAAAGGTGCCGGAATGTTAGACGATCCGTATATGTTCGATAAATTTTTAAATGAACTTTTCACAAGACTTGATGGAAGCGACATAAATATCTCCCTTAAGACAAGAATCGGTATGCGTGAAAAAGAAAACATACCTGATCTTATTAAAGTATACAATAAATATCCCTTCTGCGAAGTTATCATACATCCGAGACTTGGCACAGATCAATATAAAGGAAGTCCAGATATGGACTCCTTTGATATATTTTATAAAAAACTGATACACCCTGTCTGCTACAACGGTGATATAAAAACAACAGACGATATTGAAAAGATTGTATCCAGATACCCAAAACTTCATGCAATAATGACAGGGCGCGGGCTGCTTGCAGATCCTTGTCTTATAGTAAAGGCAAAAGGCGGCGATGATGCCTCTATGAAGCATATTGAGTCCTACACAAGAGAGCTTTACAAGGCTTGGACAAACGACATGCAGTCCCCTGATATGGCCATGCTCCGCATGAAGGAGTTATGGACATATCAGAAGGCATTATTTGAACACTCTGAAAAATACATAAAGGAGATTATGAAGGCTCGCTCACCAGAGGCTTATAATTCCGCCGTTTATGCAATTTTCCATTCTTTAAAATGAATGACCGCCGCCGGAGTAGCCACCTCCACCTCCGCCGCCTCCACCGCCAGAAGAAGAACCTCCTCCGGAGGATGAACTGCTTTGATGCACAACAGTCCATGAACGAACCGTCTTCTGGTTAATGTCAAGTCTACTTATATGTACATCCGCAGCCTTGGCAACCTGACTGACATTTACTGCATGTCTCTTCACTGAGAAAAATATAACAAAGGCAACCAGAGAAAATGCAATTCCCATACTCACGATAAGATTGCCAAGTATCATCAATGGAGAATAGACAATCTTTCCTGTTACAGCCCTGTCAATCTTCATGATCATTTCATTCAGTCCGGAGTAATAATCTCCGGCACTGAAATACTTGTAAACTGCATCAGCAATAGAATTGGCTTCCGAAGATGTCATGGAATGTTTAAAGTCTCTGCTTCCTCTGATAAAGAAAGACCTGTTGCCCGGAGCCATGTTAAACTGTATGACAATGAGGTTGCCGCTATAGCCTGCAGCGGTCAGATTTGCAAGCTCCTCAGCAGACATACTTTCACTTTCGCCAAAGGCTATGACTATTGTCCCCTGCTCCTCAGTAACCATAAAACTGTTCTTTGCGGTATTATAAAGAAGTTCTATTTCATCTTCAGTAAGGTAGTCTTCTCCGCCGATAACATCAAAACACTCTGAAAAGGAAACGTCACTTTCTTCTGTCTCATCATTTTCACCTGAATAAGCCTTCATCGCGGTTAAATTGAATAACATTGCACCAAATATAAAGGCGCATAAAAGAAACACAGGTAATCTTTTTATTTTACTGATCATTTATCGTGCCTCCCTTATGAGTTGCAAACTGAGGTGGAATGATAAACACTCTCTTGTTATTCTCATTCATGGCAGCCATAAAAGAAAGCACCATAAGTATCAATGTAACTATTCCAAGCATAAAATGAGGCAGATCATCCACAGTTTTATTAAACATCAATGCCATTCCCGATAAAGCCGAGCATATTGAAAAGACAAAAGCATAACCCGAACTTCCGCCATTTTTACGTATCTTAACTGAGTAAACCACACTCACGATAACAGACACGATAAGTACAGCAAAAATAAGCATTGCAAATGGTTCTATCGCGCTTTTTACTCCTACAAAAGCAGAAGTTACTGAAATGGACCCGCCAACCAAGAAGAACAACATGAGAAAACCGGCAGTGATAGTTCCGCCAAACCTGCTCTTTACCTTCTTAGCTGCATTTAACGCCTTGTGCTCATTCGATTTTTTAAATGGCCTCACTCTCTTCAGATTCATGGCAAGAAGGCAATTTGTAATTATACTTCCTGTGAAAGTAAGAGCTAAAACTGCCACTGTCAGACCTTCAATAGACATTGACGAATGAGCAATAAATGTAAGCAGGACGAAGATCATAAGTCCAAGCACTGCCGAAACCAAAGAATACTTTGCGATACTTACCGGCACGTCTGTAAACATTGTTCCTGTCTGGGCATTCTGTACTGCATAGGCAACCCCGCCATCTCTTGTCTTCACAGTCATGAACCACGTAGGAAACAGTGCTCTGCCAACCCTTGTCTTATCAGGTGATGGAAAAGCATCTACATTAAAGGAATGTGTATGATATGAATGACCATCCTTTTTCTTGGCTATCTTTTTCTTGACATTTTCAGTTGCAAGTTCATAGGCAATATCTGCCGCATCAGTATCAAATTTCGTTATATCATCATTTTCAGCGTCAGCATAATATCCACTTAAATATTGAGGTTTAAATGGAACTGCCTTCTTAAGATTAAAAGGTTGTATTCCCACACTCACAGCATCGTCAAATTCTACAGAAACATCAAATGGAATATCAGAAATTGTTCCATTCATGTCTCCATCATACTGCATTTCAGAATAATGGTCCACATTACCAACTGAATAATAACGCACCTGAGTCATCCTTACCGGGCCATAAAAACTCTCCTCGTAAAGCCCGTATGGCATATATATACCCTTCAGTGAGTCTGTGGCAAGGTCACCCTTAAATCTTGCAGGAACATACCAGTGATTCATATCCTCCTTGTACTTTGCCACACATTCTTCTTTAGAAACCTTGAAAGGAACTATATAATCAGGAGTCTTCACTTTTTCAAGCCTTGACTTCATAGTGACAGGCTGTCCACAATAAGGACAGAAAGATGCAGCTATGCTCCCGTCAATTCCGGTAAGCTCCCCGCCACAGGAAGGACAGGTAAAAATGACTGCATCAAATGTCCCTTCTTCCTCCGAATAATTGTCATCTGTTACTTTATTCGGATCAAAAAAACTATTGCATGAACGGCAGACCATTTTCTGACTTTTAGGATCAAAAATCAGTGGACTGCCACAATTTGCGCATTGAAACATCAAAAAACCCCTCTTTATAATTTATTGCCACATTCCTGGCAGAACTTTGCTCCCGGTGTAACAGGTTTGCCGCACTGAGGGCAGAATTTAGGAGCATTGCCAGAGGTATTTACTGATGAATTTGGCGTTGAATTGCCTGTTTGCATATTATTCATCATATTCTGAGCCATGCTGTTTGCCATGCTCATGCCGGCTGCCATGCTTGCAAAGGTTCCTGCTGTGGTAGGACCTCCCTCCATAGCATTTGACATCGCATCTGCCATAGCAGTCTGCTGGTATACTCCCATATTGCCGCCTATCATACCCTGACTTGCAACCTTCTCTATCATATCACTGACAGTCTTAGGGTAGGAAACCTGAGAGATCTTGAAGTCGCAGACCATAAGTCCTATGTCAGAAAGCTCTTTATTAAGATCTTCCTTAACAGCATCTGAAATCTCAGCAAGGTGTGTCTGCAGGTACATAAAATCACCTGCGGCGGCAGTATGCTTTACCACTAGAGTATTTAACGAGGCAAGGATCCTTGTCTTTACATTTTCAACCGTAAAATCGTTCTGCGCACCGGCAAGTTTTTCCATCATCGTTCCATACTTCTCTGCCTTAACCACAAATATACCATTTGCACGAATCGGTATGCCGCCCGGAAATCTTGCATCCTGCAAATAAATAGGCTGAACTGTGCCCCAGAGGGATGTAAGTTCCTTGGTATTTACAAAGACAACCTCTGCCCTGTGTCCCGGATCAAAACCAAACTTAAAACCTGCAATATTAGAAATAAAGGGTATTATCTCTGATTCAATATCAAATGAGCCTTCCTTTGGAAAAACACCTGCCAGTGCTCCATCATAAAGAAAAAGGGCATTCTGGCCAAGTCTTAATATAAGCTTTGAACCAAGCTTAAGTTCGCTGTCCGGAAACTTATGGAATATCACATTTTCACTCTCGGATTCTTTCCACTCTACTACTGTTGATAACTGTCTGCTTTTGAATAATGACATGTTCTCCTCCTCAATATGATCGAATTATTGTAGTATCCTGCAAAGCGGTACACTACAATAAATTATAACACGAATGATGGAGTTTTCGGTAAAAATTTTTATGTTTTCTTGTGAAAATATATTTAGTGTAGTATAATTGGTTGAGTTTTCTAAATTAACAGACTCTAATTCTTCTGTTTTAAATAAAAAGGGGGACAAAACATGTACAACAACATTCTAACCATCGGCAGATTCACCCTGCATGGTTATGGTCTTATGATAGGTATAGGCTTTATTTTAGGCCTGCTCTGGGGTATGCATCTTGCAAAAAAACGCGGTATGGATTCAAACCTCGTCATAGATCTTGCCTTTTTTATATTCGTTCTTGGCTTTGCAGGCGGAAAAATCCTCTTCATAATCACAATGATACCGGATATAATAAACGGAAAATATGCTTTCGGGGACATTTCAAACGGTTTTGTAGTTTACGGTGGCATAATAACCGCACTCTTTGTAGGTTTTATCTTCTGTAAGATAAAAAAAATAAGTTTCCTTGAAATGGGAGATATAATAGCTCCTTCAACAGCCCTTGTGCAGGGCTTTGGCAGAATAGGGTGTCTTCTTGCAGGATGCTGCTACGGAATGGAGACTCATTCTCCTTTTTCGATCACATTCAGTCACTCTGATTATGCTCCAAACGGAGTTGCCCTCTTTCCTTCTCAGCCTGTATCAAGTGCGCTGAATTTTATCAACTTTGCAATATTGACCATTGCATCAATGAAGTTTGATAAGCCGGGGCAGATATTTGCCCTTTACCTTATCAACTACAGTATCGGCAGGTTCGGAATAGAATTCTTCAGGGGGGATCTCATAAGAGGCAGTGTAGGTATACTTTCAACCTCACAGTTCATTTCTGTTTTTATCTTCATATTTGGCATCGCCTTCTTTATCTATAACACAAAACGCACTAAAATATCGTAAACGAAATAAGTAATTTCGTTTGCGATAAACGTCGCCGAGAAATAAAGGAGTGCCCACAAAAAGGCACTCCTTTATCACTTTATCTTTCTAACGTTATTGAATATCCACCTGTAAAAGCAGCTCCCGCCTGAAGCAGATTGCCAAATTTTCTCTCTTCAAGTGTTCCGTTGAAATCCTCTCCGTCGGCTCTTCCATACCATGGCTCTATGCAAAGAAACGGGGCTTTCTTACCTGCCGGAGACCAGATACCAAAAAGAGGAGCGTGGAACTCTATAGTAAGTTCAGCCTTCCTTGCGGCATTGCATATTTCAACACTCCTTACAGAGCCATCTTCTACTATAAGGGCATCCTTATCGAACATCTCGTTACTTAATTTAAGGAAACCACCCTCAAGTTTACGGGTGTGTATTTCAGTATCCTTTACCTGTCCGTTCTCATTTATAAGCTTATACTTTAATTCTTTAAGGTCGTTAAAATAAAGCATTGCGCCATTATCAAGGCTCACCCTCCCCTTGTCATCCTTTGGGCAAAGAAAAGCTGGATGTCCGCCAATGGAAAAATACAATGTCTTATCATCCGTATTGACAACCTTCCACTCTGTAAGAAGACTGCATCCCTTTAATCTGTAGGTAATATAAAGTTCCCAGTCAAACGGATAGCGTGCTTTGGTATCTTCATTTGAAAGCAGAACAAGCTTTACCTCATCATAAGCTTCACTCAGTACTTCAAATTCCATATCTCTTGCAAAGCCATGCTGTCCCATCTGGTATTCCTTGCCGGAATAGGTATACTTCTTATCTTTCACGCTTCCGACAAATGGAAATAATACCGGAGCATGTCTCCCCCAGTATTTACCATCTCCATTCCAGATATATTCTCTGCTATCCGATTTTCTTATGAGACTGTACAGCTCAGCTCCAAGTGTACAGATTTCTGCTTTAACCAGTTCATTTTCAAGTATTACTTTTTTACTCATTTTTTACCTTCAATAATTCAAACAATATTAAGATCACCATTGATGATCTTGTCAAATTCTTCAACGGGCATTGGCTTATAGAAATAGTATCCCTGCATACACGAACATCCAATACTCTTAAGGAATTCAGACTGGGAAGAATTCTCAACTCCTTCTGCTATAATGTCCATTCCCAACGACTTGATAAGTTTAACAACAAATCCCACTATATTCCTGCCCTTTTCCCTGTCACCTTTTTCTGACAGGAAACGAAGGTCAAGCTTAATAACATCTACCGGAACTTCCTTTAACATATTCAGAGAAGAATAGCCACTCCCGAAATCATCCATTTCAACCACAAAGCCATATTCACGTAATTTTTTTGCTGTATCTATCAGGAGATTGGCATCGTCCATATAAGCCGATTCTGTGATCTCTATTCTAAGCTGGTCTCTCTTAAGGCCGTATTTCTCTATAAGAGACCTGAACTGCCCCGGTATATCCCTTTCCGCGCTAATATCATTTCTTGCAAGATTAACAGAAACCGACATATGCTTGCCTGCATCATTCCATCTTTTAAGGTCTTTACAGACCCTATCCCACATAAAAGTGTCGAGTTCATAAATCTGACCTGTTGCTTCAAGCACACCAATAAACTCAGCAGGAGAAATTTTGCCAAGATCAGGATGGTTCCACCTGCACAAAGCCTCAGCGCCGGACATGGTATTCTCGTTAAACTCCACCTGAGGCTGATACCAGACCTCTACTTCACCAGCCTTAAGGGCATCCGTCAGATGACTGCTTATCACATTCACTCTGCTATCTTTTTCCCATTCTTGCGGATTGTATAAAGCATACCCGTCCATGGTATTGGCCTTTAGCTTATGTTGAGTCAATCTGGCACAGTCAAGCATATGGTCAATGTCAAGAGTCACATAATCATCCTCGGTTAGAATATAAATGCCCGTTGTAATCTGAACCTTGTAGTCAAGTCCTTTATCGATAAAATAATTTCTTACCTTATCTACTGCCGCTGTAGTTAACTTCTCAGTCTTCTCCTCTCCACCATCAATCCTTAAAATAACAAATCTGTCTCCGGAAGTTCTTGCCATAGCCTCAAATTCGCCAAGTGTGGCACCTACAACCTTTACCCAATACTTTAATAACTCATCTCCTTCGTCCATTCCAAAGCGTTCATTAATAAACTTAAAACTTCTTATATTACTTATCGAAATAGTATACGGAAGATCTCCGTGCTCCTGCAAAAGCATTTTTACTTTCTTTCGAAATCCCTGATAGCTAAACGCCCCTGTAAGAGGGTCATAATCAATAAGTCTTCTGACAGCTTCTTCATGTGTCCGTTTCATCCTTAAATTGATTTCTACTGCTATCATTACGATCACAACTATAAATAAAAGTATACATAACAGCTGAGCCCAATATGCATACAAATAATCGACAAACTTATAATGGTACAGTCTTTGCGATGTGTAATCAAGAATTATTGCCTGACGCTTGGATTCAGATATTCCTGCAATCCCCTTATTAAGTCTATCAATTAATTTTCTGTTTTTAGGGCTGTCGATTGCTCCTGCCTTAAAATCCATTGTAAATATAGAGTTAGAATTTATTTTTAAATCTTCATATGTTGGTTTCTGAAGGATATAGCTCCACACATATGAGTTATTAAGCAAAGCTTTTACTTTACCCTTTCGTACTGCCTTAACTTCATCCTCTACCGTTTCATAAAAATGGATATTAACATTCGGATAGATTTTCCCTATAGTCTCTGCTGCTCCTCGTTGAGATGAAAGCATACCAACTTCTAATGACTGTGATAAATCTATACTTTTATTGTTAAGTGTAACCAAAGTAAATGGCGTAGTAAAAAGATTATCCGTTAAAATACTTTTTTTTCCGGAAGTACTTTCTATGGCACTTCCGAAGGGCATTACTATGTCATAATTATCATTGTCCAAGGCATCCTTCAGAGTTTCACCCACGAGTGGCTTAACCGTGATTTTAATATCCGCCATTTTAGCCGCCTCAGTAATGAGATCAACACCTATTCCTGTGATTTTGCCATTATCCTCATATATAACTGGGCATCTGTCAACTGGAACTCCTACAACAATAGCGTCTGTTTCTGACGCAGCACTATGTAATGGCGTATATACAAACAAACTAAATATACTTAGAAAAACAAATACTGACATGTGTAGCTTTTTATTCTTATTCATAAGTACACATCCTTCATATTTATGATACTTGCTCATAATTATACTTATTATTGTATTATCGGACAAATTCCGGTAATGCACAGAACCTGCCATCGCAAAAGCAATAAAACATGACCAACTATTCCTTCATACAGTTTATCATAACCCGCATCACCATTCAACGTTTTTTCTCTTGTAACAAAGTATATCTCTGCTCATGCCTTGTCTCAAAATCGACCATTGAAATAATAATTTCTCAAAAATCTGTCATTATTTTCCCAGGATACCCCTTCCTGTATCAATGAATACCATAAGGGATCATGTCAGCAATTCTATGATCGAATCCCTGTCAAGGTCTCTAACAAGCTCCTTAAGTCTATTGTACTTTTCCTTGGCACTATCCGGTACTTTATATCTGCCAAGCTCCTCCATGATTGCTTCCACACTTGCATGGTCAAAAACTTCTGTAAATTCTTTTATACTCTGAAATGCTTCTTCAAGGCTTTCCACTTCTATAAGTGGTTTGCCTTCATCCTGCTCAGACGATTCATCGCCGCAATGACCATAGCTTCTAAAAAGGCGCAGGAATTCCGCCGTATCCTTCTTTATAGTATCAAGATCGCCTTCATTTCCTGCCGTTTCAAGCCTTTTTGCCATTTCAGAAAGTTCAAGTGCCCCTACTACTCTTGCCGAGCTTTTCACTGCATGCACTTTGATAGTATAATTTTTTATGTCTCCTTTGTTAAAATATTCCTCTATTTCCTCCGCATTTGTTGATGCAGAATCAGAAAACTGCCTGAATACTTTTCCAAAGGTATCAGCACCGGCACAATTTTTAAGTCCTTCGACAATATCGATATTTAAGAACTCCTTTGCTACCTGCTTCATTGCTGAAACATCACCGCTATCCTCGTTCGTTAAAGCAGCCGGAAGGAGAACTTTTACCTTTTCCTGATCCATCTCATATTCAGGGCTTCCCGGAAGATGCAAAAGCTCATCCGGAAGATACTCCATGATCATATTTTCAAGCTTCACTGAATCTACAGGTTTTGAAAGGTAATCACTGAATCCTGCCTCAAGGTACATTTCTCTGGCTCCTGAAATTGCATTGGCGGTAAGCGCTATAAATGGTGTATCTGCATTCAGGTTTCTGTCAAGAGGCAACTTTCTTACAGCTTTCAGCGTTTCTATGCCATCCATCCCCGGCATCCTGTGATCTACAAAAATAATGTCATAGTGCTTCTTTACCACCATATCAAGAAGCTTATAGCCGCTTGTTACTGTTTCAACCTGAATTAAGGTTTGTTTAAGTAAGCCCTCTATTACTGTCAGATTCATTTCTGTATCATCAACAACAAGCACTGTAGCTTTCGGCGCACAGAAACTTCCCCTATACTCATACATCTTAGAAGCTTCTTTATTGAATCTTGCCGTAAAGTCTCCAATAGGCTCGTCCTTGACAATATCCTGCTTTACCTCAAACGAGAAATCACTACCCTTGCCATAAACACTTTCAACCTTCATTTCCGAACCCATAAGATATAAAAGCTGTCTTGTAATGTTCATGCCAAGTCCAGTACCCTCAATTGTACGGTTTCTTTCTTCTTCTATTCTTTCAAATGGAGAGTAAAGCTTCTTTATATCCTCCTCTTTTATGCCGATACCTGTATCTTTTACGTGTATCTTAAGTTTTATTTTATCAGGAGCTTCTGCTATACGACTGCAGTCAACCTTAAGAGTTACGCTGCCCTCCTTTGTATACTTGACAGCATTTGTTAAAATATTCGTAATACACTGTTTTAGTCTTATATCATCCCCGTGAAGCAAATATGGAATATCTGGATTTACTTCAGCTCTAAATTCCAATCCCTTGTCCTCTGCACGCTTTTTCAATAGATTGACAAGATCATTTATAACAGAGGAAAGATCATAGTCAACTGGCGTGATCTCCATTTTACCAGCTTCAATCTTAGAAAAGTCAAGTATGTCATTAATAAGAGAAAGAAGTGATTTGCCCGAGTTTTGTATATTTACTGCGTACTTATGCGTATTCTCCTCTCTCGTTTCACGAAGGATCATTTCATCCATTCCCAATACTGCGTTTATTGGAGTTCGGATCTCATGAGACATATTTGAAAGGAAATTGGACTTTGCCTCGGAGGACTTCTTAGCGATCAAGAGCTTTTCCTCAAGTTCACGTTCTATCCTCTTGTGCTCTACATAATCTCCTGTTGCCTCTACTGTTTTAAGCAGAGTACAATAAAGCTCCTCAATCTCATCATTACTCGAAATGTCAAGTTCTTCAAGAGAATACTTTAACTGTTCTAACCTGTCCTCATTCGCTTCTTCATTTGAATAGAATTCAGACATTACCCTGTCCATATCTGAAATAGGCATGCTTACAAGAATACGCATCAAATAGTCTGTTATCATCCCTATAGGAATTACCAGATTCATTAATAGTAATAAGAGTTTAGTTATAAATCTTCCTTCTGCTAATGTCCATTTGTGAATAGCTCTTATACTCAAACTATCCTCATATTCTGCGCCAAATACCCATTCTACAAACGCCACTCCAATGTTTCCATGAGTATTAACTCCGACAGAAAGATCACTATCCTCAGATTCTGCATCCTCTTCCTGCGACTGTGTAACAGTAACTTCTGTCTGCGAAGGTCCATGTTTTTCAAGAAATCTCACCAATGAAGGAAAAAGAAAAGAACAAAAAACAATAACTCCTACACATATCACAAGTATTTCTGTAAGTATTATCAATGTAACTTTTTTTCCAATCTTAGAAACATGTTCGCCTTCCTCTTTATCGTCTTCCTTTTTTCTATAGTATTTTCCCATCGGAAACAGGCTGACTGTCTCTTGCGGAGCACGTAAGAAAAAAAACTTCAAGATAAAAACAGCGATAAGTATCTCAAACAAAGGTCCCCAAAAATAACCTATAAGATTTATAACAAGCGATTCTGAATAATGCCATGCACCTAAAAAGCCTAATAAAATTCCCCAGACAACACCTATGATAAGTCCCATGATCAAAATTGCCAGTATTGTCTTCTTGCGACTGGCAAACCATCTATTATGTGCAAAAGTTCCCATAGCAAGTGCTGAAAGAAGAAGTACAGATGTAATATAAGCTATTGAACCATTCATTATCATCTTAACAATAAACCCAATAAAAACGCTTAGCACTCCGTAAAAGGTTCCACAGCTTCCTGCAAGTATCAAAGTTGCAAAATCACGAAGAATGAATATCACTTCTGCTTCTCTGTTTCCTGGGGCAGGAAATACCAAAGCCATATTCTCTGCAAATATACTATATACTGTACAGGATATGAACAAAATAGCAACTGCTATATTCTGCATCCTTGTTTTTTTTCGATCAAGTCCCATATAGTGCAATATCTTACCCGTATTGATTTTTTTCATAAATGTCCGCCTTTCTTAGGCTTCGTTTATCCTTAAAAGATATATTCCTATAATAGATTGTATACTTAAAAAAGATAAAGGTCAACAAAAATCAAGAAAAAAAGAAAGCATAGTCCTTAAAACTATGCTTTTCCCAGATTATCACAAATGCGGTCAAAATAATTAAATAACTGCTCTTTTTCCTTCTCTGAAAACCCCGATAAGCATTGTAAATCTATCTTATCTGTGAAGCTTTCTATCTCATCTGCCTTTTTTCTTCCCTCATCTGTAAGCCAGATTGCATAAGCTCTCTTGCCTCCATTGATGAAAACGGTCTCCTTACGGACATAGTTTTTTTCAATAAGCTTCTTTAGCATCACAGTAAGTGTTGCCTCCGAAATACAGCATGAATAGGCAAGTTCCTTCTGCACACAGCCATCAATCCTCTTAAGCGTATACAGGATACGAGGCTGCCCTTCTGACAGACCGAGTTTTGCAAACGCAGCTCTGCTGGCAGCTTTGTGACTCTGATAAGTTCTCATGAGTTCAAGAAAAAATACTCTATTCATGTAGTTCTACCTCTAAACAAATGTTTTATAGTAAGCGAAGAAAATAATTGCGGATAGAGCAAGTCTATCCAGCAATAATTCTCGGCGACGTTTATCGTAAACGAAATTAT
>CADBPM010000067.1 GCA_902796595.1 uncultured Lachnospiraceae bacterium | reverse complement strand
CAGACGCTCTATCCAGCTGAGCTACACACACATTTATTAAATTGTTTGCTGTATTTCTGACAGCGAATATAAGTATATCACATTAAAAATAATATGTCAATCATTTTTTTAGAAAATTTGCAAATTTGCAATTTGACATTTGAAAATGACGAACTTATAATAAGACGTAATGAAAAATCACAGAAGTGCATAAGACAATGTATTTATGTTTTTTCGTGAATTATTTCATAAAAAAAACAGAGACTACGACGGACAAATATGTGTCGACGTGTGCCTCGGAAAAGGAGGAAACATGGATATTGGCAGTAGGCTCATCGAAGAAATGCAGATAAATGATGCTTTTGTTATTCCAATCTTCGGTGGAATCCATATATCCGAGTCGGTATTTGTTACCTGGATCATAATGGGTGTGTTTGTACTGCTGAGTATCATACTTACGCGCGGTTTTACTGTGGACAATCCAGGTAAAAGGCAGCAGATGGTGGAGGCAGCAGTTACATGGCTTCAGGGTGTACCAAGAGAAATCCTTACCCCTGAAAATCACAGGTTTGTGCCTTATCTTACAAGTCTGCTTATTTTTTTGGGAGCGACGAATCTTATAGGTATCTTTGGCTTTAAGCCCCCGACGAGGGACCTGAATGTAACGGCAGCACTCGCGATAATAAGTATTGTGCTCATTGAAGCAGCAGGAATCAAGAAAAGAGGATTTGGAGGCTGGCTTAAGAATTTCACCCAGCCCATGGCGATAGTTACGCCTATCAACGTTCTTGAAATTGTGATCAAACCGCTTTCACTGTGTATGCGACTCTTCGGAAATGTACTAGGTGCCTTTGTTATCATGAAGATAATAGAGTGTGTTTTACCAGTTGGACTTCCGGTAGTATTAAGTGCATATTTCGATGTGTTTGATGGACTCATACAGGCATACGTATTTGTATTCCTGACCGGACTTTACATTAATGAGGCTACTGAATAATGGATTGACGCTTTGCATTAATTCAGCCTGTCAGGCGTCTGAGGACATAAAGAATTTGCGAAGCAGATTAACAATACTCGTCTGGAGTATGGGTACATAAGATAACTTTTATTTTTTATGGAGGAAATAATAATGGGTAGTTTAGCAATTGGAGCTGGAATCGCAGCAATCGCATGTGTAGGTGCAGGTATCGGTATTGGTATAGCTACAGGACATGCAGCAGATGCAACAGCAAGACAGCCGGAGGCAACAGATAAGATTCGTACAGTCCTTCTTCTTGGTGCAGCTCTTGCAGAGGCAACCGCTATTTACGGATTCGTTATCGGCCTTATGATAATCTTCACATTAAAGTAATTTCTTAAAGGAGTTAGCTAATGCTTAAGTTAGATTGGTCCCTTTTGTGGACGGCTCTTAACGTTCTGATCTGGTATATTTTGATAAAGATTTTTCTTTTTAAACCTGTAAACAACATCATTGCAAAGAGAAATGAGAAGAATCAGGCTATAAGAAAAGAAGCTGAAGATGCCAGAGCAGAGGCGCTTGCTCTTAAGGAACAGTATCAGAAGATGATTGATGGTGCCGAGGCTGAAGGAGAAGCAATAAAAGAGAAGTCCAGAGAAGAAGCAAAGGTTGAATATGAGCATATCGTAGAGGATGCCGGCAAGAAGGCACAGGTCGTTATGGATGAGGCTCATATCAAAATAGAAGAGGAGCATAAAAAGATGCTCCGCGACAGCGAAAATCAGATGGCTGATTTTGTTATAGAAGCAACCAGAAAGCTTCTTGTAAAAAATAGTGGAGAAGAAAACGATACTGCCCTTTATGAGCAGTTCTTAGCTGAAGAGGAAGAAAAAATTGGATCAGGTAAATAATAACGAGATAAATACTCTTCATGCCGTTCTTCTTTATGTAACACCACCGGATGAAACTCAGCTTGCAAGATTAAAAGAGTTTGTCAAGAAAACAACAGATGCAGAAGATGTTGTTTTTGAGTGTAAGGAAGATAAGAGCCTGCTCGGAGGTTTTATCCTCAGAGTCGGCATGAGAGAGTACGACTGGAGTATCAAAAAGAGACTGGATCAGCTCTCAAAGGAACTCCATGGAAACAAGCGTAAAAATAATGGTGAAGAAGGAACTTTTACAGGACTTGATGATGTAGATGTTGAAGAAAAGATAGCTGGTTTCAAGACAAGACTCATCGATTTTTCACCTGAGAACAGCGAAGCCGAAGTAGGAACTGTTACTTATGTCGGAGATGGCATTGCAAGGATAGCAGGTATCGAGCATGCCATGTACGGAGAACTCATAGAGTTTGACAGTGGCATTGAAGGTATGGTTCAGGATATTCACGAGGACTCTGTCGGCTGTATCCTTCTTGGAAAGACTGAGAGCGTAGTTGAAGGAACAAGAGTAAGACGTACAGAAAGACCTGCGGAAGTACCTGTAGGTGATGCTTTCCTTGGAAGAGTAGTTGATGCTCTTGGCAATCCTATCGACGGCAAGGGAGACATCCAGCCGGATGACCATAGACCGATAGAAAATCCTGCACCTGGTATCGTGGACAGAGTTTCTGTTTCACAGCCGCTTGAAACAGGTATCCTTTCTATCGACTCCATGTTCCCTATAGGTCGTGGACAGAGAGAGCTTATCATCGGCGACAGACAGACCGGTAAGACCTCTATAGCAGCAGATACGATTATTAACCAGAAAGGTAAAAATGTTATCTGTATCTATTGCGCCATAGGTCAGAAGGCATCTACTGTTGCAAGATTTGTAAATTCACTTGAAAAGGCTGACGCAATGTCATACTCGATCGTTGTCAGCGCCTTTGCAAGCGACAGTTCATCACTCCAGTACATTGCGCCTTATGCGGCAACAGCTATGGCGGAATATTTTATGTACAACGGCAGGGATGTTCTTATAGTATATGATGACCTCAGTAAACATGCAGTAGCATACAGAGCTCTGTCACTCTTGCTTGGAAGAAGCCCTGGCCGTGAGGCTTATCCTGGTGACGTATTCTATCTTCATTCAAGACTTCTTGAACGTTGTGCGCGTATTACCAGAGAACAGGGCGGCGGTTCTATAACAGCACTTCCTATAATTGAGACACAGGCAGGCGATGTTTCTGCATATATTCCGACGAATGTTATTTCTATCACAGATGGACAGATATTCCTTGAGAGTAATCTCTTTAATGAGGGTCAGAGACCGGCCGTAAATGTTGGCCTTTCTGTATCTCGTGTCGGTGGAGCAGCTCAGAGTAAGGCAATGAAAAAGGCATCAGGTTCGATCCGTATCGACCTTGCTCAGTATCGTGAAATGGCAGTATTTACTCAGTTTGCGTCCGACCTTGATGAAGCTACCAAGAGCCAGCTTGCATACGGCAAGGGTCTTATGGAACTTTTAAAGCAGCCTTTAGGTCATCCTTATTCAATGGTAGATCAGGTTATCACACTTGTTGCAGCAACCGGAAGAGTATTCCTTCTTGTTGATATGCCGCATATCAGAGATTTCAGAACAAAGATGCTTGCATTCTTCAAAGAAAAGCATCCTGAGATCGGAGAAGAGATAGAAATGTTAGGTTCTCTTTCGGATGATATCAAGGAAAAGATCATAACCTATGCTACAGATTTCAGAGATCAGTATTTAGGTGCATCCGCTGATAAAAATGAGGCGACTCCATCCGGTGAGCCGGAAAGAAACGTAGGAAGTGTATAAATGCCAAACGCAAGAGAGATAAAGGAAAGGATCGGAAGTATCGAGGCGACGCGTAAGATAACGAACGCCATGTACCTTATCTCTTCTACTAAGCTTCGCAAAGCTAAGAAAGAGCTTGCTGATACCGAGCCGTATTTCTACACTCTTCAGACTACCATAGAGCGACTTATAAGACACAGTCCGGAGGTTGAGCATATATTCTTAAAGGATATCGACGAGATACCGGAGGATAAACGTAAAAAAGGTCTTATAATCGTTACGGCAGATAAGGGACTTGCAGGTGCCTATAACCACAATATACTTAAAATGGCAGATGAATGGCTTGCGACTCCTGGTGAACATACCCTGTTCGTCATAGGTGAGGTAGGTCGCGTGTATTTTGAAGGAAAGGGTATCCCTATCGATACTCATTTCAGATATACAGCGCAGGATCCTTCTCTTAACAGAGGAAGGAGGATAATCAGCAACATCACTGAAAAGTATTTGGCAGGAGAGCTGGATACCATTGATATTGTTTATACGAGAATGGTAAACAGCATGGTTACTGAGGCAGAATCAAGGAGACTTCTCCCTGTCGACAGAAAGAAGATCCTTGCAAATATCCCGAAAGAGTTTTTGGGTGGTGAAGAAATAACCATGGAGCCAAGCATAAAGGCTGTTTTTGACAGGGTTATTCCAAACTATCTTGTCGGCTTTGTTTTTGGTGCTTTAGTAGAAAGTTTCTGCTCTGAGCAGAATGCCAGAATGTCGGCTATGCAGAATGCCAACGATAATGCGGCAGATATGTTACGCGAACTTTCGATAGAATATAACAGAGTGCGTCAGGGTGCCATAACTCAGGAAATAACTGAGGTAGTCGCAGGCGCCAGGTCGCAGCAGAATAAACAGGAATAGAGATAAATGGACAAGGGAAAGATTATTCAGGTAATGGGACCTGTTGTCGATGTTCTTTTTCCGGATGAAGAAGGGCTTCCTATGATCAAGGACGCGCTTGTCGTAAATAATCACGGCACAAAGTGCGTTATGGAAGTAGCAGCTCATCTGGGTGATAACAAGGTCCGCTGTATCATGCTCTCCGCGAGCGAAGGTCTTTCAAGAGATATGGAAGTAGTCCAGACAGGAAAAGGTATTTCAGTTCCTGTTGGTGAAAAAACTCTTGGCAGGCTTTTCAATGTACTTGGAGAGACTATAGACGATGGTGAGCCGCTTACAGATTCACCAAAATGGGTTATTCACAGGGACCCGCCGCCATTTAAGGAGCAGAGCCCTGTATCAGAGATACTTGAAACAGGTATCAAGGTAATCGACCTTTTGGCACCTTACGCAAAAGGTGGTAAGATAGGTCTCTTTGGTGGTGCGGGTGTAGGAAAGACCGTACTTATTCAGGAGCTTATCAGAAATATCGCTACCGAGCATGGTGGATATTCAATATTTACAGGTGTTGGAGAGCGTTCACGTGAGGGTAACGATCTCTGGAGAGAAATGAAGGAAAGTGGAGTTCTCGAAAAGACTGCACTTGTATTCGGACAGATGAATGAACCGCCTGGTTCCCGTATGAGAGTTGCGGAAACCGGACTTACCATGGCTGAATATTTCAGAGATGAAAAGCAGAGCGATGTGCTCCTCTTCATAGATAACATATTCAGATTCGTTCAGGCTGGTTCCGAGGTTTCATCACTTCTTGGACGTATGCCTTCAGCAGTTGGTTATCAGCCTACACTTGCAACTGATGTCGGTGAACTTCAGGAAAGGATCGCATCTACAAAGAACGGTTCTGTAACCAGTGTACAGGCTGTATATGTGCCCGCGGACGACCTTACCGATCCGGCTCCTGCAACAACATTTACCCATCTTGATGCCACTACAGTTCTTTCAAGAAAGATTGTTGAGCAGGGTATCTATCCTGCTGTCGATCCTCTTGGAAGTACAAGCCGTGTACTTGAACCGGATGTGGTAGGAGAGGAACATTACGAGACAGCAAGAAAAGTACAGGAAATGCTTCAGAAGTATAAGGAACTGCAGGATATCATTGCAATCCTTGGTATGGAAGAACTTTCGGAAGCAGATAAACTTACAGTAGCAAGAGCCCGTAAGATTCAGAGATTCCTTTCACAGCCATTCTTTGTAGCAGAGAACTTTACAGGTGTTCCAGGAAGATATGTAAAGCTTCAGGATACTATAAAGGGCTTTAAGGCAATAATTGATGGTGAAATGGATGAATATCCGGAGGCAGCGTTCTTTAACGTCGGTACGATAGAAGATGTGAAGGCTAAGGCCGAAACATTAAAGTGAGGTGACTTGAATGGCTTCACAGTTTTACCTTAAGATCTATACGACGGACCGTATCTTCTACGATGGCTATGCAACAGACATAGTGGTTCCGCAGCCGGAGGGACAGATAGGTATTATGGCTCACCATGAAAATATGGTCATGGCAATCGAACCGGGTGACTGCCATTTTACCACTGCTGAAGGTGAACTGATTCATGCTTATGTCGGAAGCGGCATGTGTTCAGTTATGAATAACAGAGTTGTTATGATAGTTGATACTGCCGAACAGCCGGACGAAATAGATGCGCTTCGTGCGCAGGAGGCTCTTGACAGAGCAAAAGAGCGCCTGCGTCAGAAACAGAGTATTCAGGAATATTACAGAACTCAGGCTTCAATCGCAAGAGCTTTGAGCAGACTGAAGGAAAAGTCAAAATATTCCGGAGAAAACTAATAAAACCCCCTTTTGGTGCCTTTATGGCATTCAAAGGGGGTTTTGTTGCAATATCGGGTCCTATCCCTTACTCATAAGTTCATTTCTTGCTTCAAGTATCTTTGGAGGTACCATCCAACCTGCAAATTTCATGATGTTGCAGGGGTGAGGAGCGATAATTTTCTTACGCCATTCTCTCGGCGCTTCGCCGAAATCTTCAAGAAAATGCCTGTTAAAACTGGACAGCGAATTGTATCCGACCTCATCGGAAATATCAAGGATGGAAAGCTCGGTAGTTCTAAGCAATACCGAGGCTTTCTGGATCCTTATGTGGTTCAGATATTTTAAAGGTGCTTCACCAACTATAGCTGTAAAGACGCGTCTGAAATGCGAAGGTGACAGGTTGCACATTTCTGCAAGGTCTTCCATTGTAAAATCCTGCATATAATGTTCATCAATATAGTTTATCGCAGGTGCTATGACCAGTGCATTTTCACGCGGACAGTCACCTGTAAGTGTAATGTTTTTTTTATAAACAGGCAGAAGCCTTACGATAAATGACATCATAAGTCCTCTGAATGAAAATTCGTAGTTGCTTTCTTTGTTCTTTAATTCGGAAATAGCAGCCGTAACAAGGTTGTATATATCAGGGTACTTGCCTTTAGGCATAACTGCGTAAAAATTGTGAAGCATATCTGTCAGTTCATCACTGTGTTCAAGTGCGTTCAGCGGAAAAAGCGGTTCAAGGAGAGAAGGGATATTTACAAAAATATATGTCCATTTACTTGCAGTGCCCGGTGAGGAATAAGTGGTGTGTGGGATATTGCTTCCTACGATAGTTACATCATCGGCATGAAAAGGTATACATTCATCCTGAAATTCCATTTTGCCGCTGTCGGATTCGCAAAGCCCTATTTCAAGGCAGTTGTGGAAATGATGCGTTCCGGCGGGAATGTCGGAAATACGCCATTGCTCTCCTGTTAATAGAAGCACCGGAAAATATTCCGGAAGGTCATAACTGCGAAGTTCGACGGAAATCTGTTTTACTTTAGACATTTTAACTATGCCTCCTTGATATAACTCGGGTAAATTATACAATATACACAATCACTAAGTAAAGAGAAAAATGTGCATTTCCAAGTCTTTTTATAGCTTTTATTTAAAATAGTTTAAAATGATTTAAATATTGAAAGCCCTTACATCAGACAATATTACTAAAAAAATCTGTTTTACTGAAGGTAAAATAGCTATTTTTTTGTAAACAGGAATAAATAATAAGCGAAACTGCATAGTATTAAAGCTTAAATGAAATGAAAAAATAGACAAAAAAACATAAAATAAAACCAATATAAATCATAAAAATTTAAAAAGTTCCTGAATATTCAGTAAGGAGGAGGCTTTACTTAAATGGCAAGACAGAAGGCAGTTGTGGATACCGCAGGGCAGGTATCACGCTTAGACAGTTTTAAGAAAGCGTGGAAACGTGACTGGCAGTTATATATCCTTTTGATGATCCCGTTGGCAATGGTTATAATTTTTAACTACGCATCATATCCGGGCATGAGGATGATCTTTTACAACTACAAACCGGCGCGAGGATGGGCAGGCAGTAAGTTTGTAGGGCTTGATATCATAAAGAAGGTCTTTACGCAAAGAGCCTTTCAGGAGTCTCTTGGAGCAACGATAGTATTTAATGTGCTGGATCTTCTTATCGGATTTCCGATGCCTATCATCTTAGCCCTTATGCTTAACGGACTGAGATTCAAGACATATAAGAAAGTCTCACAGACGATCCTTTATCTGCCTCACTTCCTTTCATGGGCAGTTATCGGTTCTGTAGCATATACGATGTTCCGCCCTTCAACAGGTCTTGTAAATATGGCTCTTATGAAGATGGGAGCTATTACAGAAGGTATTCCTTTCCTTACAGAAAAATGGCATTGGGCTGTAACATACTTGCTTATCAATGTATGGCAGACAATGGGATGGGGCACTATCATCTATCTTGCAGCAATAACAAGTATCAACGGTGAGCTTTATGAGGCAGCTATGATAGACGGTGCTACAAAATGGCAGAGAACGCTTTATATAACACTTCCTGGAATCAAGGGTACCATAGTTACAATGCTTATCATGAATCTTGGACGTGTTATGGGAAGTAACCTTGAAAGACTTACAGCGCTTGGAAATACACAGGTTAAGGATTTCCAGTACCAGTTGGCTGTATACATTTACCAGCATGGTATAAAAAGCGGTAAGTTCAGTGAGGCAACAGTTGTAGGTCTTTTCCAGTCACTTGTAGGACTTGCACTGGTAATCGCAGCTGATAAGATAGCAAAGAAGCTTGGTGAGGATGGACTCCTTTAAGTATCAGCAAGTACATTTAAAAGAAGGTATTATCGTGAGCAGAAAAAATAAAGAACAGGAAAATAATGCAGGCGACGGCAGCAGAGCAATAAGCAAATTTACAATAGGGGACCTTTTAGTGATGATCTTTATAGGTATCCTCTGCGCGACCTGTATCATACCATTTATACATATTGCGGCAAAATCAATTTCCGGAAATAATGCAGTTATCGCAAAGAAGGTTTTCTTCTTACCGGTAGACCCTACATTTGCTGCATATACATCGCTTTTTGAAGACGGCAGCATGACCTACGCAATGGGATACAGTGCATTTGTTACTATAATCTTTACCCTTTTGGGAATGATAGTATGTACTTGTGCAGCATATCCTCTTTCAAAGAAGAGACTTAAGGGAAGGTACTTATTTACATTTTTACTTATGTTCCCTATGTACTTTTCAGCGGGTCTTATCCCTTCATATCTCCTTATGAAGGACCTTCACCTTTTGGATACTATGTGGGTTCTTATCCTCCCGCTTATCTATTCGCCTTATAACATGCTTATCATGAAGACTTACTTCCAGAGCAATCTTCCGGATTCACTTGAAGAGTCAGCCTTCCTTGATGGAGCAACAAACTTCCAGATCTTGCGGAAGATAGCACTTCCGCTTTCCAAGCCTATCATTGCAACACTTTCACTTTTCTATGCAGTAGGCCGTTGGAATGCATATTCAGACAACATGTACTATATCAATACTGATTCGCTTAAAATGGCGCAGTACAAGCTTTACCAGATGGTTGCTTCTGCTACGGAGGCCCAGACAACCTCTCTTTCCGAGGCTACAACGATAACAAGTACGCCGGAAGTACTCCAGGCAGCATCGATCATGTTTGTAACTATACCTATAATCTGCATTTATCCATTCCTCCAGAAATACTTTGTAAAAGGAGCTATGGTAGGTGCAGTTAAAGGATAAAGATAATTGTCCCCGGGGTGGGATATTATAACAAAACCAGGAGGTTTACGGTAATGAAAAAAAGCGCTCTTAAAAAGACACTAGCTCTTGCGATTACAGGAGCAATGGTAGCAAGTTCACTGACAGGCTGCGGTTCTGCTGCCAGTGCCAAGTCCTCAAAGGCATCAGAGGGAAGCACTGTCACAAATTCATCTGCTACAGCAACAAGTTCGTCAAAAGCTTCAAGTGCATCTTCAGAGAAGGCATCTTCAAGCGTTGCTTCCAATACCGCTTCAGGAGAAGCAGGAATTGCAAGTTGGAAGCCATTTGATGAAAATGTTACCATCGAAATTCCTGTTTATGACAGAGGTGTTGAAGGCGTTCCGGATGTAACAAACAATTACTGGACAAAGTGGGTTCAGGATAATTTTGGTACTCCATACAATATCACAGTAAAGTATGTAGGAATTACTCGTTCAGATGTTCTTACAGACTATTCACTTCTTGCAGCAGCAGATACCCTTCCTACACTCTGCTTCGAGTATGACTATCCAAAACTTACTCAGTGGATGAATGACGGATATCTTCAGCCATACGATATAGAAGAATTCAAGCAGGTTGCACCTACCTACTGGCAGAATATGGTAGATTCAGGCGCAGACAAATATATAAATGTCGGCGATGATGACTATTTTGTATATGGCATGAGAAGCTGGTGGAACACAACCTATACATTTATAACATTCTACCGTGAAGATTGGCTTAAGAAGGTGGGTATAGATGAATATCCACAGACATGGGCAGCAAAGAAAGAAGCAATGAAGAAAATCATGGATGCCGGAATCGCAGAGCATCCTCTTGGCGGACAGAAGATAGCAGGCGCAGGCGCAGATCAGAACCACAGCTACAGAACATATCCACAGGATGAAGTGCTTTGGGCTACAACCGGTGATTACAACATTCCTGCTCTTTCAACAGAAGCTCAGAAGACCTTCCTTAAGAGAGAAAACGAAGCTTACAACCTTGGTCTCAAGGACCCTGAATACAGCACGATCGATGCTGAGACAGCAAAGGCTGCATTTACAAATGGCAAGACCTTTGAATACGGCGGATACATTTCATCAACAATGGATTGGCTCAATGCACTTTATGCAAATGAACCTGATGCAGACCTTGGTGTAGTTGTATGCCCAGGCTATGTAGAGGATGATGACCCTACAACAGGCAAGTCCTCAACAGCCTACAGAGCAGGCAACCCATTCGGTGGTATCCTTGGTTTCTCACATTCAGCTTCAGCTGATCAGGTAAAGGCAGCTATGATGTATCTTGAATGGCTCAGCCAGCCTGAGAACCTTAAGACAATGCAGTATGGTATCGAAGGTGAAAATTATACTGTAGGCGAAGATGGCAAGCCTGTAATGGTAGCAGACTACAATGGCGACAAGAAGCAGGGTTTCAACAACAACGTAGATTATTGGTGCTTTGTAAATGCTGTAAAGAGTCTCGGAACTATCGAAGATGATATCAAGGCTGCTGTACCTCAGGGAATTCCTGAAGATTTCACACAGGATATCATTGATAACTATTACGGTCAGGTAAAAGTATTTGATGCAGGTTATGCAAATTCCGACTGTCTATTCTCAACAGCTATCGAAGCTGAAGCAGAGAATGCACAGACACTTTATGCAAACTATGCAGTATACAGAGATCAGCTTACCATGTGCAAGCCTGAAGAATTTGATGCTCTTTATGATGAACTTTCAAAGAAGTATCTTGATGATGGTTATCAAGAAGTTATAGATGGAAGAAAAGCCGCCTACGATGAAGGACTTTCTACACATATTAAGTAATTACTGCAATAAAGGACTAGCCGGTCATGAAAAACGCTAACGCGTGACTGGCAGAGAGCATATCAGGCAAAGCCTGACGCTGCATCCCCCGCGCCTGTGCCTTTGGGCATGGGTGTGGGGGTTTTGCTTAAATGATACTTAGATAAGAAGAAGGAAAAAACATGTCAGAGAAAATGAAAGGAAGCTTTACCCTGCCCGGTGAAGCAGGATACGAAAAACTGACACTTGACATGGCAAAGAAGTGGGGAGCGGATGTTATAAGAGACAGTGACGGTACAAAACTGTCTCCAGAGATTATTGATGCCGGATATGACATATATTCAACTATATGTATCATAAGAGGGCACAATGAATGGGTAAAAGAGCATCCTTCCTGCGTGCAGCATTCTTTTTTGCAGAGTATGCCAAAGATTGCGGATGGTGATTTTTTAAGTATCCATCTTTTAGACGGATACTTTACCGAGCAGTTTGAGGTAGATCAGACAAAAGAATCTACAGACCTCTGGCAGGTGTTTGACAGGACCGCAAATGAAGAAGTTCCAAGGAGACTTTGGAACTATGAACGTGAATCGGGAAATGTCGTTATCAAGACAGTAAGACCTTTCCATGAATACACTGTAAATTTTCTTGCCTACCGCAAGTGGGAAGAAATAAATATGTATAATCATGTCACAAACAGCTGGACAAGCGAGCATCTGATACCGGTTGATCCAAGAAGAGAGGAGGCACAGGAATATCTTCTTAGCTGGATGGATGCATGGTGCAAGGACCACCCTGATACAGACGTAGTGAGATTTACTTCCATGTTCTACAATTTTGTGTGGATATGGGGGTCTGATGAAAAGAACAGAAATCTTTTTACCGACTGGGCAAGTTACGACTTCACAGTAAGTCCGCTTGCGCTAAACCTCTTTAAACAGAAATACGGCTATGAGCTTACCAGCGATGACTTTGTAAATAAGGGCTATAATCATGTGACACACATGCCTCCGACTAAAAAGCAGCTTGACTACATGGACTTTACAAATGAATTTGTGGTGTCTTTTGGCAAAAAGCTGGTTGAAATAGTCCATGCTTACGGAAAGAAAGCATACGTATTTTACGATGACAGCTGGGTAGGAGTGGAGCCATACGGTGACAGATTTACGGAGTTTGGTTTTGATGGACTTATAAAGTGCGTTTTCTCGGGCTTCGAGGCAAGACTCTGTGCAGGTGCCAAGGCAGAAACACATGAGCTTCGTCTTCACCCTTATCTTTTCCCGACAGGACTTGGCGGTGCTCCGACGTTTTCTGAAGGCGGCCATCCTGCGGCAGATGCGGCAGTTTACTGGAACAGAGTGAGAAGGGCTCTTTTAAGGCAGCCGGTTGACAGGATAGGGCTTGGAGGCTATCTGCATCTTGTAGAAGGCGAGGATGAATTCAATGATTACATCGAGAAGGTGGCAGATGAATTCAGACTTATAAAAACATTTCACACAGAGGGAGCGACTTATACTCTGCCATACAAGGTGGCTGTGCTGCACAGTTGGGGAAAGCTTAGAAGCTGGACCCTTTCAGGACATTTCCATGAGACTTACATGCATGACCTCATCCATATAAACGAGGCGCTCGCAGGGCTTCCTGTGGATGTAAGATTTATAAATTTCGAGGATGTTAAAAATGGTGCTCTAAATGACGTCGACATTGTTATAAATGCAGGCAGAGAGGGCGATGCATGGAGCGGCGGCGATGCATGGAAAGATGAAGATCTTGTATCAACATTGTTTAAATGGACTTCTGAAGGTGGAATATTTATAGGCGTAAATGAGCCATCTGCTGTATCGGGATATGAAAATTTCCTTCGTATGGCCCCTGTCCTTGGCGTAGATGTGGACAGAGGAGGGAGAATTTGTCATGGAAGGTGGAAATTTGATGTAAAGGAAATTCCGGGTCTTTTTCCAGCTGGTTCTTGTGTTAGAGAAAAGGAAAAAGTGATGCTTACAGATGGCAGGGCAAGAGTGCTTGCTAGTGAAAATGGTCTGCCTAAGATAGCCATTCATGACTTTGGCAAGGGTAAAGGTATTTATCTTTCCTCTTTCAACCTGAATAATGCAAACACAAGAATGCTTTTAAATCTCATGATATATGCAAAGGGTGATTCCCTTACAGAAACAAAGTATCTTACAGACAACGCAGATTGTGAATGTGCCTATTATCCTGCATCAGGCAAGCTCGTTATTATGAACGAGAGTGACATAGAACAGGAAACAAGTGTTCTTACTGATGAAGGAAAAATAAAAGTAAAGCTTTCCCCATTTGAAACATATATAAAGTAAAAAATACCCCTTAGGAAAACTAGATCCTAAGGGGCATTGTCTTATACGGGATGAATTTCAGCGTCTTTTGGGAGAGCCTTATCTTCATTTCCAAGTAAATCTGAAACTTCTGCAAGCCCTGAATATATGTCAGCCCTGCAGAGAATATCATTTTCACCTGTATCGTGGGGGATGATATTATCTTCTTTTGCTTTTGTAAAGGAAGCAGTTAAATCTATCTCTCTTTTTTTGATATCCTTTATAAGTCCACGCTCACATAAAGAGGCAAATTCTAGGGCTGTGAGAGGATCATCAGGTCTGAAACGGTCGTTTTTAATTGTATTTTCATCTATAAGCTTTTCTTTTATGCATCTTTCTATAAAGGAAGAATCCCATTCGTAACGGTTAATATCCACATATTTACCATGATAAGGTCGGCTCCCTTCAAGCCTTAAAGCCTTAAAAAGCGGCATAAGCACTTGAGCGCGTGGCAAAGAGTCTTCAGGATGCAGGTGCATGATGCAGGGGTCAAGCAAGCCTGCCTTAAAAGCCTTTTTTATGCCCTCATATTGAGGTATGTCTTTAATATCCATGTAAGGTGGCTTAATATCAAACATGTTAAAGCCGGCAGGTTCAACAGGAACTTCTTTTGTATCCATATCAGGAGTAAAAGGAGGTAAAGTTCTGTAACAAAGGTAATCAGTTAATGGAGTGATCTTCTGACGTTTGATCTCATTTGCCACAATTCGAGCAATAAGTCTGCCGCCGTACTCATTGGTATGAGTTGAGTCGCAAAAATAGTCATGCACATCATTTTCACCTAATGAAACCCACCTGTCAAAGGTAAGAGTATGAAGGTCTATAAAAGGAGCAGAAAGGTCGTCCGCTGCCTTTTTTGCCGCCAAAGCGTGATCGGAAAGAAGGGAACAGTATTTTTTTGTCTCATCATCCCAAAAAGGAATACGGCTTATCGGGGAGCATATTATCGGGATTGCCCCAAATTCGCGGATTTTTTTAATATACCAGCGGAGGCTGTTAAGGTAGCCTGTAAAAGCAGCAAGATTTCGCCTCTTCTGGTCGTTGTGACCAAACTGTATCATTACGATGTCATTCTTTTTTAGAAACCTTGTTAAAATGTCCCAATGACCGTCATCTAAAAAGCAGTTCGAAGTGAGCCCTGAATGAGCGTAATTGCATACCGCTATATTTTCAAAATATTGACTCATAAACTGTGCCCAGCCTCCGCAGCTCTTATAAGGATAAAAGGGCGTCAGCGCGTTTTGGTCGGTTAAGGTTGAGTCGCCTGCCATGTAAAGTACAGGAAAGTCTTCTTTAGAAATGGTGATCTGCGAAAGCCCTGCATTTTTACCACAGATACTTATGTATATTGCCTTTTCCTCGCATGGAACATAGCTAAGTGCAGGAATGTAAGGAGTGACATTTATGAAGAAATCTTTCTCATAGGTAATGCCCTCAGGAACATTTATACCTGAATCAAAAAGATTTCTTCTGCCTGAAAACAAGGCCATATCACTTATGCCGCCAGAGGGTGCCATGCATTTTACAGATACCCTGTAAGTTCCAAACTCCGGTACATCCACGCGATAGATAAGGACATTTCGGAAATCTTTGGTATATATTCCACTTTCATTTGCAAGGATGGACTCATAGTAATCTTTGGCGTAAGCCCTCCTAAGAGTCCATCCACCCGCATGAAGTGCCTGCGCGGCAGAAACCTCGTTTGAAATGCCAATCATGTCCACAAGACCGAAACCCACGTCGGAATTGTAAAATTGTATATCTTTAATTTCTATAGTTTTTGTATACATCATATCCCCCAATATCATCCATTTTTTAGCCTAAAATCTTTGTTCATACTAAGATGTTGGTTGATGAACAAAGTCTTTGACTCTTGTATCGTAGTATAACATTTTTTACTTCCTGATTCTCACACTTATCAGTGCAATACCTTGCAAAATCGACCTATAAACGCACGGGGTATCAATATATAACCATTGGCAGAACTAAATATATATAGAACAACGAGAGTTGGAAAAATCCGGCTCTTTTCGCTGTGGCTATGAGGTCTAAAACATCTATGCGAAAAATATATATATTTACAACACAGAGATATTTAGCGGTCTATTCTTAAAAATATAAAATATCCTGTTATCCATGTATTGCAAAATTTTTTATATAGTGCTAAACTATTTTAAGGTTGATGACGATATAATACATAGATGTGCAATAAAAGTATATATTTACCGCACAATATATGTATTAATCTAAATATCAGGAGACAAACAGACCTTTGATATTCAGATGATTTGCGGAAGGGGTATTTGAAGTATGAGAATTAAAAAGAAAGAGCTGCTTGAAATGATAGATCAGCTCATCGAGATAAATACCCTTATAGATAAGGATGGAAGTTTTCCAGAAGGAGTAGATGCCCCAGAGTGTCAGGAGCTTGCCATAAAGCTTGGCAACTTCATCGAGGATAAATATAAAGAGTCAAACCCAAAGGATATAATCCATTCTCTGGAAGACTACTGTGAACTAATATACCAGATGTCTTTATTTGAAAATGAAGAGCAGACAAAACTTCATAAACTTTCAAAGAAGGTAAAGGCAGTCCTTTTAAGCGCAAGACAAGGCATAGAGTACGACCTTCCAAAAGATAGAAAGCAGGTTGTATTTTTACCTTACAAGGTTTCTATGTGGGATTCCTTGGAGAGTATTTGGATGGCAGCACACAGAGACCCAGATGTTGATGATTATGTTATCCCTATCCCGTACTTTGATAGAAACCCGGATGGAACCTTTGCCAAGATGCATTACGAAGGAGATCAGTACCCTGACTATGTACCAATAACCAGCTGGCAGGAGTATTCTATCCCAGATGAAAAGCCAGATGTAGTTTTCATTCATAATCCTTATGATAAAAACAATTATGTTACATCTGTCCACCCTGCTTTTTATTCCTCTGAATTAAAGAAATATACAGACTGTCTTGTATATGTACCATATTATGTGCTTGGAAAAGTCCCTCCGGATGATCCTGATGCTATAGCAGGTATGACGCATATGGTAACTACAGATGGAGTTTTTAATTCAGACCTTACCTTTGTTCAGGATGAGGACATGGAAAAAATCTTTGTAAATGAGTTGACAAAGTTTTTTAAAGAGAACGCACTTACTTGTGACAGGAGGATGCTTGAGGATAAAATCCATGGTTTTGGTTCGCCCAAATACGATAGAGTCCTTCATATGAATGACGAAAATACACCAGTTTTTGATGAGTGGAAAAAGATTATTAACGAAAAAGCTCCAGTTCTTACGATATTTTTGAATACATCTGTAGGAGCTCTTTTAAGGGCAACAGGAGATGAATATTTTAAAAAACTGCTTTCTTTCTTTGAACTTTGCAAAGAAAAGAATTTCCTTCCGGTGTGGAGACCACATCCGCTTACACGCTCAACCCTGCTTTCGATGAGACCAGGACTTATACGTGTTTATGATGATATTCTTCGTACTTTTTTAGAAGAGAAAACAGGAATTCTGGATCTGTCTCCGTCAATGTATGCAGCAATGCGAATTTCTGATATTTATTACGGTGATGCATCTTCTGTTGAATGGCTTTTTAGGGCAGCAGGAAAAAAAGTTATAAGACGAGGAGAAAATGGTGGGAAAGGGCATCTTGTTACAAAGGAAGTCGATGAACCTGTCGAAGATGAATTTTTAGAGATAGAAAAGTCTGCAGAGGAGAAAGCTGTTGATAAAAACAAAAAATTTACTGACGCAGGTGATACTGAAACGGTGGGGAAGAAAATATACGATTTTACAATGAGTAAGGTAGGCGCATGAACGAAGAAGCAGAGAGGGTATTAAAAGTAAAAGACAAGGTTCTTATATTTGGACAGTCGGATTATGCTGCAAGAATTAAGGAATACCTTAGATTTATCCTTAAGGGTAGATTGCAGATATATGAGATTGTTTTTGATCTGGTATCAGATAAACCAGATGCCACCTGTTTCGACTTTAATGCCCGAAAAAAGCTTCTTAAAAATTTTGATGATGGAATACTTGTAATAGTTGCATTTTCGGCTAAATATAACTATTTGGCCAATAAGTTCCTTGTTGAGAATGGATTTACTGACCTTATCCTTTATAATTCTGTTCTTGATAATGCCCTTAAAGAGATATATTTTAAAGAACTTTATAAGAGTAAGGGACTTGATTTTGAATTCGTGGAAAATGCTCTGAAAAATGATTTTATGACTGTATATATGGCAAAAAGCATATATGATAAGGGTCTTTTAAAGAATGAGGATACATTGTCACCATTTGTAAAACCCATACAGGTGGGGGCAGCTCTGACGGATAAAAAAATATGCGATCTGCAGGATGATACAGGAGATAATATTTCAGAAAAAAATAAAAGATATTGTGAAATGACCGGTGCATATTGGGCCTGGAAAAATACCTGTTCAAAATATACCGGATTTTGCCACTATAGACGGAGGTTTGAGGACCTTACATCAATAGCAATAAGGCTTGCAAAGGAAGATTTTGATGCGGTGCTTCCTCTTCCGACACTAGCAAATATCTCTGTGTATGAAGATTACTTAAAGAGGCATATTCCAGATGTTTATCCTGTTATGCTGGATGTGCTGTCCGATATGTCGCCTGAGTATTATGAAGCTTCAAAGAAAATATTTTCTGACAAGATATTTTATGCCAGCAATATGTATATTTTAAGAAGAGATATCCTAAATGACTTTTATTCATGGATGTTTCCTTTGCTTTTTGAAGTGGAAAAGAGAATTGATATAAAATACGGACTTAATGGAAATCTCCCGGCAAGAGAGGATGGATTAACAGATTATTACAACAGGTATGCAGGTTTCGTAAGTGAACGGCTTACGACACTTTATTTTATAAAGAATGCAGACAATCTTAAGTTATTGTATGCTTCAAAGATATTTATAGTAAGCGAAGAAAATAATTGCGGATAGAGCTTGCTCTATCCAGCAATAATTCTCGGCGACGTTTATCGTAAACGAAATTAT